>NZ_VDEV01000033.1:0-255771 GCF_006151685.1 Arthrobacter sp. BB-1
GGGGCTGTCGGCGAAGACACGCTCGACGGCGGCCTCGTCCACGAGGTCGACATTATGGAACTTTGCGGTCTTGCCGCTGAGTTCGGCAACCCGCAGGAGGGACTCTTCACTGGAGTTGACCAGGTTGTCGATCACCACCACGTCATGGCCGGCTTCCTGCAGGGACAAAACAGTGTGGGAACCGATGTAGCCGGTGCCTCCGGTGACCAGAATCTTCATGTACTGCTCTTCCTCCTCTTCGGGACCGATCATTGCGCCACCCTGCCTTCACTCGGGCAAGGTGTGCAGTGTGTTTGTTTGCCGTCCTGGTCTCTGGGTTACGTTCCACCGGAAGGTAGGGCGGTTTGGTCAATGGCCTGTATCGTCCAGCGGGCCGTATGCGTGTTGCCAGGCTGGAGGATATGCAGGTCTGTTGTCGAGTTGAAGGCGTTGGGAGGGCAGGTCATGGGTTCGACGGCGAGGCCGTGCCGTGCCCCGGCCTCGGGTGCGTCCGCGGTGTGGATCTGCACCCAGGGACATTCCTCGCCCCAGATCATGGCTGTTCCGGTGCCGTCGGCCCGGGTGAGCCGCAGGGCCGCCTGACCGGCTGGATTTCGGGTGAGCCCGGTGAAGGCGTGATCGATTGGCAGGGAACCGATGGGCCGGGCCTGGCGGAAGTCATACTCCTGTGCGCCAGGACCGCCGACGTCGGCAAGTCCTGTAGGGACCAGCCGGTCTTCGGTTACCTGCAGCATCTTTTCAGCCGGCAGTTCTAGCGTCCAGTCATTGACCGTCCCTTCGCCTGCGACGAGGTAGGGGTGTGCAGCCACCCCGTAGGGGGCTGCGCCGGGTCCGATGTTCAGTGCGCTGACGGTGGTGGTGAGGCCGGTTTCATCGAGGGTGTAGCGGGCCTGCACGTGGAGGGGAAACGGGTATCCCTGCTGCGCCACAAGGGTGCAGGACAACGTGACCGAGGAACCGGTGGCGCCATCAATGGACCAGTCCTGCCAGACGAGCAAGCCGTGCAGCGCGTGCCCACGCTGGGGTTCGGTGATGTTGAGCTGGTGCCGGACGCCATTGAAGGAGTACCGGCCGTCGGTCACCCGGTTCGGCCAGGGGGCGAGAATTGCCCCGCGATAGGCAGGACGAACGTCATCGGCCGCGTAGGGAAGAACCAGGTCCCTGCCCTTGAAGCGCAAGGTGCGCAATGATGCGCCTACGGTGGCGAGGGAGGCCATGTACGGGCCGTGTTCGAGGTCGATCTGGCGGCCGGACAGGGGCAGCCGGGACATTACGGGCATGGTCTTCCTGTGATGATCTGGGCCAGGGCTGCAACCGGGAGTTTCGGCTTCCGGTTTTCGTCACACAGCCCGTTTGTCTCCTGCCGTGTGTCCGTGATCTGGGTGTAGCAAAAGCCCGAGAGGTGTGCGGAGGCGTTCACTGCGTCGAGAATTGCCGATAGCCGGTCCTGGAAATCGACCGCATTGGCGGCGGCAGAGTAGCCCCAACTGTCATCAAAAGCTGTACCGGGCGCATATGAGATGCCTCCGAATTCGGTCAACATGACGGGCCTGTCAGTGTCAGGCTCCGGGATGACGGACATGCGCCGTCCGGCTGGACCGATGCCCCGGATCATGGCATCGATGTTTGCCTTGCTGCCGTACCGCTGTCGCAGGATTTCGCCGGAGTGTTCGTAGTCGTGGAAGGTCCAGATTTCCGAATCCGTGTGCTCCCAACCGTCGTTGGAGATGACAGGCCGGGACGGGTCCAGTGCGCGGGTAAGGTTGGCCAGTGCCAGGCCATAGGAGCGTTGCGCTTCGGAGTGCGCTCCGTGCTGCACGCCCCAGGATTCGTTCAGCGGCACCCAGGTGATGATGCTTGGGTGCGAGGCGGAAGACCGGACGATGTCCACCCACTCCTTGGTGAGCCGGCTGACGGCAAGTGGGTTGAATTCATACGCGCCGGCGGTTTCACCCCAGATCATCAGGCCCAGCCGATCGCACCAGTAGAGGAACCGCGGGTCCTCCACTTTTTGGTGGATCCGGGCGGCATTGAATCCCAGGGACTTGATGAGCTCAACCTCTTCGCGAAGGGCCTCGAGGGTGGGTGCGGTGTAGTGGGACTGCGGCCAGTAGCCCTGCTCCAGCACCGAGCGGACGTAGGTGGGCCGGTCATTGAGCAGGAACGTTCCGTGCGCCGCCGCGACGGAACGCAGACCTAGGTACGATGCCACGACGTCACTGGTGCCCATGGCATCAGTGACGGTGACGGTGGCGTCGATGAGGCGCGGGTGTTCCGGGGACCAGAGCATTTGCTCATAGTTTTGGCCGTTCCGCTGGGCCTGCAAAGGGATGTCCAGAACTATCTGGTCGCTATGGACAGAGATTTGCTGCCGGGCCAGCTCATGCCCGTCCAAGGACAGGGTGACGTCGACGGAAGCACCATCGAGCGGCCTGTGGCTTAGTTCCAGTTCGGCTCTTACCGAGGCCTCGGGGACGTTGGGCGTCCATGAGAGGTGGCGGACGTGGAGCGCGGGCACCGCTTCCACCCACACGGTCCGCCAGATGCCGGTGGTGCGGTGGTACCAGATGGAGTGGGGCTCCACCTGCCAGTCCTGCTTGCCGCGGGGAACGGTGACATCCAAGGGGTCGTCCTGGGCGCGGACCACGATGCTGTGATCCTCCGTGTCCCGCCCAAGAGCGGTGGTGATGTCAATGCTGAAAGCTGTCTGGCCACCCTCATGGGACCCAACGTGCTGGCCGTCCACCCACACGTCGGCGGCGTAATCCACGGCGCCGAAATGCAGCAGGATAGTGTCGCCCTGCGAGATCCTGCCGGCCTCATCCAGTGCCGACTCATCCAAAGCGATCCGGTACCAGACGATCGGGTGGTAGCCGGTGTCGCCGATGCCGGAGGCTGCGGATTCCGGCGCGAAGGGCAGCTGGATCCTCTGGGTGAACACGTCCGGGCGCAGTTCCCAGTGCTCAAACCGTCCACGGTCGTCGTCGTCGTAGGCGAAGCCGCTAACTACGTCAAGGGTGTGATGGGCCCCCCGGACCAGTTGCGGCCGCGGGTACGTTCCTCCGCTCCTGCTCGCGCGGATATGGTCTGTGGCTCGAGGCGCAGCGTCAGTATGCATGCCTCAAGTGTGTACGATTTTTCCAGCGCTGTAAACAGAAAGCTATTTTTGCTTGCGTTATATGTATCTTTGTCATTGAGACCCGCGAGTCCGGGCTGCCAACCTCAGGGCAGCTGCGGCGCGCTTTCCCTGAGCTCCAGGGAGTAATCCACCAGCTTGTGCCGGCCTGCCCCCGCGTAGCCGGCTATCCGCTCCTCCAGCAGGTCAAGGGCGGCGCTTGCCAGCGCGCTTGTGTCAGCCGCGACCGTAGTGAGGCTTGGGTAGGTGAAAGCCGACATGGAGATGTTGTCCCAACCGATGACAGCGACATCGCCAGGAACGGCAAGCCCGCGTTCCTGCAGTGCCCGCAGGGCGCCAATGGCAGCGAGGTCGTCGCGGCAGAACAGCGCGTCCAGTTGCAGTCCGCGGTCGAGGGCCTCCCCCGTGGCGCGTGCAGCGTCGCGGGAGCTGATGCTGCGGCTGGGAATCAGCAAGGCCGTATCCACGCGCATGCCAGCCACTTCCAGTGCTTCCTGGTACCCCATCAGTCGCTGTTGGGAGGTTGCCGAAAGCTTGTCCTGTTCGTGGCCAAGGAAACCTATCCGCCGCCGGCCCATCGCCAGGAGGTGGCGGGTTGCTGCCATTGCAGCCTCGACATTGTCGATCATCACCCGGTCAACACTCAACGGCGCCGAGCCTTCCCCGAGCAGGACCAAGGGCGTATCCGCGCGGTGGCGCGCGATTTCCAGCGCCGACATGGTTGAAGGCTGGAAAATAATGCCGTCCACAAGTCCGGCCTCAGTCATGGCGATGACCGCCCGCTCCCCCTCAAGGGTGCCGTCTGTCTGTTCGAGCAGCAGACGGTAGCCTCGGCGTGACGCTTCCATGGAGACAATGCGCGCGAGCTCGGAGAAGTAGGGGAGGCTGACGTCGCTGAAAGCCAGGGCAAGCATGCCGGTTTTTCCCGTGGCCAGGCTCCTGCCAAGGGCGTTGGGACGGTAACCCAGTTCGTCTATCGCCTGCTGCACCCGTTCCCGCATGGGCTGGCTGACATGGGCATAGTTGTGAACGACGTTTGACACCGTCTTCATTGAGACGCCGGCCACCTCGGCGACGTCCTGCAGGCGAACCCTACCCATAATGTCATCCTGTCTCTGGCGATTTTCCTCGTGACTACCCGCGACACCGAAGAGACGCCCGCCGGGTAGGACAGCAACCGCGGCCCCCAAAGGCCCTGGCGGAGCAACAGCCAAATCGTGGTGCTCCAACCGCGGCAAGCGATTTGTCCCGCAGCGCCGGCGTGCCCAACCCAGTCCTTGATCTTCTATCGACCTCATCCTAACGGCACCGCTGGTCCTGCCCGGACCGACCAAGGCTGGAGGCTGGCGCGTGAAATAGAAAACACTGGACACCCCGTTTACAGCGCTGTATGTTTTACGGAGGCCAGTGTTCCGTGCGTCACAGGAATGCGGCATGCCGATCAACGATGCCCACGCCAGATGGTGCACGTTTCACTAGGAGGACAATGATGACCTATGCAAAGCGGTCATTCCGCAGTCGCATTTCCACCGCTACGGCCCTTGGCGCCGCAGCTCTTATGGCCCTGACCGCGTGCAGCGGTTCGGGTGGCCAGCAGACCACCGAGCAGGAGTTCACCGGTGAATACACCGGTCCAGCCGTTGAGCTCTCATACTGGAACGGGTTTACCGGCGGAGACGGCCCCTTCATGGAGCAAATGGTTAAAGACTTCAATGCGGAGCACGAGAACATCAAGGTCGTCTCCAACACAATGCAGTGGGCTGACTTCTACCAGCGCCTTCCAGCGGCCGTCACTGCCGGGGAAGGACCCGACGTGGGGGTCATGCATCTGGATCAGCTCGCCACCAACGCCGCCCGCAACGTGATTGTTCCGCTGGACAAGCTGACATCCGGGCTGGACCTTACTGCAGACGACTTCACCAAAGAGGTATGGGAAGCGGGCGTCTACAAGGACAAACGCTACGGCGTGCCGCTGGACGTGCACTCGCTCGCCATGTACTACAACACAGAGCACTTCGCGAAGGCAGGCATCACAGAGGCGCCCACGGACGCAGCTTCCTTCAAGGATGCCCTCGCCAAACTCAAGAACGCAGGGTTCGAAAACCCGTTCTGGATGCCGGCCAAGTGGCCCGCGCACCTGATGCACCTTTCGCTGCTCTGGCAAAACGGCGGGGACCCCTATAACGCCGAGGAAGCCAAGGCCACCTTCGATTCCGAGGAAGGCGTGCAGGCCCTCGCATGGCAGACCTCCGTCATCAAGGACGGCTACAGCCCAAAGGATGTCGCCGTTGATTCCCAGTACGTCGCGTTCAAGAACGGCGAAACGTCAATCACCTGGGACGGCATCTGGCAGCTCAACGACCTCGATGCGTCCGGTCTTCCCTACAAGGCCGTTCCGGTCCCGGTCATCGGAGAAAAAGACGCAGTGTGGGCGAATTCCCACAACTTCTTCCTGCCCCGCCAGGCCTCACCCGATGCGAACAAACAGGCTGCGGCACAGGTGTTCATCGCCTGGATGAGTGAGCACTCAGCAGAATGGGCAGGGTCAGGAATGATCCCGGCACGCGAATCCGTGCGGGCAGCCGGTGCACTGAAGGGAATGCCGCAGGAAGCGATTGCCCAGAAGATCGAGTCGATGCGTTTCCTTCCCCCGGTGCCGGGTATCGGCACCGTCCAGAGCGAAACACTCGAGCTCGCCGTAAGCAACGCGATCCTTGGCACGCAGGAGCCCAAGCAGGCCCTTACGGACGCGGCCAAGCAGGCGAGCACGCTGATGGAAGAAAACCAAGCCTCGTTCGGGAACTGACGGAAATCATGACTTCGACAAAGACGACGGGTGCCCTCTTAGAGAAGAGGGCACCCCGGCCGCAGGGCCCCGACACCAGCAGGACCATCAAAAAGCAGGCCGCGGCCACCCCGTGGCTGTTCCTGGCCCCGTATCTGCTTCTGTTTATCGGGTTCGTGCTGGTTCCAATTGTTTTCGGCGCGTGGATCAGCCTCCACAACTGGGACTACACCCTCCCCCTGAAACCTTTCGTCGGGGCCGAGAACTACACCAGACTGTTTGACCCTGAGTCTGCGCAGTCAAAGAATTTCTGGGGTTCAATGCAGGCAACAGGAATATTCACTCTGTTCAGCGTGCCGCTGCTGCTCACCATACCCCTGGCGGTGGCGCTGCTGATGGCAAAGAAATTCCCCGGCCGAAATTTCTTCCGCGCCGTCTACTTCGCCCCCTATGTGCTCGGTGTCGCCGTGGTGGCCGTCCTGTGGCGGTACCTTCTGGATAACAACATTGGGTTGGTCAACTACTACCTTGGCCTTCTCGGGCTGCCGGACGATACCGCCTGGACCACCTCCACCCCCGCTGCCTGGGTAGCTCTTGTCGGGGTGACGGTGTGGTGGACGCTCGGCTTCAACGCCGTAATCTACTTGGCCGCACTCCAGGACATTCCCGCAGAGCTGTACGAGGCGGCCCGCGTGGACGGCGCAAACGGCTGGCAGCAGTTTCTCAACGTCACTTTGCCCGGTCTGCGACCTGTGCTGTCCTTCGTCACCATCGTCACCCTCATCGCTTCGGTGAACATGTTCGGCCAGTCCTACCTCATGACACAGGGCGGCCCGGGACGGGAAACGCGCACCGCGATCTATCAGATCGCTGAAACTGGCCTGCGCAACTTCTCCATGGGCAGCGCTGCGGCGATGAGTTACGTGCTGACCCTGTTCCTGATGGCGCTTAGCCTCATTGTTTTCTGGCTGTTCCGCGAGAAACGCGACAAGAAGGTGTCCAAATGACCCAGCTCACCCAGCCGCAGGCCCTGCAGAACGAATCCCTTCCCGCCAAACGCCCCACCAACACCAGCCGCAGCATCCTGCGGCTGGTAGTCCTCGGCATCGTGGCACTGGTCTTCATCAGCCCGATCATCTTCATGATCATGACCTCGTTCAAAACCCGGGCAGACGCCACAGCGATTCCCCCGTCCTGGATTCCCAACCCTTTCTCCCTACAGGCCTACGAGGCCATCCTGGCTCCCGGCACCAACACCCCGGTGCTTCGCTGGTTCATCAACAGTATGGTCGCCGCCCTGGCCCACTCCTTCTTGGTAGTCCTGACAGCATCGCTGGCGGCCTACCCCTTGGCGCGCATGAATTTCCGCGGCAAGGGCATAGTTTTTGCGGTCATCGTCGCCACGTTGCTGGTCCCACCGGTGATCCTGGTGATTCCGAACTACCTCATCGTCAGCGAACTCGGCTGGCTGAACTCACTGATCGCGATCATCGTGCCAACAGCGGCATCCGCCTTCGGCGTGTTCTTCATGCGGCAGTTCTTCGCTGCCCTCCCGGACGAACTCGAAGAAGCCGCCCGGCTGGACGGCGCCAACCGCTGGCAGATGTTCACCAAGATCATTCTTCCGCTGGCCAAGCCCGCCATGGCAACCCTGGCGCTGCTTGCCTTCCTCGGAAACTGGAACGACTTCCTGTGGCCCGTATACGTCCTGTTCAACCCCGAGGTGCAAACACTCCCGGCCGGCCTGTCTACCCTCCAGGCTGCCAACGCCGTGCGGTATGACCTGCTCATGGCCGGCGCCGTCGTCGCGAGCGTGCCCGTGCTCGCCCTGTTTGTCGTCCTCCAGCGGTTCATTATCGAAGGCGTATCACGCTCCGGAGTGAAGGGCTAACAACCAAACACCGACTCCTGACGGCGGTCACCGGTCACCGGCACGCTCGTCGCCGTAACGCTGTCCGGGTGCGGGGATTCGCTCCCGCACCCGGAGGCAGTCCCCTCCGCCTTCACAAATGACCGCGACCTCCACTTGGTATTGCTGCCACTTACATGACCTTCGGTCCTTGGCTCCAGGAGCCTGTGATGCGCAGCATGGAAACATGCACGGCACCACAGGAACAGGTGAAGGTGTGTTGATGAGGCGCTCTCATCAACGGCCGCTGGAGTCCGATGCGCGCGGGAACCGCGGAGACGGTCCCAGAGCCTGTTGTTCGACGCTGTGGTGCTCCCCCGCGTACCTGGATGAGCCGAAGGAGCCGTCATGAGTGCTCCGACGAGGAAGATGATGCCCCTGGCGCGCATCGTCGCTCTTACGCTCCTCGCGGCTGTGACCGCCGCCCTCGCTTACGTCGGTCTCGCCTTCCGCAACGTGCCGGTTTCTGCCCCACCCGGGGCAGCAGCTGGTGAGCTGACACTGGAACCCTGCAGCTATGACACCGAGAGCGGCCCCATGGCCGCCGACTGCGGCACCCTGGTCGTCCCCGAAAACCATGCCGATCCGCACTCACGGCTGATCGCACTACCCGTGACCCGCATCCACGCGCGCTCGGAGCAGCCCGGCGAACCAATCTTCTGGTTCGAAGGCGGTCCCGGCAGTACAAACATGGAGTTCGACCAGGCGAACCGGCTCCTCGAGGAACACGATGTCGTCCTGGTTGGCTACCGCGGTATCGACGGCTCAGTCCGCCTGGACTGCCCCGAGGTGGAGGCAGCGCTCCGCGGCGCCGAAGACCTCCTTGGTGAAGAGTTCTTCCGGGCATACGCGGATGCGTTCGGGAGGTGTGCGGACCGGCTGACCGACGAGGGTGTCGATCTCACCCAGTACGGGCTGGTGCAGCAAGTCGATGACATGGAAGTCGCCCGCGCAGCACTCGGCTACGACCGGATCGATCTGTTGAGCCAAAGTGCAGGCACGCGGACCGCGATGATCTACGCCTGGCGCTATCCCGCCAGCATTCACCGTTCTGTCATGATCGCGGTCAACCCACCCGGTCACCTGCTCTACGACGTCCAGATGACGGACGAGCTGGTCGACCGGCTCGCGGCCTACTGCGCCAAGGATGCTCCTTGCCGGGCGCGTACCGCCGACCTCGCTGAAACAATCCGGCAGACCGCGGCTGACATTCCGGACCGATGGGGGTTGCTGCCGCTCCAGGGCGGCGCCGTGCGCGCCCTGTCGTTCATCGGCATGACGCAGCCGGATTCGGCGTTACCGCCGGGACGTGACGCGACGCTCGAAGGCTGGTTAGCGGCTGCCGAAGGTGATCCGAGCGGATTCTGGTTAATCTCGCTGCTCGGCAAAACGATGTACCCGAAGTTCTTCGTCTGGGGCCAGTACGCCGCGGCAGCTACCCTCGACACTGTGGCAGCGCGGAAGTACTTCGCCTCCACAGACCGGGACTATTCGAACCTGGGTTACGCCGCCAGTGCGAGTAGCTGGGGTGAGGCTCGGTGGCTCGACCTTTGGCCCACCACAGCCGAGGAGGACCAGTACCGTCAGGTGCGCACTTCCGCGGTGCCGACCCTGATCATCAACGGCGAACTCGACATGGCCACGCCACCGCAGGCAGCAACGACCGAGCTGCTGCCGTCCCTACCCAACGGCCAGGAGGTTGTGCTACTAGGGTTCGGCCACTCCCCCACGTTCTGGGCCGACCAGCCGGGGGCCGGCAGCCGATTGATCACGACGTTCCTCGACAGCGGCCGGGTCGATGACTCTCTCTACCAGCCACAGCAGGTAGATTTCACCCCCTCGACGACGCTTGGCCAGACCGCGAAGAGCGTGCTGGGCGTGATGCTGGCCATTGCGGTGCTCACTATTGGGTCGCTGGTCTGGGCAGTTCGCAGGACCCGTAAGAAGGGTGGTTTCGGACCCACGGCCAGCGCCGCAATGCGATCGGTGCACCCGATCGTGCTTGGCCTCGGCGGGTGGTTCCTCGCCGTACTGTCTCTTCAGGTAGCTCGGCTCAGCGTGCCACTCGACAGCGAGCCGCTCGTTGTACTCGCGGTGGGCTCCCCGATCGGCCTGGGGATCTTCTTGGGCTGGACCAGCCGAACCCGGACCGCCAAGATCACGCAGGCCGGGTTAGCCGTGGCCTGGGCAGGTGCCCTCGTCGGCGCTTGGCTCGGCTTCAACGCCGTGACGGCCCCGTTCGTCGGGATACTGTTCGCAATCGTCGGTGCAATCGCAGCTGCCAACTTCGCGTTGATTGCACTCGACATCGCCGTCTTCCGGTCTGAGGACCGTCAAGGATATGAGACAGTCGGTTAGTTTCTTGGCCTGAAGGCTATGGGTGATTCGGGAGCACACGCTCCTGCAGGCGAGGTGCAGGAGCGTCCGCCTCCTTGTCGCGAGGTGCAAATTAGTGTTGAGGTCCCTACAGTCCGACCATCACTGGGACGTTACTTCTTCGGGCAGCTCAGGTCCGGGTTGTAGGCTGCGAACATGCCGTCCGGGTTGTCCCTCCAAACCCATGCGTGCAGCGCCCACGACTGTTCGAACGGCCCGGTCTCGAAGTCGACCCCGGCAATCGAAGGCCGGTCGACGGCCGTCGAGATAAACTCAACGGCTACCAGCTTGTACCGCCCGTACTTATTTGGCATGTATACGAGAACCTCAGGTTTTCGGGCCTGGGTCTTGTCATCGAGCAGTTTCTGCTTCGCATAGTGGAAGCCCATAGCACCGACTCCGGGCTTCTCGATGCAGTCGGTGATCCGCTCGTAGCCGTCTTTCTCCGCGTTTTCCAGCCAACGGTAGTGGTCGGTAGCATCTCTCAGGATCCTGACCAGCCGGCGCTGATCGTCGTTGTCCCGCCAGTCGTCGCTGTGGTCCGATGCCCCGTGCCCGGATCCGTCGTGGGCCGCTGCAGTTCCGGGAGCAAGTCCCATGGCAAGCGCTGCGGAAGCCGCCATGGACAGGAGCCCCATCTTGGTGCGATTCATCGTTGATCTTCTACCCCTCTGAGACCAATATGTTCTGTTTCAGGGAGGCGAAGCGTGGGAAGAGATCCCGCCTCCGCCAGGATGCCAGCAGATTTTCCCAGGATCTGCCCGGTGAATAGGCCGCTCGGACGGTCCAATCGTCCAGCGATTTGAGCGGCGCATCCAGTATGCTCCTGCAACAAAAAGAACCGCTACGCTACGGACCGGTATTAGGGGGACGCTCGGGGAGGCTCGAAGAGATTCGGCGGGTGAATTGCCGCTGTCGGCTCCCTTAGCTACTGAGTTCACCCTTCTGGCTCAAACCGGCCTGGTACGTCGGCAGACCCAGCTGGCCCGATTCCAGCTCACACCTTGAAGTACTTCGCCTCCGGGTGGTGGAACACGAACGCGTCGGTGGACTGTTCGGGGTGCAGCATCAGCTCGTCGCTCAGGATCACGCCCATGCGCTCGGGCTTCAGCAGCTCCGTCACCTTGCGGCGGTCCTCCATGTCCGGGCACGCGGGGTAGCCGAGCGAGAACCGGGCACCGCGGTAGTCGAGCTTGAAATACCCCGCAGTGTCCTTCGGCTCCTCCGCCGCGAAACCCAGCTCCTTGCGGATCCGGGCATGCCAGAACTCGGCCAGCGCCTCGGTGAGCTGCATGACCAGGCCGTTGAGCTCGTAGTAGTCGCGGTACTGGTTGGCCGCGAACATCTTGGAGGTGAACTCCTCGATCTTCGAGCCGGCGGTGACCAGCTGCACCGGCAGCACGTCGATCTGGCCGGATTCGCGCGACTTCACAAAGTCGGCCAGGCACAGGTGCCGGTCGCGGCGCTGGCGCGGGAAGTCGAAGCGCAGGCGGTCGGTGCCGATCGGACCCCCTGAACCACCGTCCGGGGCGAGCAGACCGGGGACGCCGAGGACGCCGTCGTGATCCTCGCCGTGGTGCAGCACCACCACCTGCTCCCCCTCGGAAACCACCGGGAAGTAGCCGTAGGCGACGGACGCGTCCAGCATGCCCTCGCCCAGGATACGGTCCAGCCAGTAGCGCAGGCGCGGCCGGCCCTCGCGTTCCACCAGTTCCTCGTAAGATGCGCCGTCCTCACCGCGGCCGGGCTTGAGCCCCCACTGCCCCATGAAGGTGGCGCGCTCGTCGAGGAAGGCGGCGTACTCGTGGAGCGAGACGCCGCGCACGATGCGCGTGCCCCAGAACGGCGGCGCGGGCACAGGATTGTCGGTGGCGACGTCGGACCGGCCGGGCATCGCCTCCGGCTCGGTCACCGTGAACTTCGCGCCGCCCTTGTGGATGCGCTTCTTCAAAGGCGGCAGGCCGACGTCGTCCGGTGACTCGCCGCGGGCAACGCGCACCAGCGGCTCCATGAGGGCGAGGCCCTCGAACGCGTCCTTGGCGTAACGGACCACGCCGTCGAACTGCTCGGCCAGGTCCTGCTCCACGTAGGCGCGGGTCAGGGCTGCGCCGCCGAGGATCACCGGCCACTTCTTGGCCAGGCCGCGGGACTGCAGCTCGGCGAGGTTTTCCTTCATCACCACGGTGGACTTCACCAGCAGGCCTGACATGCCGATGACGTCCGCGTTGTGCTCCTCCGCGGCGGCCATGATCTCGGCGATGCCCTGCTTGATGCCGATGTTGACCACTTTGTAGCCGTTGTTGGTGAGGATGATGTCCACGAGGTTCTTGCCGATGTCGTGCACGTCGCCGCGGACGGTGGCGATCACCATGGTGCCCTTGCCGGACGAATCCGACTTCTCCATGTGCGGCTCGAGCAGGGCCACCGCATTCTTCATTACCTCGGCGGACTGCAGCACGAACGGCAGCTGCATCTCGCCGGCGCCGAAGCGCTCGCCCACCACCTTCATGCCCTCGAGCAGGTGGTCGTTGATGATGCCGAGCGGTGTCATGCCCTCGCTGCGGGCCAGGTCCAGGTCCTCTTCGAGGCCCTTGCCTTCGCCGTCGATGATGCGGCGTTCCAGGCGCGCGCCGGTGGGCAGCGCGGCGAGTTCGGCGGCGCGCTGGTCCTTCAGCGCTGCGGTGTCGACGCCGGCGAACATGTCCAGCATGATGGCGAGCGGATCGTAGGTGGTGTTGCCGTCGGCGTCGTATTCGCGGCGGTCATAGACGAGGTCCAGGGCCACCTTGCGCTGCTCTTCCGGCAGGGAGGCGAGCGGGACGATCTTGGCGGCGTCGATGATGCCGCTGGTGAGGCCCGCCTGCACGGCCTCGTGCAGGAACACGGAGTTCAGGACGATGCGCGCGGCCGGGTTCAGGCCGAAGGACACGTTGGAGACACCGAGCGTGGTGTTGATGCCGGGGTACTTCGCGGTGATCTGGCGGATGGCCTCGATGGTTTCGATGCCGTCCCGGCGGGTTTCCTCCTGGCCGGTGGCGACGGGGAAGGTCAGGGCGTCGACGATGATGTCCTCGACGCGCATCCCCCATTCGCCCACCAGGGCGTCGACGAGGCGGGAGGCGATGGCCACCTTGCCTTCGGTGGTGCGGGCCTGGCCCTGTTCGTCGATGGTCAGGGCGATCACGGCGGTGCCGTGTTCCTTCACGAGGGGCATGATGCGCGCGAAGCGGCTGTCCGGGCCGTCGCCGTCCTCGTAGTTGACGGAGTTGACCACCGGGCGGCCGCCGATGAGTTCCAGGCCGGCCTTCAGGACGGGCGGTTCGGTGGAGTCGATGACGAGCGGGAGGGTGGAGGCCGACGCGAAACGCGAGACGACCTCCTTGATGTCGGCGACGCCGTCGCGCCCTACGTAGTCGATGCAGACGTCGAGGAGGTGGGCGCCGACGCGGATCTGCTCGCGGGCGATGTCCACGCAGTCGTCCCAGCGCTCTTCGAGCATGGCCTGGCGGAACGCCTTGGAACCGTTGGCGTTGGTGCGCTCACCGATGGCGAGGTAGGAGGCGTCCTGGTCGAAGTTCACGTGCTGGTAGAGGGAGGCGACGCCGGCTTCGCGTTCGGTGGGGACGCGGGCGGGGCCGCTGCTGGCTTTCGTCTCCTGGGTGCGGAAGGGCGCAAGGCGTTCGACGACGGCGGCCATGTGTTCCGGCGTCGTACCGCAGCAGCCGCCCACCAGGCCCAGGCCGAATTCGCGCACGAACTGCTCGTGGGCAGTGGCGAGTTCGGTGGGGGTGAGCGGGTAGTGCGCGCCGTTGGCGCCGAGGATGGGCAGGCCGGCGTTGGGCATGCAGGCGATGGCCACGGAGGACTGTTTGGAGAGGTGGCGCAGGTGCTCGCTCATCTCGTCCGGGCCGGTGGCGCAGTTCAGGCCGATGGCGTCGACGCCGAGGGGTTCGAGTGCGGTGAGCGCAGCGCCGATTTCGGAGCCCATGAGCATGGTTCCGGTGGTTTCGACCGTCACCTCCACGAAGATGGGGAGGCGGATGCCGCGGGAGACGATGGCCTGCTTGCAGCCGTTGACCGCGGCTTTGGTCTGCAGGAGGTCCTGGCTGGTTTCGATGAGGAAGGCGTCCGCTCCCCCGTCGATGAGGCCTTCGGCCTGCAGCGCGAAGGTCTGCTTGAGGTAGTCGTAGCTGGTGTGGCCAAGGCTGGGGAGCTTGGTGCCGGGCCCCATGGAGCCGAGGACCCAGCGCATCCGGCCGTCTGTTTCTTCTGCCGCTTCAGCGCGTTCGCGAGCGATCTTCGCGCCCTTCAGGGCGAGCTCGGCGATGCGGTCATCGATGCCGTAGTCGGAGAGGTTGGACCAGTTGGCGCCGAAAGTGTTGGTCTCGACGGCGTCGATGCCCGTGGCGAAGTAGGCGTCGTGAATGTCCCCGATGACGTCCGGGCGGGTGTCATTGAGGATCTCGTTACAGCCTTCGAGGTTCTGGAAGTCCGTTTCGAGCGACAGGTCGCGGCCCTGCAGCATGGTGCCCATGGCGCCGTCGGCAATGACGACCCGGTGGTTCACGGCGTCCAGGAGCTCCTGCGAACGGGCAGGGCGGGGCACGGACTCAATATCAAGCGCAAAACGAGGCATCTAAACAGGTTACGTGCGGAGGCTGAAACGTTGCGCTGTGTGTCCGTGTACTACGGCGGGTGCGGACGTTCCGCCAAGGGCCCCATCGATCAGAGCCTGTCTCCCGGGGCCGGTGCTGGAGGAAGACCGATAACTGCAACTGGAGCCGAAAAGCGCCGGAGGGCTGCTCTCGCGACCTTCGAACGCCGCGAGTTGGGCGGCTGCCTTTCACACGCATCGAAGGGATTCAGCCTTCTTCAGGCGGATCGAAGGTAAGAAAGCCGTCTGGTGGCTCGACACCACTGAAGTAAGCCATATTTTCGACTGTGTTCAGAGTGAAAAGCTCTGTGTACCTCATCCTGTCAACAAGGGATGTCCGTTGTCCATCCAACCTGAAACCAGCCCATGCTTGGATTTCCGGGTCGATCCCTACACCCCTCAGGTCCACCTTCATGTCAAAGCGGGAAATTGCCTTGCTCGTGGTGAAACGGCCGATCAAAAGCTCACCGTCAATGTGCTGAAACGGCTTTACCGACTCGTCAAAAGTTGCCGTCACATCTTCAGGTAGTAGCAGGCGGATGCGATGCGCACTGACCCTACCAAGTCCTATGTGCAGGCTCCGGTGTCGGTCGACGCGGGCTAGCTCATGGACCCAATAGACCAAGGTGCTTTCGGGACCCGAGTCCACCTGATAGGGCTGAGCCATTTCAAGTTTGTCGAGAATGTCAAGGGGAACGCCGGACAAGCGCTTCCGCTGGCTGGCAAATTCCTTGGGTGTTGAACAAATTGGATACTGGATACGCTCGGCCAGGGGAGGTGGGTTCTGGTCGGTGGCGGTTGCGACCCAAGCGTATAGGCCGTTGTCGAGGGCTGCACGAATTGTTGCCAGCCAATCACTGAACGCCAGTGACATCTGTACCGGTGCTTGCGCCCGTGTGACCGCTAGGATTTCGAACGACCTCGGGCTGATGTTGCGGACGTCGATTTCCCAAGGATGGGTCGAAATGTAGTCTTTCCAAGACTCACCAAATTCTTTACGCTTCACTGTGGCGTGATGCAATCTCGCAAAAGCGAAGTCGAAGAGCTGCTGCATATCCTAACTCTAAGCTTCGGCGACAACAGACGATCTCGAAGGGCCGCAAAAGCAGCTAGACGAGAGCCAAACGGTTCCGAAGGTAGATTGCCAGATTTCCAGTGTCCCGGTTGTCCTAGTACGCTCAGTTCGGCTTCCGCTTTTCCCGGGAGCATCTCGTAAAAGATGGGGCATGGATTACGGAATAGTTTCGCGGGACGTCGCTCTGGTCGTGGTGGAATTTCTGAAGGTTCTCGCGTGGCCGGGTGTAATCCTGGTTGCCTTGCGTATGTTCCGACAGCAGATTAACGGCATCTTCTTCCGCGTGAAAGAGGCGGCTTTCGCCGGAGTATCGGTCTCTCTGAGGGAAGAAGCCGGCGAGTTGTCTGAGAAGGTGGGCAAGCTTCCCGAAAAGCTGAAAAAGGGAGACGAGGGTTCCACAGCCTCCTCTCAGGAATCTGAACCTGACGAGATCGATTCGGATGAAGCCGACGTCCTGAACAACGCAAAGGCACAGATAGAGTTCAGCTGGGCTGACCTTGAAGACACTTCCCTAAACTTGCACCAACGCTTGTTCATGGGCTCAGGCGGATCTTCGAATCCCTATAAGCGGCCCAATAGCGTCGTGCACGCATTGGCCGATTTACATCGCAACAAGATGATCGACAGCGAGACGTTGTCGACGTTCCGAGAGGCTCAAAACTTCAAGAAACATCTAGTGGACAACGCCAACAACGCGACGTTCGAGACCTACTCCCAGTTCCTCAACACCATCGACAGCCTCAAGCATCGGGTCAGCTTGTGGGACAAGGGAATGCTCTAGGTGAAGTTCAGCAGCGACCTGGTACGAGAATTCCGGACTTTGTCTGTCCCCTTGCCCAGGGTTACCGCAGTGCTGGTGTGTGGCCACACTGCCGACTGCGGCGAGGCGGCCACGGATCTGGATTTGGCTGATACTGGTGTTCGAGGTTATCGGCAAAATGTCTCGTTGTGTTCAGCGAACCGTAGTCCGCGCCCGATGTGCTTTCGGTTTCCAGGCACTGGTCTTCGAGCCACCCGCTGAAACGGCGGTTAGCGCTTCTCCGGGCCATGAACACCCTTCCGCCCTGGTGGAGAGGGCGGAGACCGTTGACTAGCAGGTCCACAGGTTTCCGCCGAACTTCCTGTCCCTACACTGCCTCCGCACTGCGCAAACTCGATTCTGCCAGACTCTAAAAATGCCAAACGAAAATGAGTACTCACGTGAGTGGAACGACCTAGGCCTGTGGCTGGAGAAAACCCACAAACGCACATCTAACAGAACGTCCTATCCGCCGGACGCGACGAGCCTACTGGCCCGGGATGAAACAGGCATGCCGGAAGGCTCGTCTGTTGCTGCCATCGTCCGATCACTCCTCGATACAGCAGTGGATGACCTCGCGTCCGCCTTTGGTCTCGCTGCCGGACTAGGAAGACTGCATCCCGCAGGCATCCCGACGTTAGTTAGGGGCGCGGTGGAACTTTCGGGCGTGGGCATGTGGGTCCTTACCGGAAAAGGACGCGCCGGAAGGCAGGAACGGGCGCTAAGAGTAGCCCATGATTCACTGTTTAATGCCTCAAAGTTCTTTACACATATGGCTGCCGACCCTGGCGTCCCCGGCAACGTCCAAGCCGATGCGCGCAAATCATCTGAAGACTCGAAAGCGCAAGTCGACAGTCTCTTAGGGAGTGCGGCGTTCCTCGGCTTGAGGAACGCCGCCATTAAGGCACCTTTGAACAGATCCGATGCATTACGCCAAGTAGACAAGGAACGCGGCACAGATTTCTTCTCACGATGGCAGCTTTGCTCAGGCTTCGCCCACGGCTTCGCTTGGGCACCCCAATTCTTTAACGACCTGGCATACAGGCACGTGATGGAAGGGGGAGGGGTACTGACAGGACGAGTTCTTAGCGAAGAGAGAGCTTTGGTATTGCTTCGGTGGGGGAGGCACTCGATCGAGGAGTTTACAGGATCCCTGAACATTGGCTTGATGCCAAACGAAGCAGGCGACCAACTAACCATAGTTGCCAGCCCAAGCCTTCGGGTTCACCCGCTGTTCTCTAGCGGGCAGCCGGAGCAGGCGCTGACAAGGCCTCTTCCATTCTCTGCAGATGCAGAATGACCGGCACTGTGTTGAACTACGACTCGAAGCTAGATACCGCCAGGCGGGACGCTTCTTCAGTCATTCCGTCCGGGCCGGTGGCACGTTCATGCCCATGGCGTCGACGGAGAGCCGCTTGAGCGCGACGAGCGCCGCGTCGACCGGATACACCAATCTCGTTTCCGTTGGTCCATCCCTCCGTCGAATACTTCAAAGGACCCAGCTACGCGACCAGTTCAAGGTCTTGTGCAGGCATCATCATCTTGTAATGACCAGGATTTCCCGAACGGGTGAATATTTCTTCGAACACCTGAAGGTAGATTTCGACACTAACCTCCGTAGGAGAAAAGTCGATTGTGTCAAAAGTTGAAGAATGAGAACCATCATTAGCCCAGGAAAGCAAGGATCGACAGATGGCCTGTTGCTCGTCTTGAAAATGACCAACAATCTCAGAGTCGTCAATGCCACCCAGAATCCTAAAATAGTTTTCAAGTATGCGCCGCATGATGTTCTGCAGGCCAATAGATGCACTCTCAGGTCTAGATTTTGCTGCCGCCACTTCGTCCCAGAGGCTTCGGTAGACAGTTCGTACTGGGTTGGTGCTACCGTGCGCGAGAACCTCACTTGGGCCACCGCGCCGCTTCTTGACAGAAAAATAGCGATTCGTCGCACCTTCTTTTCGGTACGTGATTTCATTGTGGAAATGCGCATTATGGGTTAGCAAGAGGAGCTGAGCCACAGGGCCGGTTCCAGCATCAACTTCTGCCATCAATTTTTTAATGAGGGAACTCACAACGAAAAGTACGTCGCTATCAAGACTTGAAATCGGATCATCAATCACAGCGACCACCTTTGAGCCTGCATCCCCGGTCCGCATATCACGTAATTGATGGTAGTAGTAAAGGAAAGTGATAAAGGTCCGTTCACCCTCACTCAATGATCCAACATCGGCCGGAGTCCCATCAGCGCGCTCCAGGATGTACCCGTCCTCGACTTCCGAGGACTTCCTCAACTTGAAACTATGGAAACCTACGGAACGCAGAACATCATTGACGTGGGTGATGACAGGTTCACTTGAACTCACTTCCTTCTGCAGTGCGGAGAAGCTGTCGTGCATCATACTGAGATTGGTTTCAGCCTCAGCGATTTTTTTCTGCACACCGTCATGCGCAGCAATGAGAGGTCGCGTGGCCTCAGAATATTTCGCAAGGGGAACCGCGAGCCTATCATGGACAAAAAACGACCAGCATCGGGTAATCAAATCGCGCTTTGCTACCGCCCTGTTATCGATGAGATTATTATGGTCGGCAATAAGCCTATTTGCATTGCTAATTAGTGCATTTAAAGTATCAATATATGGACCAATGTTTTCAAGGATCGCAACGTCCGAGGGTCGTTGAACTTTTGCTTTGATAATGTTCAGATTGCGCTCCAGAGCCGCAAGCAAATGATCGGAAGCAAGCTCAAACTGAGCAGCGTCAACCCATTGCAGCATAGGTCCTTTCAACTGCTCCAGATGCTTCTGGACGTCATCCGCAAGCTTCTGGTATTGCTCGTCCAGATTGAGTAGATATTGAAGTCTATCGGTGTATCGAGCATCAAAATAGGCATTAAGCTCATGCTCTAGGCTCGCGGGGACTCCCTGCTGGCAGAAGGGGCACTGCCCTCCGGATTTGTCGAGATATTTCTGGCCGTGATGAACCCAGTCACCGTTATCAAGGAACTCAATCAAACTAGCCAGCTCGACATCCTTGCTGCCAATGACCGGTTGAGCAAGAAGTTGCAAACCATCCGAGGACGGTATGGATGGTAATTCAACACCCTCAAGGGGAGTAATCTTTGTTGCTGTTACATCAAGAACACTCGAGGCTTGACCCACTAGCACGTCAAAAGTCTCAGCGGTGGACACCGCCTGGCGTTGCACTTCGAGTACTTTGACGAGGAAGTTCTCCTTGCTCCCCTTGTAGCCTTTGAACATGTCATGCAATTCGGCTGGCACTTCATCACGTTTGGCCCAAGCCGTTGACTTTAGCTCGTCACGTGCGGCTTCGATGGCGTCAGCTTTGCCTTGCCGAGTTGCTTTCCATTGGCGGTTCTTGATGCTCAGGGCCGATATTTTCCCGGTTAGGCTCTCCAGGGAAGCATGAACATCCCGGCTGTCACTTCCCAAGAGGAATACAGCTGGAAGATTTGGGGACACAGCCCCAAAGGTTGAACGGACATACTCCCTGTTGTAGACCCGTAGGCTCTTGGCGTCATCCGACCAAGTGCGGGTTGTTCCAGGGAAGGAGCGTTCGTCGGCAAGGGCACGACTTATCGTAGTTTTACCGGCACCATTGGCCCCGTAGAAAAAATTGCACTTGCCGAGTGGTCCTACCATTACGCCTTCAGCGGCGAAGCAAGGAGCCCCCATGATGTGAACAGAGTCGAGCAAAATTCCCCCAGTTAAAGCAATCTAGAACGCGCAAAGCATGCAGCAACTCCAGGCTGCCGGTGACGCTGCATCTTCTTATTGTCCTGCCGACTCTCACAATTTATGGACCTCTTTGTGCGTGTCCTACTAGCAATTTTGTCGGCGTCCTCGCACTGCCCCTAGCTGCCCACGGATCGGCAACCTCCGCTCAAACCTCCGCCGCCGGCGCCGCGAACTGCGCCTCATACAGCCGCGCGTATGCACCGCCGGCAGCCAGCAGTGAAGCGTGGGTCCCCTGCTCCACTATCTGGCCGGCCTCCATCACCAGGATGAGGTCGGCGTCGCGGATCGTGGACAGCCGGTGCGCGATCACGAAAGAAGTCCGGTCGGACCGCAGTGCGCTCATCGCCTTCTGCATCAGCACCTCGGTCCGGGTGTCCACCGAGGACGTCGCCTCGTCCAAGATCAGCACCGACGGCCGGGCGAGGAACGCCCGGGCAATGGTCAGCAGCTGCTTCTCCCCAGCGGACACGTTGGAGCCCTCATCCTCCAGAAGCGTGTCGTACCCGTCCGGCAGCGACCGCACGAACCGGTCCACGTACGTCGCCCTCGCCGCCTCAAGGACCTCCTCCGAGGTAGCAGAAGGCCGCCCGTACGCAATGTTGTCCCGGATGGTCCCGCCGAACAGCCACGTATCCTGCAGCACCATCCCCAGCCGCGAGCGCAGCTCGCGCCGGGGCACCGAGGTGACGTCCACGCCGTCGAGCGTTATCCGCCCCGCATCCAGCTCGTAGAACCGCATCATCAGGTTCACCAGCGTGGTCTTCCCCGCCCCGGTGGGCCCGACAATCGCCACCGTCTGCCCCGGCTCCGCCACCAAAGACAAACCGGAAATCAGCGGCTTGTCCGGCGAATACGAGAACGACACATCCTCGAACACCAACCGCCCCCGCCCGAACACCGGCCCGGCAGAAGGCGCAGGCTCCACAGACTCCTCGTCCTCATCCAGCAGCTCGAACACCCGCTCCGCGGACGCCACCCCGGACTGCAGCACGTTCGCCATGGACCCCAGCTGCGCCAGCGGCATGGTGAACTGCCGCGAATACTGGATGAACGCCTGCACGTCGCCCAGCTGCATGGCCCCGGACGCCACCTGCAGCCCGCCCACCACCGCGATGCCCACGTACACCAGGTTCCCGATGAACGTCATGGCCGGCATGATCAGCCCGGAAATGAACTGCGCCCCGAAGCTCGCCTCATACAGCTCCGCGTTCTTCTGCCGGAACCGCTCCTCCACCTCGCGCTGCCGGCCGAACACCTTCACCAGCGCATGCCCGGTGTAGGTCTCCTCGATCTGCCCATTTAACTCGCCTGTGTTCTTCCACTGCGCCACGAACAGCTTCTGCGAGCGGTTGGCGATCAGCGCCGTGATCACCAGCGTCAGAGGAATGGTCACCAGCGCGATCAGCGCCAGCGTGGGCGAGAGGATCACCATCATCACCAGCACGCCCAGCACCGTCAGCACCGACGTGACCGCCTGGCTGATGGTCTGCTGCAGGCTCTGCGAAATGTTGTCCACGTCGTTGGTCACCCGGCTCAGCAGCTCGCCGCGCTGGATTGAGTCGAAATACCGCAGCGGCAGCCGGTGGATCTTCGCCTCGATCTCCCCGCGCAGCCCGAACACTGTCCGCTGCACCACCCCGTTCAGCACATACGCCTGCACCCACATGAACGCGGACGACAGCACATACAGCACCAGCGCCCACGTCAGCACGCTGCCCAGCGCGGCAAAGTCGATCCCCTGCCCCGGCACCAGGTCCATCGCGCTGAGCATGTCCGCGCGCTGCCCCTCCCCGGCGGCCCGCAGCTGCGCGATCACCTGCTCCTTGCTCACCCCCGCAGGCATCTCGCGCGACACAACGCCGGCGAAGATCAGGTTGGTGCCCTCCCCCAGCAGCCGCGGCCCGATCACGGACAGCGCCACCCCGGCCACCGCCGTCGCAAACACCAGCAGCAGCCAGGCCCGCTCCGGCCGCAGCGTGCCCAGCAGGCGTTTGGCGGACGGCCAGAAGTTCATCGCCTTCTCCGCCGGGACGTTCATCCCCGCGAACGGTCCGCCGCGCCCCGGCCCGCCCATGGGACGCGGAATGCGTACGACGGCGGCGCCTCCAGGTGCGGAGGCGGGCGCGGCCTTGGTGCCGGGTGCGGGAGAGGGTTGCCGGCTCATACCGTCTCCTCCGCCGCCAGCTGGGAGTTCACGATCTCGCGGTACGTCTCGGACGTCTCCAGCAGCTCACTGTGCGTTCCACGCCCCACGATCCTGCCGTCGTCGAGCACTAAAATCTGGTCCGCGTCCACGATGCTGGACACGCGCTGGGCGATGACCACCAGCGTGGCACCGGCGGTGCTGCGCCTGAGGGCCTGCCGGAGCCGGGCGTCGGTACCGGTGTCCAGCGAGGAGAACGAGTCATCGAAGATGTACAGCTCGGGCCGCTTCACCAGGGCCCGGGCGATGGCCAGCCGCTGCCGCTGCCCGCCGGAGACGTTGGTGCCGCCCTGGCTGATGGATGCGTCCAGGCCGCCCTCCATCCGCTCCACGAAGTCCCGCGCCTGGGCGATCTCCAGGGCGGACCAGAGCTCGTCCTCGGAGGCGTCCGGCTTGCCGTAGAGCAGGTTGCTGCGGACGGTGCCGCTGAACAGGTAGGGCCGCTGCGGTACCAGGCCGATGTGCCCCCAGAGCAGGTCCGGGTGCAGCTCGCGCACGTCCACGCCGTTCAACCGCACAGAGCCGCTGGTGGCGTCGAACAGCCGGGGCATGAGGTTCACCAAGGTGGTTTTGCCGGATCCTGTGCTGCCGATGATCGCCGTCGTCTGCCCCGCTTTGGCGGTGAAACTGATCCCGGTGAGGACGGGCTGGTCGGCACCCGGGTAGGCGAACCCGACGTCGCGCATCTCCAACTCGCCGCGGCGGCGGCCGTCCTGTCCCGCCGTCGTCCGCACCGGCCTGGCAGGGGGACGCACGCTGGACTCGGTCCGCAGCACCTCGCCGATCCGGTCCGCCGAAACCGACGCCCGCGGGATCATCACGGCCATGAATGTGGCCATCATGACGGACATCAGGATCTGCAGCAGGTAGCTCAGGAAGGCGATAAGCGTGCCCACCTGCATGGAGCCGTCCTGGATCCGGAACGAGCCGAACCAGATCACGGCCACGCTGGAGACGTTCAGCACCAGCATCACCACCGGGAACGCGAGCGCCATCAGCCGGCCGGCGCGCAGGGCGGTGTCCGTGACGTCCTCGTTGGCGCGGGCGAAGCGGTCCGTCTCGATCTCCTCGCGGACGAACGCGCGGACCACGCGGATGCCGGTGAGCTGCTCGCGGAGGACGCGGTTCACGGTGTCGATCCGCTTCTGCATCTTCCGGAACAGGGGCACCATCCGGGCGGTGATGAGGCCGACGGCGATGAGCAGCACCGGGACGGCGACGGCGATCAGCCAGGACAGCTGCACGTCCTGCCGGACGGCCATGATCACGCCGCCGATGCTCAGCATGGGCGCGGTGACCAGCATGGTGGCGGACATGAGCACCAGCTGCTGGACCTGCTGGACGTCGTTGGTGGACCTGGTGATGAGGCTTGGTGCGCCGAACCTGGTGACTTCCTGCTCGGAGAACTCCCCCACGCGTTTGAAGATCGCGCCGCGCAGGTCCCGGCCCACGCCCATGGCCGCCTTCGCCGCGAAGTACACCGCGATCACGGCGCAGACGATCTGCAGCAGGGTGATTCCCAGCATCACGCCGCCCAGGCTCAGGATGTAGCCGATGTCCGCCTTGGCCACGCCCTCGTCGATGATGTCCGCGTTGAGCGTGGGCAGGTACAGGGACGCGATGGACTGCGCCAGCTGGAAAATCACGACGGCGAGCAGCAGCGTGCGGTGCGGCCGCAGGTATTCAACAAGCAGCTTCCAGAGCATGGGCGGCTCCTGACACAGTGTCCGCAAGAGGTGGTGCGAAGGTCAGTTTACGTCCGGAGTCTGGGAAGAGGGCTGGCTGCGGAGGAGAAACTGGGCTGGTTCTCGGACAGAAAGATGCCTTCGGTACTCCAGTGCTACTAGGTGGGAACGGTGCTGTTGGCGGGCGTCAGGACTTTGCTGCCGTTCAAAGCGGTCGCTGCATGGAGCAGGCATCTCCGGACAAGGCGTTTACTCAACCCCGTCCGCTGGGCAAGAACCGCCTCCGTTGGCCGCCGGCCTAAATCGTACTCCGCGGCAAGAACCGCATTAATCCGCTGGATCGCCCATGTCGGCATTGCTTGGTTGGACAACTGCTTAACTCACTTTGTGCTGGTTGTTCCGCTGGGGATGGCACCTCGACGAAAACGACGGCGGGACATCCCGCCGTCGTTCTCTTCCCACATGGGGATCTTTGCCCTCTGTGTGGCACTAGCGGGCGGCTGTAGCGGGCTGTTCCTGGAATGCGGGTACAACATGCTCGATGAAGAGCTCGAGTGACCGCTTCTTCTCCTCATGGGTGAGGCTGTTGTCGGACCAGACGCTGAACTCGGTGACGCCGAGTGCCTCGTACCGGCGGAGACGCTCAATGACCTCACGCGGCGTCCCGATCATGGCCGTCTGGTGGAGGGATTCCGGCGTGAACTCCGGGCGCTCAGCGAACTTCTCCTCAGGGCTCGGCTCAAGGAAACCGTTCTTGGGAGTGGTCTTGTTGCCGAACCAGGCATCGAAGGTTCGATAGAACTTCTGGATGCCCTCCGCCGGGCGGCGCCATCCCTCGGGCTCGTCTTCCGGGTGGACGTGCGTATGGCGGAGAACCATGAGGTCCGGTCGGGTTACGCCGGGATTGTTCTCGACGGCGGTGTCGAACTTGCGTGCCAGGTCCTCGACCTCCTCGTCGCCCTTCATCAGCGGAGTGACCATGACGTTGCAGCCGTTGGCCACGGCGAACTCGTGCGAGGAGATGTCGCGGGCGGCGATCCACATGGGTGGTGTGGGTTTCTGGACTGGCTTGGGGACACTGGTGGAGGTCGGGAACTGCCATACCTCGCCGTCATGGGCGTAGTCGCCTTCCCAGAGCTTGCGCACTGCCGGGACGAGCTCGCGCAGGTGCTTGCCCCCGTCCACTGCGGACATGCCACCCATGAGCCGGTCAAACTCGAACTGGTACGCGCCGCGGGCGAGTCCCACTTCCATCCGGCCGTTGCTGATGACGTCCAGCAGCGCGCACTCGCCCGCCACCCGGAGCGGGTTCCAGAACGGGGCGATGATGGTGCCTGCGCCGAGCCGTATTTTGGACGTGCGTGCTGCCAGATAGGCGAGCTGCGGCATGGGGCTGGGGGAAATGGTGTACTCCATGGAATGGTGCTCACCGATCCACACCGTGCTGAAGCCGCCGGCTTCGGCGATGAGCGTGAGTTCCGTCAGGTTCTCGAACAATTCCTGGTGCGAGACGGTTTCGTCCCAGCGTTCCATGTGGACGAAGAGGGAAAAGCGCATTAGTAACTCCTTTGTTCTGCGGCGTTCAGCGGTGCCTCGTTGAGTGCAGCTTCCTGGGTGGCGGCATTGCGTTCGGCTATGGTCTGGTTGCCGCGGGACCAGTGTTCGTGCTCGATCTCGCGGATTATGACGGTGGTGTTCTCGGGCACGGCACCCACAGAGGTTTCAGCGGCGCGGTGCAGCTCCGCGATGAGCGAGCGGAGCTGTTCCGGGGTCCGGCCCCGGGCGATGGATACTTCGATGAGAGGCATTTAGTGGCTCCTTTAGCTGCGGAGGACGAAGGGGTCGGATACGGGTCCTTCGTCGGTGTTGATCCAGACGCTCTTGAGCCGGGTGTACTCGTGCATGGACTCCAGCCCGTGCTCGATGCCCACACCGGAGTTCTTGAAACCCTGCCGTGGTGACATCGGGGACATGGCGCGGTAGGTGTTGACCCACACCGTGCCGGCCTCCAGGCGTCGTGCCATCCGGTGGGCGCGGGCGAGGTTTTGGGTCCAGACACCGGCGGCGAGGCCGTACTCGGTATCGTTGGCCAGGCCTACCACCTCGTCCTCCGAGTCGAAGGGCATGATCGCGGCGACGGGGCCGAAGATCTCCTCCCGGACAACCCGCATGGAGTTATCGACGTCGGTGAGGACAGTCGGCGCGAAGAAGAATCCCGGAAGGTCGATCTCCGGCCTGCGGCCCCCTGTCCGGACCGTTGCGCCCTCGCTGATGCCAAGGTCGACGTAGGAGCTGACCTTGTCCAGCTGTGCACCGAAGGCAAGGGGTCCGAGCTCAGTCGTGGCCAGGAGCGGGTCACCGATGATGATCGATGCTGCCCTCTCTGCAACCCGCTCAACGAGTTCGTCATAAACGCTGCGGTGGGCGAAAACGCGGCTTCCCGCGATGCAGGTCTGCCCTGCTGCGGCGAATATCCCTGCGATGACCCCCATGGCGGCATTCGAAACGTCGGCGTCTTCGAACACGATGTTGGGACTCTTGCCGCCCAGTTCAAGGGTGGAGCCGATGAAGCGTGACGCGGTCTCCGCGGCGATGCGGGCTCCGGTCTGCGTGGATCCCGTGAAGGAAATCTTAGCCAGGTCCGGGTGGCTTACCAGGGCAGCACCGGCCTCCTGGCCGAAGCCGGTGACGACGTTCACCACGCCGTCGGGGAATCCTGCCTGTGAGGCCAGTTCAGCGACGCGGAGGATGGTCCGCGAGGTGTACTCGCTGGGCTTGATGACCACCGTGTTGCCGGCCGCAAGGGCAGGGGCGAGCTTGGAGGTGGTCAGCGTCAGCGGAGAGTTCCATGGAGTGATGGCCCCGACCACGCCAAGCGGTTCGCGCTGGGTGTAGTTGAGCATCGTAAGCGAATTGGTGGGGATCTGGCTGCCCTGGACCTTGTCTGCGAGCCCGGCGTAGTAATACAGGTACTCGGGCAGGCTGGCGAGCTGGCCGCGCATCTCGCGCAGCAGCTTGCCGTTGTCCAGGGTTTCAAGCTCGGCGAGCTCCTCGGCGTGCTCGCCAATGAGGTCCCCGAGGCGGCGCAGAAGGTGGCCGCGCTTCGTTGCCGAGAGGTCGTGCCACAGCGGCGACTGGAACGCGGTCTTCGCCGCCGCCACGGCCCGTCGCACGTCCTCTTCGCTTCCCCGGGCCGCTTCGTAGAGCACATCCAGGGTTGCGGGGTTGGTGCTGGGGAAGTATTCCCCGCCGACGGGAGCAGACCAGGCACCCCCGATGAAGTGGTCGAGTCGAACAGTCATGCGCGTTCTCCTTCGGAATCTTTTATGAACTCGTTGATGGCCCGGGCCAGGACATCAGCGTCCTGGACGGGGAGCATGTGCCGGGCACCCGGGACGACGACGGCCCTCGCACCGGGGATTGCTGCGGCAAGCCGCCTGGTCATCTCCGGCGTCGACCCCGGGTCGTGCTCGCCGGTGATGGCCAGCACCGGTATCTCGATGCGGCTGAGCTCGTTGCCGATCATCCCGTCTCCTAAGGCGAAGACGCGGTAGGCGTGGACAAAGGACTGCACGTCATTTGCCTCGAGCGTCCGGCGGGTCGCGTCCACCACGCTTTGCGGGACAGCCGTACCTGAGTACCAGCGGTTGATCGAAGCCTCAACCGTTGCCGGGAAGTCCGCTTCGGCAGAGGCCAGCCGGGCGCTGACCGCACTGCGCTCGGCTTCGGTGCGTTGGCACACCGAGCTCACACAGGTGAGGGTCTTGACCCGGCCGGGATGGAACCTCGCGATGTACTGCGCAACCAGCGCACCCAGTGAGAAGCCCACGAGGTGGGATCGTTCGGGGAGGCGCGTCAGCACGTCGTCGGCCATTTCCTGAAGCGTGACCGGTTCCGACAGCGGGGGCTGCTGCCCGTGCCCGGGGAGGTCGATGGCTATGGACTCACGCCCGAGGGCATCCTGGACGGGTGCCCACATGGTGGCATCGAGGCCCACCCCGTGCAGGAGGGCAACAGGCGTTTCCTGGGTTCCGGTCATTGCTCTGTGGAGAGGGGCGCCAGGCGCTGCTGGGGCCGGCCCTGGGCGGAGGCCGCGAGGGCAATGAGGATTTCACCGGGGTGGGGAGCGTCGGCGATCCTTACCTCGACGGTCTGGTGGTGGGAGCGGATGGTCGCGTCCGTGATGTGCTTCATCGGGATGTCGAACACCGTACCGGCGGGCGCGCGTTTCTCGACGGCGGGCAGCAGGGTGGTTGCGGAAGCGGCCTTGCGGTAGTGGTCGCCGAATTTCAGCGTGTGGATCAGGGCCGAGCCGTGCTCCACTTCCCCTTCGATGCCCACAATGGCTGCCTTGCCGTAGGCCTCGACGGGGGCGCCGAGCGCCTCGATGACCTTTGGAGTGAGGAGGGCGCCGAGGTCTGAAGCTGTTGCATCGATCCCTTGGCTGAGGTCCTCGACAAAGCCTTGGCCAGCCCACGGGTTTTCCACGACGGCGATGGCGACGGCGACGCGGGCACCTGGCGTAACTGGACGCCCGCCCTCGGTCAGGATTTCTTCGGACAAAGTAACGATCTTGCGGATATTCACGGCAGGATTCCCTCCAGTATTTCAGCGGTTACGGGGCGGTCGGTTGTTCGGTCGCCAATGCGGGGATGCGGACGCGACCCCGTGGACGCAGCGGCGATCACGACGATTTCATCCGGGTGGGGCGCATCGCTCAGGCTCAGCGTCAGGGTTTGGTAGTGGCTGCGGGTGGACGCGGCCTCTTTGTGCCACATGGGCACGGCGATGGAAGTTCCTGGTTCCGCGCGGTCGTCCGAGAAGGACAGGATGGACGTGCCTTCGAGGAACTCGCGGACAAGATTGCCGAAGAACGGTGTGTGGATCAGGGCCGCGGCATGCTCAACCTCACCGTTCAGCCCAACAACGGCCGACTTTCCGAACGCCTCAATTTCGACGGCACCGCCCAGTGCTGAGGTGAGGCGGTCGGTGAGGACCTTCGCGAGCACCGGAGCAATCCGTTCTGTCTCGGGTGCGAGATCATTCGAGACCGGGGAACCTGCCCAGGGGTTCCGTACAATGGCTGCTGCGGCGGCCCGGGTCACGCTGGTGGGCAGGGACCCCTGGCCGTCGCGGAGCAGTTCCTCCGTGAGAACGGTAATCTTCCGGACACCGACTTGCCGGGCGAGCTCTTCCATGAGGTGCGCCTGGTCAAGATCCGTTCCGCCGGCGGTAAGGGAAGTCAGGGCTGTATCAGACACAGTTCAGGCCCTTCCGTCGGAAGCCAATTGCAGTCAGGGAGCACACTGTGCACATCCTTTCGGTTTCTCCGCCGCTAAGGGCGGTTCGCTGGTATGGCGGCGATGCCGGGCTGGCCACCCGTTCACGACGGATGGAACCAGCAAAAATTTCAGTTTCCGGCCACTTCGGGAGCTTCGATACGTGCCGCGGCAAGGCTTGAGGCATTAACGTGGCCGCGCATCGCAAGTTCGGCGCCGGTGGGATCCTTGTCCAGGATCGCTTCGAGGACCGACTGATGCTCACGGATGGAGGCCCGCATCCGGGCAGGACGCTCAACGGTTTCCAGGACGATCCGGTGGTAGGCAAGCTGGTTCATGAGGCGCCCGTAGTGTTCACGAAGCTTTGAATTATCGGATCCGTTCACGATGGTCCAGTGGAACTCGTGGACCAGTTCGGCATACTTGGCGCTGTCGCCGCGGCGTTCGGCGCCCTCTGACGCCTCGATGTTGCGTTTTAGCCGTTCCAGTTCCGGCACCGGACCACGCCGGGCCAGCAGGCTCGCTGCCAGGCCCTCAAGGCTTTCCTTCAGCTGAAACAGCTCGACAATTTCGCGGCGGGTGGGTATCCGGACAAACGTGCCAACCTTCGGCCGTATCTCAACCAGGCCCTCATTTTCCAACTGCTTGAGCGCCTCCCTGACGGGCGTCCTGCTCACGTCGAACTCTTCAGCCAGGAACAGCTCGGGAAGAGGAGCGCCGGGAGGGTATTCGCCACTGAGGACGAGCTTGCGCAGCTTATCCAGAAGGCTTCCTTGATTCCCGTTCGCCTGTTCTTGGGTTTTTGCCTGAAGAGTCTCTTGCATGCATCAAACCTACGTTGCATACAAGGTGAACGTCAACAAGTTTTCCTAATTCCGCGCTAGCAAGCCAATTCTATAAAGAGGTGTTGACGTAGATCACACTTGGATTTACGGTTGTGGCATGCAACAGACAATCAACCACACCTTGACCGCAGCTTGGACCGCAGCCTGGGACGAGGGTGACGTCGGTGCTTTCGACGCGATCGTCACCGCCGACTACCAGCGTGAGAGCGCCGGCACGAAAAAGATCACAGGCCTGAAGGAGCTCCAGCAGGAAATCCTTGAAATCCGGGCGGCATTCCCGGACCTCACCACACGCATCGACAAGGTCATCGCAGACGGCGACGATGTAGCAATCTTTTGGACAACCACCGGCACATTCACGCACCCGCTTGGTGGAGTTCCGCCCACAGGACGCGTGGTGGAGACCCGCGGATCAAACGCCCTCACGCTGCGCGATGGCCGCATCGCTTACGAACGGGTCACCTGGGACGCGGCCGAACTCCTGGCCGATCTGGGCGTTCCGTCCCTCCACTCGGCATTCGAGGACGAAACGGCGAATGTGGTGGTGGATGAATTGACCGGCAACCTTCCGCTGGAAGTCATGAAGGGTTTCAACCGGCAGTTCATTACTGGTGTCACCGTGGTGACCACCGTCGACGTAGACGGCAAACCCCGCGGCCTTGCGGCCAACTCCTATGCTTCGATTTCGCTGGACCCGCCGCTTGTTCTCGTCTGTGTCCAGAAGACATCGTCCACCTACCCGGCCCTGTTCCAGTCGGAACACTTCGGGATCAATATCCTCAGCAACGAACAGCACGACACTGTACGCACGTTTGCGTCAAAGACTCCGGACAAATTTGCCAACCTGGACTGGCACGCAGGCCCTCACGGTGTGCCGCTGATCGACGGCTCGGCCGCATCCCTCGAGGCCGAGATCAAGGAACGCTTCCAGGCGAAGACCCACACAATCTTCGTGGGCCGGGTACGGCACGCCGAGGTCGCCGACGTGGACCCCATGATCTACAAGGCAGGACATTTCTTTGACGGCGCACGCCTCGAGGAACTCTGAACGCAGCATCGAGCGGCTGCCCGGATCTGCCGGCCCCACGGACTGGTCCGGGCGCCAACTTCCTCCACTTGGAGGCCTCCCCAACCCAAACCTATGCAGTCCACTGCAACCTGGAGCACTCATGACCCACATCAAAATTGCCGAGGACCTGATGGATGAAACATCTCCCGGCATGGGCGAGAACAGCAAGGCATCGCACTCTCCCGCTGCCATTGAGCAGGCAACCGAAACCGCGATGGCCAAAGCCGACCGCCTCCGGCACAGGCCCGGGGCAGTCTTCTGGACATCCGTTGGCCTGATCGGTGCGTTCACTGCGTGGGCATCACTGGCCCCGGAGAACCTGAGCGCCGTAATGACCGCGGCCATGAACTGGGTCGCCGAGAGCGTCGGTTGGAGCTACCTGCTTGTGACCCTCGGCTGCATCGGTCTCCTCATCTACATAGGCATCAGCAGGTTCGGAACCATCCGCCTCGGTGCCGACGACGCAAAACCCGACTTCAGCACCTGGTCCTGGCTTGCGATGATCCTCTCTGCAGTCATGGGTATCGGCCTGATCAGCTATGGCGTCGCGGAGCCCATCTCGCACTTTGCCTCACCTCCGCACGGTCTGGCCGAGGCCGGCACCATGGAAGCCGCGGTCCGGGCCATGCAGTTCTCCTACTTCGACTGGGGCCCACACGCCTGGGCCGTGTTTGGCGTCTTCGGCCTCGCCATCGCCTACTCCACCCACCGCCGGAACAACGCGGGCCTTGTCTCGCCGATGCTGCGGCCAGTCTTCGGCAAACTGGTGGACGGCTGGTTCGGCAAGATGATCGACATCTTCGCCATCATCGCCACCCTCTTCGGAACCACAACGTCCCTGGGGCTCGGTGCCTCGCAGATCGGCGAGGGAGTGGACCGGGTGTTCGGTATCCCCTCCAGCCTTGTGGGCCAGATCCTGATCATCGCCGTCATCACGGTGATATTTACGCTTTCCGCGCTCTCCGGCGTGCATCGCGGTATCAAGTACCTCAGCCAGGGCACAATGGTCCTCTCTGCCGGCCTGGCCCTCTTCGTGCTGTTCACCGGCCCCACCAACTTCATCTCCAACCTGTTCTTCCGCTCCCTCGGCGAATACCTCAGCGGCTTCTTCGCCGTGAGCCTTCTGACGCCGAGCACCCCTGAAGACGTCCAGTGGATGCAGTGGTGGACCTACTTCATGATGGCCTGGTGGCTGAGCTGGGGCGCCTTCGTTGGGGTGTTCCTAGCCAAGATCTCCCGGGGACGCACGGTGCGCCAGTTCATCGCAGGCGTCATGATTGTTCCGAGCGTCGTGTTCTTCGCCTGGTTCACCATCTTCGGCGGCTCGGCAATCAAGTTCGACATGGATAACGGCGGCCTCATCGGTGCCGCGGCGCTGGAGGACGTCAACTCAGCGTTCTTCGCCACCCTCGCCGAGCTCCCGCTGTCCGGCATCACATCGGTGGTGGCCATCTTCCTGGTGGTGATGTACTTCGTCTCCGGCGCTGACGCAAACACCTTCGTCCTCAGCATGATGTCCTCCCGCGGAACCCTCAAGCCCACCAAGCCAGTACTGACCACTTGGGGTCTCCTCACCGGCCTGTGCGCCGTCGTTCTCCTGATCGTAGGAGGCCTGGGCGCGCTCCAGCAGGCGGCCATGCTGTCGGCCCTGCCGTTCACCGTGATCGTGGCGCTCCTCGGTTACGGCCTGGTGGTGGAGCTGAGGAAAGACCCCCAGTTTGAGGGCACCCGAGCGCTGACGCAGCGCGATCTCAGCCGCATCCTCAAGCGTGAGGCCTAAGCACCACTGACAGACAAGTGACGGCGGCGGGAGCACCCCGCCGCCGTCACCGCGTCAACTTCCTGCCCTTGAAATTGTTTCTTCAAAGGAGACCTTCGAATGACCATTTCCCCCGTAGTGCCTTCTGCTATTTTCTCCGAGCGTGAGGCCTCCCTCCTCGCTGCCGTCCCCACCGGCCTGCTGATCGGGGGGCAATGGCGGGACGCGTCCGACGGCGGCACATTTGACGTGCACGATCCCGCCACCGGGGAGGTGCTCGCCACCCTCGCCTCGGCCACCAGCGACGACGCGGTGGCCGCGCTGGACGCCGCCGACGCCGCTCAGTCGTCCTGGGCACGGACCGCACCCCGGGAACGCGCGGAGATCCTCCGCCGCGCCTTCGACCTGGTGACCGAACGGGCCGAGGACTTCGCCCTGCTGATGACCCTGGAAATGGGCAAGCCGCTGGCCGAAGCCCGCGGCGAAGTCACTTACGGCGCCGAGTTCCTGCGCTGGTTCTCCGAGGAAACCGTCCGCGACTACGGCCGCTACCTCACCACCCCCGAGGGCAAGAACAAGATCCTGGTCCAGCACAAACCCGTCGGTCCCTGCCTGCTCATCACCCCCTGGAACTTCCCGCTCGCCATGGCCACCCGCAAGGTCGCCCCCGCCGTCGCGGCAGGGTGCACCATGGTCCTCAAACCAGCCAAACTCACCCCGCTCACTGCCCAGTACTTCGCACAGACCATGCTCGACGCCGGCCTGCCGGCCGGCGTCCTCAATGTCGTCTCTTCCTCATCCGCCTCTGGTATTTCGGGGCCGCTGCTGAAGGACTCACGCCTGCGGAAGGTCTCCTTCACCGGCTCCACGCAGGTAGGCAAACGCCTCATGGCCGACGCCGCCCACAACGTTCTCCGCACCTCCATGGAACTCGGCGGCAACGCCCCCTTCATCGTGTTCGAGGACGCCGACCTCGATGCCGCCGTTGAAGGGGCCATGGCCGCCAAAATGCGGAACATGGGCGAAGCCTGCACCGCCGCCAACCGCTTCCTCGTCCACGAATCCGTCGCCCAGGAATTCACGGCCAAGTTCGCAGCCGCCATGGGCGCGCTGGCCACCGGCCGCGGCACAGACCCCACCACCCAAGTCGGCCCGCTCATCGACGCCGGGGCCCGCGAGAACGTCCACGCCCTGGTGGCCGCCGCCGTCGACGCCGGGGCAGTAGCCGTCACCGGCGGCGCACCCGCGGACGGACCCGGCTACTTTTACCAGCCCACCGTCCTCGCCGGGGTGCCAAACGACGCCGCGATTCTCGGCCAGGAAATTTTCGGGCCCGTCGCCCCCGTCACCACTTTCAGCACAGAGGAGGACGCCATCCGACTCGCCAACGCCAGCGAATACGGCCTCGCGTCCTACCTCTACAGCCGCGACTTCAATCGGCTGCTGCGGGTGGCGGAGCAGATCGAGTTCGGCATGGTCGGGTTCAACGCCGGTGTCATCTCCAACGCGGCGGCCCCATTCGGCGGAGTGAAGCAATCAGGGCTTGGCCGCGAAGGCGGGTCAGAGGGCATAGCCGAGTACACCACCACTCAATACATCGGCATCGCGGACCCCTACGCCGGCTGAACCAACGCAGGGCTGGCTTGCCCAGTTAGTTCAGCTCGAGCACGTGCAGGCTAAGCCATAGCACCAGCGTGTCCTCGGGCTGGTCCAGATCCACGTCGAAGAGCTCGCCCAGGCGCTTGAGCCGGTACCGGAGCGTGTTCTGGTGCAGGGACAACGCCGCCGCCGTCCTTGCCGAATCCCGGGAGCAGTCAAGGTAGGTTCGCAGCGTCAGCGCATATCCGGTGCCGAAATCAGCGTCGTACTCTTGGATCCTCCGTGCGGCAGCGGAGAGAAGGTGCGGTGACGCACGGAACGCCGCGGCCAGTTCCAGGAGCGTGAGGCGGCTGCGGACCTCCGCTGCGCTGGCGTACGTGCCGGAGGAGCCGTCCGAGGCAAGCATCAGCAGGACAAGGTCAGCGTCATGCCGTGAACGGCTGATCTCCGAGACGGCGCCGACGGCGGGACCCGCCGCCGCCCGCAGCTCAACTCCCAGCGATGCCCGGGCACGATCGATGAGCCTGCGGGCAAGGGCAGCGATTGGGCCAAGGGAAGACGGAGCCGCGGCCGGGAATATTGCGTAGATCGTGGGCCCCACCTGAACGCACTGCGCGCCCCGGCCATGGGCTTCACATTGCGTGGTCACCAAATCCACAATCCGGACCAGCGTTGTCTCGGCTGCCTGCCCGGCCTCCGGCTGCAAGGCGACGACGGCGAAAGGACCGGAGTGCCGCAGCCCCAGCTGTTCTGCAGCCAGGACGGCGTCGTCCCCTCCGTCGAGGAGCCTGCGCAGCAGCTCCGCCCGCTGCTGGCGCGCAAGATCATGGCTATTGCGGGCGCGAAGCATATGGAGCGCCGCGATGTCCGCGGCACGTTCCAGTGCCTGTTCGGCGTCACTGTCCAAGTCGCCGTGCACATCGACAACCCAGATCGATCCCAGGGGCTCCTTCCCTGCCCGGACCGCAATCGCCAACCTGTCCATGGCAGGCCGGACACCCTCGATCCGGACTGCCCCCGAGGCCCGAAACACCGCTGCGTACTGGCTGGCGTTCTCAGGCAGGTATGGAACCTGCCGGCCCAGGATTCCCCTTCGCCGGTCCTCATCAATCGGCTGGTCCTCCAGCGTGGAGTACGCCAGCACCTGCTCCTGCAGGTTCTCGATGGTCGTGGCCCCGCCGACCATCGCTGCAATGGCGTTTGCCAACGCAAAGAGATCACCCACTCCCAGGGGTGAGATTGTGCTGCCGGCATCTGCCGAGGCGTTGAGGGCTGAATCCAGGAGTGCGTTGAGATGGCGCCACCTCACGTCGTCGTCCACCACCAGGAGGGCGGTGCCGGCCTCGTCCGCCACCGCTGCGAGGTGTTCGATGTCCTGGTGGAGCTTCTTGACCACCACCGCGGCAAATCCGGCTTCCGCCGCGTTCCGGATCACGCTTGCAGTGCCCGGATCTGCGGGGTGCAACCCGATCCCGAGCAAAATGCCCCCGCGCAGCCCTTCAAGCGGCACGAAGGGGTCATAGAGCGACGGACTCATCAAGGACACTTTGGGCGGCACCGCCGTTGAACCCAGGACCAGTCCGGTGTCTTCGAGCATCTTCAGCAGTCGGGGCAGGTGGATGCTGTCATTGGGACGGGCGGCCTCGGTCATAACGCTGAGCTTCCCATCTCTAGTGCCGGAGCACAAGAAAGTTGGATAACCTTCGTTGCCTGCACTGAAGCCGTCGCATGCTGGCACAGCAGATAGTTGACGCATGTCACTTACTCTTGATGCCGGCCCGGCCGCTCTCCAGGCCGCAGAATCAGCAACCGCAGCAGCGTCCAGGGCCGGTGTGCTGGTGGTGGACGAACACGACCGCGACCGGCTCCGGGACGTGGAAGCACTGCTTATTGCCATCTGGGGCATGTCGCCGCACGGAGCACCCATCCCCTTCGACCTTCTGCGCAGCATTTCCCATTCGGGCTGCAACGTGTCCGCCGCCTACAACCAGGCCGGGCAACTGTGCGGAGCAGCGGTGGGCATCGTCTCCCCTGGAGGGCGATCCACCTACTCATTGATTGCCGGCGTGCTTCCCGGCACCGGCGACAAGGGCGTCGGTTTCGCCCTCAAGCAACACCAGCGGGCATGGTCACTGGCCCGGGGCATCGACACCATGACCTGGACCTTTGACCCGCTGGTCAGCCGCAATGCCCGTTTTAACCTCACCAAGCTGGGAGCGTACGCATCAGAGTATGCCCGCAACTTCTATGGCCAGATGCAGGACGAGATCAACGCCAACGACGAAAGCGACCGGCTCGTGGCGGTCTGGCCGCTGGCCTCCCAGCGGAGCATGGATGCCGGCCGCGGAATCCACGCGGAGATCGAACTTCCACCTGACCACTTGGCTGGCGTCCTCGAATACGGCCCCGATTCGCTGCCTGTCCTCCTGGAATCGGGCGGAACGCTGTGGTGCCGCGCACCGCGGGACATCGTGGCACTCCGCGGCTCGAACCCCGACGCCGCTGCCCGGTGGCGTGTGCTCGTGCGGGAGATCCTCGAGCCTGCCTTCGCCTCGGGACGCCAAGCATCAGGCGTCACCCGCGGCGGCTGGTACAAGCTGACCGCCCCTGACCAGGCCTAACCCCACCCAAGAGGAGTACACATGAGCATCACATCCCGTGAAGTAACGGTCCGGGCGGCCGCCCTGGCCGCCGGCCTCGCACTGGCGACAGGCCTGGCCGCTTGCTCGGCAGGCTCAACACCTGCCAGCAATTCCAGCACTTTTTCGGCAGGCGCCGCGGACCCAGCCGCCGCCGCTGCCCTGCCCGAACGCTTCAAGAGCGCGGGCGTCATCAACGTCGCCTCCGACATCCCCTACCCGCCGATGGAGATGTTCGACGAGAACCAGCAGCTCACAGGCCTGGACTACGACCTCGCCCAGGCCCTCGGAGCCAAGCTCGGTGTGCGGTTGGAACTCCAGACCCAGGCGTTCGACAGCATCATTCCCTCACTGCAGTCGGGCAAGAACGACATCATCATGTCGGGGATGAACGATACGCCCGAGCGCCAGGAAACCCTGGATTTCGTGGACTACCTGCACGCAGGATTCTCCATCCTGGTCCCGGAAGGAAACCCGGGAAACATCACCACCGTCCTTGACCTGTGCGACAAAGATGTCGCCGTGCAGAAGGCCACCGTCCAGGCCGAAATCCTGCGCACGTACGACCAGCAGTGCCTGGACAAGGGATCGAAACCTGTCAGGATCTCCGAGCTCCCGCTGGAGACGGACGTCCAGACAGCCGTCCGTTCCGGCAAAGCCGCAGCCGACGTCGTCGACTCGGCGGTAGCGGCCTATGCCGCCAGCACCGCCGGTGGCGGGAAGATCTTCGATCTGGTCAAAGACCCTGCCAACCCGGCCGGATACAACCCCGTGTATACCGGCATTGGTGTGCTCAAGCAGGACGCGGAGCTTTCGAAGGCATTGCTGGCCGCGCTCCAGTCGCTCGTCGCCGACGGCACCTACGGGGAGATCCTGGCCAAATACAACCTCTCGGACTACACCGTCAAGGAGGCAGGACTGAACCTGGGCGGTAAGCCATGACCCCCGCCGTCGCAACCCCCCGCCAGCAGCCTGCTGCCCCCGGAACCGGGCCTGCCCGTGGAGGCGGCCAGGACGACGTCGTAGCCGTCCCCCTCCGGCACCCCTGGCGCTGGGTGGGAGCCGCCCTCCTTGCCCTGGGCGCCGCCGCGCTGGCGTCGTCGCTGTGGACCAACCCGAACATCGACCATGCCACCATCGCGGCGTATCTGTTCCACCCCCGGGTCCTCGGGGGCATCGGCCTGACGATCGTCCTCACCGTCGTCTCCATGGTGGTGTCCACGGTCCTGGGCGTTTTCCTCGCAGTGATGCGGCTTTCCCGGAACCCCGTCATGAACGCCTTCGCCTGGTTCTACGTCTGGATCTTCCGGGGCACCCCACTGCTGATCCAGGTGGTCTTTTGGGGCTACCTGGGCCTGCTCTATTCACAGATATCGCTGGGCATTCCCTTCACGGACTTCACCGTCTTCTCCGTGGATACGAACACCCTGGTCCCGGCCTTCACCGCCGGGCTGTTGGCCCTGACCCTGAACCAGGCCGCCTATTCAGCGGAAATCATCCGCGGCGGGATGCTGTCCGTCGACGCCGGTCAGCACGAAGCCGCCTCTTCCCTGGGAATGTCCCCCGCTTTCACCCTCTTCAGGGTTGTCCTGCCCCAGGCCATGCGGGTCATCATCCCGCCAATGGGCAATGAGACGATCTCGATGCTGAAGAACACGTCCCTGCTCTCCGTCATCGCGGTGCTTGAGCTCTACACCGTGGCCACGCAGATCTCTTCCCAGAACCTGCGCCAAGTGGAACTCCTCATCGTTGTCAGCTGCTGGTACCTCTTCCTCACTTCCGTCCTGTCCGTGCCCCAGTACTACCTGGAGCGCCACTACGGCAGGGGCAACGCCCGGCAGCAGGCTCCCACTCCCCTGGCCAGGATCAGGGCAATACTCGGCAAACAGCGGGCCCCCGGTACCGCAACGTCCCCCGGTTCGGCCCCGAAAGCATCGAAAGGACACCAGTCATGACCCAGGCATTGGCCTCCCCAAGGCCTTCTGGCCACGGCCCGACAGCGCAGCCGCTCCTGGTGGCCAGCAACGTACGGAAGCACTACGGCGGCGTCGAGGTCCTCAAAGGCATCTCCCTGAGAGTCAACAGCGGCGAGGTCATGTGCCTGCTGGGCCCCTCCGGTTCCGGCAAGTCCACCTTCCTCCGGTGCATCAACCACCTGGAAAGGATCGACGGCGGGCGGATCTCCGTTGCGGGCGACCTGATCGGTTACGCGCAACGCCAGGACAGGATCTTCGAGATGAGCCCCCGCGAGGTGGCAAAACAGCGCCGCGGCATCGGAATGGTGTTCCAGCGCTTCAACCTCTTTCCGCACATGACCGCACTGGAGAACATCTGGGCCGCGCCGGTCGGCGTAAAAAGGATCCCCAAGGCAGCGGCAGTCAAGCGCGGGATGGAACTGCTGGACCGGGTGGGCCTGGCCCACCTGGCCAAGGCCTACCCGGCACAGCTCTCGGGCGGGCAGCAGCAGCGCGTCGCCATCGCCCGCGCACTTGCCATGGATCCGCAGCTGCTCCTGTTCGACGAGCCAACCAGCGCCCTTGACCCGGAACTGGTGGGAGATGTCCTGGATGTCATGCGCACCCTGGCTGCGGAGGGGATGACCATGATCGTTGTGACCCACGAGATCGGATTCGCCCGCGGGGCCGGTGACAGCGTGGTGTTCATGGACGGCGGCGTGGTGGTGGAGTCCGGCACGCCGGAAGAGGTGCTGGACAATCCGCAAAATCCCCGGACCATCTCCTTCCTGGAAAGCGTGATGTAGTCCAGCTTCACCTGTCACCGCCGAACCGTCCCCCTCCTTGAACTGTGAGCCAAGCATTGAAGATCTCCCGCGCCACCATCACCCTTATCGACCTCCCGCTGCTGGAACCGTTCGTGGTTTCCTACGACAGCTACGCCTCCATGCCGAGCGTCATCCTCACCCTGGAGACCGACGACGGCCTGACCGGGTACGGCGAAAGCGTCCCGGACGGGCACATCACCGGAGAGACGCCCACCGGGACGGTTGAGGCACTGCGGACGGAACTGATTCCCGCAGTGCTGGGGCTTGACCCCCGCGACACCACAGCCGTCCACCAGCACCTCAACAAGGCGCTGAAAGGCTGCGGAGCCGCGAAGGCCGCCGTCGACATTGCCTGCTGGGACCTGGCCGGAAAGGCGGCCAACCGCCCCATCTACGGCCTGCTCGGCGGGCGCCGGCCCGAGCAGCCCACCATCGCCCGCGTCATGAGCATTCTTGCCCCGGAGATCCTGGCTGAACAGGCAGTCCAGGCGCGGAGCCAGGGTTACCGCCACCTCAAGATGAAGCTCGGCGGCGGCGACGGCCTGGATATTGAACGCGTCCGGGCTGTCCGCGCAGCAATCGGTACGGACCTCGCCATCCGGGTGGACGCAAACCAGGGGTGGGCCGATCCCGCAACGGCAAGAGAGATGATTGCAGCCTTGGAACCCTACAGAATCGACTGGGTGGAACAGCCGCTCCACGCGGACGATATCGACGGTTTCAAGCTGCTGCGCCAGGCCACCGGCGCCCGCCTCATGGCCGACGAATCAGTGGTGGACGCCGCCGACCTGGTCCGGTTTGTCCGGGACCGTTCGGTGGACATGGTCAACCTCAAGCTCATGAAGAGCGGCGGAATCACACCCTGCAACCGCCTGGCCACCCAAGCCGAACTCGGCGGCCTCAAGGTCCAGATCGGTTCCATGCTGGAAACCAGCATCGCCTCGGCCGCCGGATTCCACTTGGCCCTGTCCCATCCAAACATTGTGTCCACCGAGCTCTCCGGACCGGTGAAGTTCGCCCGGGAACCCGGAAACCTTCCCTACGTCCTGCCTGAAGTGCAGATCGGCGAGGGCCCGGGGCTGGGGGTAGACGTGGACCTCGATGTCCTGGCCGATCTAACTGTCAGTGAGTGCGGGGTCACTGCGTGATCAATGAGGCAGCGCGCCAACGTCTTCATGACATTTGGAACCACCTGCACGATCACCCGGAACCGAGCATGGAGGAGTTTGCCACCTCCGCGTACCTTGCCGGCCTGCTCGCGGAAGCGGGCCTCGAACCACGGAAATTTTCTGACTTTCCCGGTTTCACCGTGGATGCCGGGAAGGGAATTCCCAGGATAGGGCTCAGGGCTGACATGGATGCCCTGGTGCAGGAGGTGGACGGGAAACGGATTGCCGTGCATTCGTGCGGCCATGATGCCAACATGGCGATAGTCGCTTCCGTCATGCTCGAACTTGCGGAGCAGCCGGAGCCGGTCAACGGAGCCGTCCGTGCCATCTTCCAACCCGCGGAGGAGGCGGGCAACGGGGCGGAACTGGTGGCGTCACTTGGTGTCGCGGACGGGCTTGAGTATCTCTTTGGCGTGCACCTGCGCCCGCAGCAGGAACTCCCCGCTCCCTGCATGGCACCCGCTATCTCCCACGGGGCCTGCCTCTTCGCCAGCGGCACCATCACAGGTGAGGACCACCACGGGGCACGGCCCCACCTCGGGGCGAACGCCGTCGAACTTGCGCTTGAAATCTCGGCAGGGCTGCAGCGCATCAAGGTCGATCCGCAAATCCCGAGTTCCGGGAAAATGACGATGCTGCACGCCGGCGGAAGCAACCTCAACGTCATCCCCGGCAGCGGATGCTTCGGGGTAGACCTGCGCGCCCAAACCAACGAAGCCATGGCCACGCTGCGGACGGGGCTGGTGGAGGTGTGCCGATCGGTGGCGGCGAACAGCGGGGCGGAGATCCGCCTCGACTTCCGGGATGAGGTGCCTGCTGCAGTGATAGGGCAAAAGGCCGAGGACGTCCTGGCTTCGTCGGTCACGGCGACATTAGGCAGGGAGCACCTGCGTCCCAGGATCGTCACGTCCGGCTCGGACGACTTCCACTTCTACACCCGGCGGAACCCTGCGCTTCAGGCGGCCATGCTGGCCGTCGGGGCCAACGTCCAACCCGGACTCCACCACCCGGCCATGACGTTCGACGGCGGCGCGATGGAACGCGCCGTGGATGTCCTTCTGGCGTCCTGCCGGCAGTTGCTGGCCCGGAGCGGATAGAAGGCAGGTCGAGTCATGCGGGGAGGTGATTGGGCCTGCCGGGAAGGGCGGCTAAAGCCAAGCACGCACATGACTTGATTCTCTGGAACATGCTGAACAAGAAATAGCAGTCAGCGCGCAGAAGGGCGATCGGATACACCGGCCGCCCTTCTACGGCAAGTGCATGTGCAGCCTAGGAACCCACCGTGGGTGTGGCCCTGACAGCATTAACAGCCCTGTCTGCGGCAACCTGTGCGTCGCTTCCTGAATCCAGGATCGTGTTCCGTACTGACCCGGCATCGACCATCACGGCCGTAACGCGGAGGACATCCGAGGCTTCAGTGGTCAACAGGGCGTCCACCTGGGCGGAGAAGCACGATTCGCTCGATTTGGCGTGGACGTCCATCGCCACCACATGGTTGTTGGAGACGAAGTTGCCCGCTCCCGCCCTTAGCCGAATGATGACGGGCGTCGCGCCGGCCGGCCGGATGCCCTGCGAGTCGATGACATCAGAGAAGTGGTTGCCGATGACGGAGTTGTTGCTGCCGCTCACGGAGAGCAATCCGTGGAGGTCGTCCAGTCCGTTGTCCACTCCCACGAAGGGCGTCCAGGGCTCGTGGTCCCGCAGGAAGTGGTTCGTTGCCACAAGGTTTTCCGAACTGTTGCCCTCGAGAACCAGCATCCCGGGGTAGAAGGAATGCAAACGGTTACTGGTGACGCTTGAACGCGTGACGCCGTTGAAATGGACGCTGCTTGCACCACGGGGAAAGACGTTGTTGGCCGTGACCAGGAGCCCGCCATGGTTCTCGGCGTAGATCGAGTGGCCTTTGGGCCCTGCTCCGATCAGGTTGTCGGTGATCTTGGATGCCTGTCCCCACCCCCGCAACTCGATGCAGCTTCCGCATTCGGCGATGAAGTTGTCGTGAATCGAAAGCGCGTCCGCGTTGTGGATGGTGAGGGCATTTTCGAGGTAAACAAAGCCCATGCCATTGACGCGGAAGGAGTCGTTGGCGCTGGCGACATAGATGCCGGTCTTGCCGTTGACGTAGGTGTTCTCGGCAGGCAGCCCCGAGCCGTCCGGGGTGAAGTGCAGCCCGTCGATGCAGAAGTTGGAGAACTCCACCGAGCTGATCCGCGGGCTCCCGCTTCGTTCAATGTAGAAGGCGGCGCCCTTGGATTCCTCCCCGTCGCCGGAGGCCGGAAGGTCAACGATAATCCGGCTCCCGCCGGGCCACAGCTCATGCAGGTCCGGCCATTCGTCCTCGGGAACGTTGAACCGGATGCTCGACGACGTAAACCCGTGTCCTGAGCCCTCGATGCGAAGGAAGCTGACGTCGATCACCACCTGCGTGCGGAGGTGGTAGTCCCCCGGCGGAAGGTAGATCACCGCGCCCGGCTTTCCGCCATTGTTCACATCATTGGCGTTCTGCCGTTCCTTGATGTCGGCAATGATGCTGTTGATCACTTCGCCGACGTCCTTGGACGGATTGCCCACGGGCCACGTCGTCACGTCGTAGTAGTTGTTGCTTGGCATGGGTTCTTCCCGGTCGAGTTGCGGTTATTTGAGTGTTGAGACGGCGAGTTTCAGGATTGTTGCTGGGCCTCCCGCGGCCGACAGCCAGTTCTCCTGGTTTCCGGCCCCGGGGAAGACGAGGTCCGTGAGGACCACCTTGCCGCCCTGCGCGAAGACCTCCACCGAGCAGTGGTCGACGACGATCTGCAGCTTGAGCACGCCGTCTTCCAGTGCCAGCGGGGCTGACTCCACCGAGGAAAACTTCTTGTGGAATCCGGTGTCGCCTGACCGCGTGCGGTCCAGGACGAGTTGGGCAGTGGCGGTGTTGTAGCTCAGGACAGTCCCCGCGGTTCCTTCATCGTTACCAAGGAGCCGGAAGGCCACGTGGTCGGCGCTCCCGGCCAGGATCTCCGCCTCGATGACCTGGGCGCTGCCGGGTACCGCATCCGGCAACCGGAAAGCTGAATTCCGCAGCTCAAGGGTGCCTGCGTTCATCTGCTCCGCAGCAGCAGGCACGTTCTCTCCTCCGGAGGGCTGGGCAAGCACCGGCTTCTGGACCAGACGCGCGGAGCAGTCCACTGCCGTGAGCCGCAGTTCGCGGGCGAGGGTCATCGAGGACCGCCAAGGCGCGGTGGGCAGTTCATTGGCGTAGTCCCAGTTGTTCATCCAGCCGATGATGATGCGCCGGCCGTCGGGGGCATTGCTGAAGGACACGGAGGCGTAGCAATCACGGCCCCAGTCCAGCCACAGGCAGTGCTGCAGGGCTCCAGCGACTGCGGCGGGCTCACCGCCGGCACTGACCCCTGCAGGCGCCACAACTGAACCGGCGTCCGGAGCGAAGCGGACGCCGTCGAACGTCCCTACAAAGTACTGGCCGCCGGAACCTCCGGCGACGGCACCGGGGTTGACGTTCACGATCAGTACCCATCTGACGTTCTCCGGGTCCCCGTCCACCGCCAGGGGAAACAGGTCCGGGCACTCCCATTCGCCCTGGTCCGCGTTGGCCGGGCCGAAGTCGCTCAGGAAGTCCCAGGATTTCAGGTCGTCCGAGCGGTAGAACACCACCTTCTGGTGCTGCGCCTCGACGGCGACCATGATCCAGCAGGCGCCCTGGTCCCCCTGGTACTTGAAGACTTTGGGATCGCGGAAATGCGCGGAGTTCCGGGTGAGGACGGGGTTTCCGCCGTATTTGCGCCAGGTCATTCCCGCATCTGTGCTGTACGCCAGGGACTGGGCCTGCGTGCCGTGGTGTTCGGACGCCGCCTTGTAGGCACTGGTATAGATGGCTACGAGGGCCGGTTCGTCCGCAGTGCCGAATCCGGCCGTGTTGCCGTGGTCCACAACGACGCTTCCCGAGAAGATGTCCTCTGCCTCGTCACAGGCAATGGCAACAGGGTGTTCCGACCAATGCAGCAGATCGGCCGAGGTGGCGTGGCCCCAGGACATGTTGCCCCAGACGTTGCCGTACGGGTTGTTCTGGAAGAAGAGGTGGTACATCCCGTTATGGAACACCAGGCCGTTGGGGTCGTTCAGCCAGGTGTCCCTTGCCGTGAAGTGGATGGCCGGCCGGAACCTGGAGGTTTCCGCCGGAGGTGTTTCCGGGCGTGCGGCATCAAGGCAACTGGACATGTCTGGCGTTCCTTAGGGAGTGGAGGGGGCTGGCTGCTAATGCCGGGGAGCCGCGATGGAATCGCGGCGGACCAGCGGACAGCCCAGAATGGTCGGGTGGAGTGCCATGAGGGAAAGGTCGGTTTTCCCCTCAACGGCGTCAATCAGGTGCTCAGTGGCCCAGGCACCCATCTCGTAGTGGGGCAGGGCAACAGTGGTGAGGCCCGGGTGAAGGTTGGCGGCGATCAGTTCCTGGTCATCGAAACCGACGACCGAAAGGTCAGCGGGGATGCTGAGCCCTAGTTCGGCAGCGGCGCGGTAGGCTCCCATCGCCATCCGGTCGTTGTAGCAGAACAAGGCCGTAGGCATATCGGCGCGGTCGCTGCGGGACAGCATCCGCCGGGCAGCCTCGTAGCCGCCCTGCACCTCGGACGGCTCAGACTCCACAGGCGCCGCGTCGCCGTCGAGCCCTGCTTCGTTCAGCGTTGCCCGGAAGGCCCGCAGCCGCTGGGTGGTTGCGGGCACGTCGTCGGTGTTGTTGAGGAACCCCACCCGGGTGTGGCCCGCTTCGAGGAGCGCCCCCACGGCGGCGCGCGCACCACCTTCCTCGTCCGGAATCACGGCAGTGATGTTTCCGCCGATGGCCACCGAGTCCACCAGGACAGAGGGCACGCTGCCGAGGTTGGCCGGCAGCTCCACGTTGCGGTGGTACATGGTGGCGTAGAGGATGCCGTCCACCCGGCGCTCCAGGAGGGCCTCGACGTCAGCCTGCCGGGATTCGAGGCTCGCCGAGCCGGAGGTGTTGATGATCATGAGTCCGTATCCGCGGGCTTTGGCGGCCTCGTCAGCGCCGAGGATGATCCGGCCGGCGTGCGGCGTGGTGGCGATATCCTCGCTCACCAAGCCCAGCATGCCGGTCCGTTGGGTGCGGAGGGCCTGGGCGAGGCGGTTGGGACCATAACCCAGTTGCTCCGCCACGGACCGGACCTTGTTCCGGGTCTCGGAACTGATCCGGGCGTATGAAACATCGTTGAGCACGTGGGAGACGGTTGTCACTGAGACCCCAGCGGCGACGGCCACATCCTTGATGCCGATGTTCTTGTTGCTCATCTGTCTCCCACGTCCTTATGGTTGGTGATGCCCCTGGGGGTTACCAGTAGGCTACTCTCGTTGCTGGCGCCTAGCCCTTGACGGCGCCGAGCGTCATCCCTGCCACGATCTTGCGCTGCAAGAGGAGGGTCAGGATGATGACCGGGATCGAGTAGACGGCGGCCAGTGCCGTCATGGATCCCCAGTCCAGGCCGAACTGGGTCTGGAAGTTCGCAATCACCACGGGCGTCGTCTGGGACCGGATGGCGGTCATCAGGAGGGCGAAGAGGAACTCGTTCCAGGACGCCAGGAAGGCGAAGATCGCGGTGACGGCTATGCCGCCTGAAACCACCGGGATCACCACTCGCCACAGGGCTCCGAGCCTGCTGCAGCCATCCACGGTCGCAGCTTCCTCCAGGTCCTTCGGCACCGCTTCGAAGAAGCTGGACATCAGCCAGATCGAGAGCGGCAGCGAGATGGTGGTGTGGGCGATGGACAGTGCAATCGGCGTATCGGACAGTCCCATGGATGCCATCATCGAGGCCAGCGGAATCCCGATCGCCACGGGCGGCACCATGCGGGTAACCAGGGCGGCCATGATGAAGATCCGGCCGCTGAGGGTCTTGTACCTGGTGATGCCGTAGGCCGCCGGCACTGCCAGCACCAGCGAAAGCACGGTGCTGATGATGGCCGTCTGGATGCTGTTGATGAAGGAGGCCGCGACTCCGTTGCGGCCCAGCGCGTTGGTGTAGTTCTCCAGCGTCCATTCCCGGGGCAGGATGGTGGGCGGCACCGCGATGGTATCGATCGGCGTCTTGAAGGAAGTGAAGAGCAGGTACAGGAACGGGAAACCGTAGAGCACCATGGCAACTGCCAAGAGGATCCACAGCAGCGTCCTGGTGCTCCGCCGGCCCGCTTCCAGGCCTTCGCGGTTGACGCCTCGGCGCTTGCGGGGAGGGACGACGGCGGGCGGCACGGAAGGTGCCGCGGCCGCGCCAGGCCGCGTCCCGCCGTCGTACGTTGTCTTTTCTGCGACGCGCATCAGCTGTCCTTTCCTGGCCGCCAGATGGTGGACACCGCAACAAACGCGACGGCGAGCATGGCCAGCAGGTAGAGGGTGCCCATGGCGCTTGCCAGGCCGGGATCGCCGAAGCGGATCATGGTGCGGTAGATCAGCAGGCTCATGGTTTCCGAGGCGGACTGCGGGCCGCCATTGGTCTGGATAAGGATGGTGTCAAAGGCCCGGGCGGCATCAATGCCGCGGACCACCAGCGCGACGGCGATGACCGGGCGCAGGAGGGGCAGGATGATGCGGAACAGCAGGGCCGGCGCACGGGCACCGTCCAGGCGTGCGGCCTCGATCAGGTCCCCCGGGATGTTCTGCAGCCCGGCGAAGAGCACCAGGCACATAAACGAGGTGGTCAGCCAGATGTCCGGAATGGCCACGGAATAGAGGACAATTCCCGGGTCCGAGAGCCAGCCGACCTGGTTGGGGTTGGACAGGATGCCGGCCTGGTGCAGGAGGGTCCCGATGAGGCCGAAGTTGTCGATCATCAGGAACTTCCAGAGGAGGCCCGCCACGATCGGCGCGATCATCAGGGGATACATAAACACCGTACGCCAGATCTGGGAGCTTTTTCCCAGGGTGGTGAAGAGCAGCGCCATGCCCAGGCCAAGGGCGAATTCGAGCGTGACCACGATCAGGGTGTAGGCCAGGGTCCGCCAGCCGGCACCTGTGAAGGCTTCCGAGGCGAAGGCCCGGAAATAGTTATCCAAGCCCACGAAGTCGCGGGGACCGCCTGCGATCGGTGAGATCTTGAAGAAGCTGTCCGCCACCAGGCGGAACAGCGGGAAGGCGACAAATACTGCCAGGAACAGCGCCGCTGGTGCCATCAGGAACAATGCGAAGCGGCGATCGGAGATACGCACGGTTTTCTCTTCCGCTGGTAGGGGCCGCGGCCGGCACCGGAGGTGCAATGCCTCACCGGCTGGTGCCGGCCACGGAGGTGCTACTTGATGAGGTCCTCGATCTGCTTCTTGGCCTCAGTGAGGAGGGTGGCGGAGTCACCGCCGGCCACGGCTTTTTGCAGCATGGGGACCAGGACGGTATCCACGATCTGCTGCCACTTTTCGGTAGCCGGCCGGGTGGCGGTGGCCTTGCCGTTGAGGGTCTCGATCAGTGGCCCGAAGCTCTCATAGCCTTCCTTGTCCTGGTACTTCTCGAATGCCGAAATCCGGGACGCCAGGCCCAGGCTGGATTCAATGCCCAGGCCGTTGTGGTCATAGGCGCACTGGACGAATTTCTTAGCCGCCTCCGTGTTCTTGGTGGCCTTCGGGACCGTGAGGTACCACGGGCCGGGGACGCCACCGATGCCGGCGGATCCGGCGACCATGGGAGCGGTGCCCACCTTGCCGGCCACCGGGGAGTCCTTGGGGATCTGCCGGTACGCGTGGGCCCAGAAGCGGGTCATGGCGGTCTTGCCCTGGTTGAACAGGTTCTGGGCGGCGGCCCAGTCAACCTGTGCGGCGCCTGGTGGAGCTGACTTGGTGAGGCTGACGTAGAAGTCCAGGGCTTCCTTGTGCGCGGCGTTGTCGACGACCACGTTGTTGTTGTCGTCCAGGATCATGGGTGAGCCTGCCTGAAGGACGTGGGCCAGCCACTCGGTTTCCACGCCGCCCTTGACGTCCGTGCCGTACATACCGTTCCTCGTAAAGAACTCGGAAATGTCCTGGTACTGCTTCCACGTGGTGGGCGCGGCGAGTTCGTAGCCGTACTTGGCCTGGAAGTCCGCCTTGTTCTTGGCGTCCTCGAACAGGTCCTTGCGGTAGAGGATGATCTCTGCGTTGGTCCAGGCGGGCAGGCCTATGAAGTGCCCGTCCACGTTCGCTTCCTTGACGAGGGAGGGGAAGATGTCCTTCTTGGCCTCGGCCGTGAAGATTTCGTCGATCGGCTGCAGGGCGTCCTTGAAGCTTGGCAGCCACACGGAGTCCAGTGCGGCGACGTCGAACGAGACGTTGCCGGACGAGAATTCGCTGGAGAGGCGGTTGAACATGCCGTCGTAAGGCAGTTCGACGAAGTTCACGTCGACTCCGGCGTCCTTTTTGCATTGCTCGGCGACGCCGGTCAGTTCCGCGTGGCCGCCGGCCTCGACCAGGACGTTGACGGTGCTGGTGCCGGCGCTACCCGTGGTGGACGGGCCCCCTGCGCCGCACGCTGTTGCGGCCAGTGCGACGGCGGTGCAGATGCCGCCGATGGTGGCGAACCTTGTGATGGTCTTTCGAGTGGACATCGCTGTCGACTCACTTTCTCTCGAACGGAAATGGCGAGACGGTCGGGGTGAAAAATCGTTTTGCTAAAACGACTTGGCCCAAAGATATGATGGCCGCTGCAAGGTGTCAAGCATCACATTCCGAGGCGCGACGCCCCCTCCTGTGCCCCGGCACCAAGGGCAAGGGCCATCACGGGCAGCCCTAGGGCGAGCCTCTACGGGCACTCCGCACGTGGTTACATAGGAGGGTTGAACCGGCCGCCCGAGTCCGCTCCACGGCCTCGGCCACATGGAAGGAAGCAGATGACCGATCCCCAGGAACACCCCCCGGTCCCCACGCCCGGAAGCGCCCAAGGCCTGGACTTCAAGGTTGCAGGCGGATGCCCGGTGGACCACGGCAGCGTGACGTCGCACGGCAGCGAGAGCGAAAACCCGGCCATCGATTCGCCGCAGCCCAAGGGGCACCGGCCCCGGACCGTTGCTGACTGGTGGCCCAACCAGCTGGACCTCTCCGTGCTCCACGCCAACCACCCGAAGGGCAACCCGCTTGGCCCCGGCTTCAGCTACCGGGAAGAGTTCCAGAAGCTCGACGTCGAGGCCCTCAAGCAGGACATCACCGAGGTCCTCACCACCTCCCAGGACTGGTGGCCCGCGGACTTCGGCCACTATGGCGGCCTGATGATCCGCCTGAGCTGGCACGCAGCCGGCACCTACCGCGTCCACGACGGCCGCGGCGGTGCAGGCGACGGCAGCCAGCGGTTCGCGCCGCTGAACAGCTGGCCGGACAACGCCAACCTGGACAAGGCCCGGCGGCTGCTGTGGCCGGTCAAGCAGAAGTACGGCCAGAAGCTTTCCTGGGCAGACCTGCTGGTCCTGGCCGGCAATGTGGCCCTCGAGTCCATGGGCTTCAAGACGTTCGGCTTCGCCTTCGGCCGCGAGGACGTGTGGGAGCCCGAGGAGATCTTCTGGGGCCCGGAAGACACCTGGCTCGGCGACGAACGCTACATCGGCGAAGGCCAGATGTCGGAGGAGGTCGGTTCCACGGAAATGGGCCTGATCTACGTCAACCCCGAGGGGCCGATGGGCAACCCCGATCCCAAGCTCGCCGCGGCGTTCATCCGCGAGACGTTCAAGCGGATGGCGATGAATGACGAAGAGACTTTCGCGCTGATCGCTGGCGGCCACACGTTCGGCAAGACCCATGGCGCGGGCCCCGCGGATGCGCACGTGGGCCCCGAGCCGGAGGGCGCGGACCTTGAGGCGCAGGGCCTTGGCTGGCTCAGCACCTACGGCAGCGGCAAGGGCGGCGACACCATCACCTCCGGCCTCGAAGTCACCTGGACGGACCGGCCCACCCAGTGGAGCAAGCGCTTCCTGGAGATCCTGTTCGAATACGAGTGGGAACTGGTCAAGAGCCCCGGCGGCGCGCACCAGTGGGTCGCCAAGGATGCCCCGGAAATCATCCCGGACGCGCACGATCCCAACAAGAAGCACCGCCCCACCATGCTGACCACGGACCTGTCGCTGCGCTTCGACCCGGCCTATGAGGCGATCGGGCGGCGCTTCCTGGAGAACCCGGACGAGTTCCAGCTCGCCTTCGCCAAGGCCTGGTACAAGCTGCTGCACCGCGACATGGGACCCGTGGGCCCTCACATGCTGGGGCCGTGGGTCCCGGAGGCCCAGCTCTGGCAGGATCCGGTTCCGGAAGTCGACCACGAGCTGATCGGCGAGGAGGACATCGCCGCACTGAAGGCCCAGCTCCTGGACTCCGGCCTGACCGTCCCGCAGCTTGCGGGCACGGCGTGGGCCGCGGCGTCCACCTTCCGCAAGACCGACAGGCGTGGCGGCGCCAACGGTGCGCGGATCCGGCTGGAGCCGCAGCGGAGCTGGGAGGTCAACGAACCTGAGCAGCTGACGACGGCGGTGCAGGCGATTGAGCGCGTGCAGCAGCAGTTCAACGCGGCCCAGGCCAACGGCAAGAAGGTCTCGCTCGCGGACCTGATCGTCCTCGGCGGCTCCGCGGCCGTCGAGAAGGCCGCGCAGGATGCCGGCTTCGCCGTCACTGTGCCGTTCCGTCCGGGACGCACCGACGCCACCCAGGAGCAGACCGACGTCGACTCCTTCCGGTACCTGCAGCCGCGGGCGGACGGGTTCCGCAACTACGTGCGCCCCGGGGAGAAGCTCCAGCCCGAGACGCTCCTGCTGGACAAGGCCTACCTGCTGGACCTTTCCGCGCCGGAGATGACAGCGCTGGTGGGCGGCATGCGCGCCCTCGGCACGAACACGGGGGGTGCCGCCCACGGCGTCCTCACTGACAAGCCGGGTGTCCTGACAAACGACTTCTTCGTCAACCTGCTCTCCCCCGGCACCAAGTGGAAGGCGTCCGAGAACGAGGAGAACGTCTATGAGATCACGGACGTCGCCACCGGCGAACTGAAGTGGACCGCCACACCCGTTGACCTGGTGTTCGGCTCCAACTCCCAGCTCCGCGCCCTGTCCGAGGTCTACGCGAGCCAGGACGGCAAGGAGAAGTTCGTCAACGACTTCGTGGCCGCCTGGGTGAAAGTCATGGAGCTTGACCGCTTCGATCTGAAGTAACCCCCGCGTATTGACGTGTCAGGCCCGGCTGCAGTTGCAGCCGGGCCTGACCTTCGTCGCAAGGGGCGTCGCCTACAGCCCCGGCGCGTGGCCAAGCTCCGCACGCAGCTGCGAAAGCCGGGCGTAGGCGTTGTCCCGGTACGCGAGGAGGGCATCCTTTTGTGCGGGATCGATGTCCAGGAAGCCGTGTCCGCTCTTGAGCCCGATGTTGCCTTCTCTAACGGTGGCGGCAAGGGCCTCCGGGGCGGCAAACCGTTCACCGTATGCCTTCTCAAGGGTGCGGTATGCGGATTCATACACGTCCAGCCCCGCCATGTCGCCGATGGCGAAGGGGCCGAACAGGGCCAGGCGGAATCCGAACGTGTTGCTCACCACCGCGTCGATCTGGTCCGGCGTAGCCACGCCCTCTTCAACAATCCGGGCAGCTTCCTTGTACAGCGCGAACTGAAGCCTGTTCGCCACGAACCCCGGAGTGTCCGCCACCCTGGCCGGTGTCTTGCCCAGGCTGCGGATGAGCTCCTCGGCACGGTCGAGGACGGACGGGTCGGTGTCCTCGCCGGGGATGAGTTCGACGCCGGGGATGAACGGGGCGGGATTCATCCAGTGGACGCCCAGGAACCGCTCCGGGCCGGTCACGGACGCGGCCAGTTCACTGATGGGGATGGCGGAGGTGTTCGTTCCGATAATCGCGTGGGACGGCGCGGCGGCCGACACCCTCCGGAGGATCGCGGCTTTCAGGTCCGGCTTTTCCGGGACTGCTTCAGCGATGTAGTCCGCAGCCGCGACGGCTTCCTCGATGCTTGCGGCCGCCACGAGGTTCCCCTCGATGGTTTTCGCGGCGCCCTCGGGCAGGAGCCTCTGGGCCTCAAATCCCTTGGCCTGCTGCACAAGCCGCATGCGGGCACTTTCTGCTGTTTCGCCGTCGACGTCTCCCAGCATGACTTTGTAGCCGTGCAGGGCCAGCACCTGGGCAATTCCGCCGCCCATGTATCCGGACCCGACGACGGCGGCGGTTGAAATGGTGTCTTTGATGGTCATGAACGTGCTCCTCGGAAATGTTTTCTGGGGCGGCGGAACGCAGGGTGGGCCCGTCAGCGGATGGTGTAGCCGCCGTCGATGGCCAAAGTGTGTCCCGTGATCAGTGAAGCGGCATCGCTGAGGAGGAACGCCACAGCCCCGGCGATGTCCTCGGGTTCGCCGAAGCGGCCGATGGGGATCCTGGACAACAGCTCGGCGGCCCAGTCGGGGCGGCTGAGGGTTGAAGCGGTCAGTTCCGTGCGTACGAAGGTGGGTGCCACGGCGTTGACCCGGATTCCGGACCGGGCCCATTCCAGGGCCAGGATCTTGGTGAGGTGGATCAGGCCGGCCTTGCTGGTGCCGTAGGCGGCGCGTTCCTCGATTCCGACGATTCCTGCCTGCGATGCGACATTGACGACCGCCCCCTGGGTTCCGGCCTTTATCCACTGCCGGGCGAGCGCGGTGGTCAGGAAAAAGCTGCCTTTGAGATTGGTGTCAAAGACGGTGTCCCAGTCTTCCACCGTCAGTTCGAGCGCGGGTTTGGGCACGTTGACGCCGGCGTTGTTGACGAGCAGGTCGATGCCGCCGCTTTCCTGCATCAGGTCCTCGGCGAATTGAAGTATTTGGGTGGGTTCCGTGATGTCAACGGGAAAGGCGGGGGTCCCGTAGCGTTCGGTGATGAGGCGTGCGCTTTCGGCATCCCGGCTGGTTCCGTAGACAGTCGCGCCGGACTCGGCAAGGCCATCGGCGATGGCCTTGCCGAGTCCGCGGGCTGCTCCGGTGACCAGTGCTTTCTTGCCGTCCAGGCGGAAGTCAGGCACCGGTTATTCCTAGTTGTCGAAGGTGTGGTCCGACCAGGGCAGGGTGGTGCCGCGGTACTTCGCCGCACGGACGTCGCCGGACCGCGCATGCCCTTCGAACCGTTCCACGCGGGAAGCGCGTCCGCAGAGCTCGCCGAAGAAGGCGCTGGATTCGGTGTTGGTCACTTCCTGGTAGGTGACGGTGCGCAGGTACTTGCCGACCCAGAGGCCGCCCGTGTAGCGCGCAGCGCCGCGGGTGGGCAGCACATGGTTGGTGCCGATGACCTTGTCTCCGTAGGAGACGCAGGTTCCTTCGCCCAGGAACAGTGCGCCGTAGTCGTGCATCTTCTCCAGCGCTTCACGGGGGTTCTCGGTGAGGATCTGTACGTGCTCGTAGGCGTACTCGTCCGCCAGGACATAGGCGTCGTCGAGGGTTTCAACAACGTGGACTGCGCCCCAGTCGCGCCATGCCGCACCTGCGTAGTCCCGCGTGGGCATGTCCACCAGGATCGTGTCGATGTGCTCGATGACCTTCCGGCCCAGTTCTTCGCTGGTGGTGATCAGGACTGCGGGTGAATCGGGGCCGTGTTCCGCCTGGGAGAGCAGGTCGACGGCGACGATGAACGGGTCTGCGTGCTCGTCGGCAACAATCAGGACTTCGGTGGGCCCGGCGAAGAGGTCGATGCCGACTTCGCCGAAGAGCTGGCGCTTGGCTTCTGCGACGAAGGCGTTGCCCGGTCCGGCCAGCATGTTGACCGGCTTGATGGTCTCGGTTCCGATGGCGAGGGCCGCGACAGCCTGGATGCCGCCGAGGAGGTAGATCTCGTCGGCGCCGGCCAGGTACATGGCGGCGACAGTGGCGTCGGGGACTTCGCCCTGGATCAGAGGGGTGCAGGCAGCCACGCGTTCGACGCCGGCAACCTTGGCAGTGACGATGGTCATGTGCGCGCTTGCCAGCAGCGGGTACTTTCCGCCGGGAATGTAGGCACCGGCAGCCTGGATGGGTACGTTCTTCTGGCCGAGGAACACGCCCGGGAGGGTTTCGATTTCGAAGTCGCTGAGCGACTCGAGCTGCTTCTGCGCCATGACCCGGACCTGTTCCTGGACAAACTTGATGTCCTCGATGGTCTGCTCGGGAACGCGGGCCACGATTTCCTCCAGCTGCTCCTTGGTGAGCAGGAAGGACTCGGGGGCGTACTTGTCGAACTTCTCGGAGTATTCGCGAACTGCCGCGTCGCCGCGTTCCCGGATGTCCGCGATAACGCCTTCCACTGTGGCGCGAACCTCGGGGGTGCTGCCGCGGTTAACGCTGTTCTGGGCCGGCTCTTTCAACAACACGGAGTTCACGGCCGAGCTGGTTGCTGTTGTAACGGTCATGAGCAATACCTTCCATCTTCATCGATGGGCGACTTATGGAGCGCCCCGGACCAGGCCAGCTGGCCTGCATGTTGAAAGAGTGTATACGTATACATTTTTCACCGCAAGACGTTGTATCTGGCGAATGTTTACGTATACACTCCTTGTCACGAGGTAGCTGATGTGGCTGCCGTCACTGTCCGGTCGAAGACAAAGGAGTCTCATAGTGAGCACCCCCACGACAACCGCAGCGCCACCCGTTATTGATCCGAAGATGCGCCGCAAGGCCCTGGTTTCATCAGTCCTGGGCAGCTGCATCGAGTGGTACGACTTTTACGTTTACGGCGTCGCCGCCGCCATCATCCTGAACAGCCAGTTCTTCCCCAACGCGAGCCCCTTCGTGGGCATCCTGCTCTCCTTCAGCACCTACGCCATCGGCTTCGCTGCCCGCCCCATCGGCGGCTTCGTTTTCGCCCACTATGGTGACCGCCTGGGCCGGAAAAAGATGCTCATGATGACCCTGGGCCTGATGGGCGGCGGCACCTTCCTCATTGGCTGCCTGCCCAACTTCGCCACCATCGGCATCGCCGCACCGATCCTGCTGGTGCTCCTGCGGATCGTCCAGGGCATCGGCGTCGGAGGCGAATGGGGCGGAGCGGCGCTCATGGCCACCGAATTCGCTCCGGCGAAGCGCCGGGGCTTCTTTGGCTCCTGGCCGCAGATCGGCGTGCCCGCAGGAACCCTGCTGGCCAACGGAGCCTTCTACGTCATGGGTTACCTGATCTCACCGGAGGCCTTTACGGCGTGGGGATGGCGCATCCCGTTCCTCGTATCGATCCTGCTGGTAGTGCTCTCCTTCTACATCCGCAGCAAGGTGGACGAATCCCCCGCGTTTGAGGAAATCAAGCGCAAGGGCGAGATCGAGAAGATGCCGGTGGTCAAGGTCATCAAGACCCGGCCGCTGACCATCCTCAAGGTCATCATGATGCGCTTCGCCGAAAACGCGAACTACTACATCTACACAACCTTCCTGCTCGCCTACGGTCCCGCGGTTCTGCTGGAAAAGAACACCATCCTGCTGGCAACCATGATCATGGCCGGCCTGGGCGTCTTCTCCATCCCGTTCTGGGGCTGGGTGTCAGACCGCTGGGGCCGCCGCTACACGGTCATCGCCGGCGCCGTCACGATGCTCCTCATGGCGTTCCCCTTCTTCTGGGCCGTCCAGACCGGTGACTTCTTTATGGTCCTGCTCGTCCTGATCCTGACCTGCAACGTGGGCCGCGACCTCTGCTACTCCGTGGAACCGGCCTACTTCACCGAACTCTTCGAGCCCAAGCTCCGCTACTCGGGGGCATCAGTCGGTCCGCAGGTGGCAGCCGTCTTCGCCGGCGGATTCGCTCCGCTGATCGCCACCGCGCTGATCGGTCCGGAGTTCGACCGCTACTGGCTGGTCGCCCTGTACATGATTGTCACGTCGATCATCACCATTATTGGCGCTCTCTGGTCACCTGAAACCGCACCCCAGGTGCGGCTCCGGAAGGGGCTCAGCCCAGAGCACGATCCCACAACAACCCGCTAGCCACTGCCCCAGCACCCTCCGGCACCCGGCACCGAGCCGGATGCCGGAGGGTACCGGCAGCCGTGATTGGCTAGTCTGAAAGCCCGCACAATGGCGGAAACCCGCATTAAGGCCGCCAAGAAGGAAAGAGGACGGATCAGATGGTGACGAGCCGCGACGTCGCAGAACTGGCCGGGGTCTCGCAGGCCACCGTCTCACGGGTCATGTCCTCGTCCCCGAAACTCTCCGCTGCCACCAAGGCCCGCGTGCAGGCGGCCATGGAAACCCTGGGCTACGTCCCCCACGCGGGGGCCCAGGCCATGAAAACCAGGCGCACCAACACCATCGGTGTTGTTGTTGCAGACCTGAACAACCCCTTCTACTCGGAGGCCCTCGACGAGCTCACCCGCGAACTCGATACGTCCGGCTTCAGGGTGGTCATCTGGAACGCCGGCGGCGGCAGCCAAAAGGATGCCCTGAAGGCCATCAGGGAACACGCCGTGGACGGCGTCATCTTCACAACCGCCACCGAGGACTCAATCGAGCTGCAGGCGGCCATCGAAAAGAACAGCCCCATCGTCCTGATCAACCGGGTGGTGGAAGGCCTTGACTGCGACCAGGTCACCAGCAGCAACACCGACGGCGGCGCCGCCGTGGCCGACTACCTGCTGGCCCACGGCAAAACACGGGTGGCTTTCATCGGCGGACCGGAAAACGCGAGCACCACCCGTGACCGTGGGCGGGGCTTCTTGAACAGGATGGCCGACCAGGGGCAGGCTGTACCCGAACACCTCCGCTTCAACGGCCAGTTTTCCCACGACATCGCGGCACAAATCATGAACAGGCTGCTCTCACGGTCCGACCGTCCCCAGGCCGTGTTTTGCGCCAACGACCTCATGGCCTTCGGCGCCCTGGACGCCCTGCGCGCCCAGCAGATGACGGCGGAGCACTGCTGGGTCATCGGCTACGACGACGTCGACATGGCGGCTTGGGATTCCTTCAGCCTCACCACCGTCCGCCAGCCAAGCCGGGAGATGGCGCGCATTGGGGCCCGAATGCTGGTCGAACGGATTCTCACCCCCGGCCAGCCAACACGTCAGGTAGTTTTTCCCTGCGAACTGATTGTCCGCGGAAGCGCACGGCAACTTTGAGGACCAGTGCAATGAACCACGACGACGGGCAGTTACGGGATCAGCTTGGCCGCCTTGGCTTTGGGGGCACCGGTGTAGGAAACCTGTACCGGGCCATCCCCGACGGGCAGGCGGCTGCAACAATCCAGGCAGCCTGGGATGCCGGCATCCGCTACTTCGATACGGCACCCCACTATGGGCTCGGCCTGTCCGAACGGCGCATCGGCGAAGTCCTCGCCGCCAAACCGCGCCAGGAGTTCGTCCTCTCCACCAAAGTGGGCAGGGTCCTGGTGCCTTCACCGGCAACAACGGACACAAAGGATCCGGAGGGCTTCGACGTGCCGGCTGACTTCCGCCGTGAATGGGATCCGTCCGAAGCAGGAGTGCGCCGCAGCATCGAGGATTCCCTGGAACGGCTGGGCCTCGACTACATCGACATCGCCTACCTGCACGACCCCGACGTCTACAGCATGGACGACGCCGTGGAGTCGGCCCTTCCCGCCTTGGAGAAGGTCCGGGGCGAAGGCCTGGTGCGGGCCATCGGCGTCGGCACCAACACCGCGGGCGCGGCGCTCCAGTGCGTCGAAGCAGCGGACCTGGACTTCCTCATGCTGGCAGGCAGGTTCACCATGCTGGAACAGCCGGGCTCGGACGGGCGCCCCGGCGCAGGACTGCTGGACCGCTGCCTCGAGCTGGGCACCGGGGTGGTGAGCGTCGGCGTCTACAACTCCGGCATCCTCGCGAAACCCGAACTGCCAGCGGATGCGCACTACAACTACGCACAGGCCAGCGAGGAAGTCCTGGGACGGGCCCGGATGCTGGCAGGCATCTGTAAGGAGCACGGCGTCGAGCTTCCCACCGCCGCCATCCAGTACCCCTTCCGCCATCCCGCCGTCGTCAATGTCACCGTCGGGGCCAGCAGGCCCGAGCAGATCCGCCAGAGCGCCGAACGCATGGCCGCCAAGGTCCCGGAAAAACTGTGGCAGGACCTGCGGGAACGGGGACTGATCAGGGTATGAGGTTCTCGGCCCGGTACCGGTCAAACTTTTCGTAATCCGGGACGCTCGGAGCCTGCGGCCGGTCCCCTTGCCACAAGCCACGGCATCGGGTGAATATTCCTCGACCCGCTGCCACGCCGCTTCTAGACTTAAAGCGCTGGGACTACTGCGCCGGGGGACCCTTGACCGGGGGCGGCGCGGCGGCGGCCCGTCCCTTAGACCCTGGCATCCCATCAGGCGGCGTCATGCGAACGTCCTCCAGGTCCTTTCTCGGTGCACTGTCCGCGGCCGCGCTGGCGCTCGGGGCGTGCACCTACTCGGAACCGGCTCCCGCGCCGGCCTCCTTTGGCACCGCTCCCCCGCCCACCAGGTCCATCGACAACACCATGCGCGCATTCGTGGACCAGGGCTCCGTGGCCGTGGTGGCGGAAGTCCGGTGGCCGGGAGGGACGTGGTCCCGTGCCTACGGCGTCCGCAACCTGGAGTCCAAAGTGGCCGCGACGCCGGATGACCAGGTTTTCGTCGCCAGCATCACCAAGTCCATGACCGCCGTCTCCGTGATGAAACTCGTGGAAGACGGCCTGATCGGCCTGGACGATCCCGTCAACGGAATACTGGACAGCTTCGCCACGGTCCTGAAACCGCCTGCCCCCATCACTGTCCGCCAACTTCTGGGTCACACCTCGGGCATGCGCTCCTTCGAAGAAGTCACCGAGAAAACGGCCGACGACGTCCTGCAGGTTATTGAGGAAGACATCAGTCCCCAGCGGGGACTTGAGCTGACCGGGCAGCTGCCCTGGGACACGCGGGACGTGGGCTCTTTCCGGTATTCCAACTCAAACTACCTGGCGCTTGGCCAGCTCGTGGAGAAGCTGCGGGGACGGCCGTTTGCGGAGGTCCTGCGTGGGGACGTCATCGACCCGCTGAAACTGGAGCGCACCACCCTTGATCCGGCCGCAGCTGCCGGTGCCGCCGTGATCCGCAGCTACATTACCTACCGTGGTGAACGCCTGGACGTGACGGAAGCGCCCGGAGCACTTGGGTCGGCCGCCTCCGGAGCGATGTCCACGATGTCCGACGTCAATGACTTCTATGGCGCCTTGTTCCGCGGAGAGCTCCTTGCCAAGGAATCCGTGGAGGAGATGACCCGGGCCGAGGCCATCCCCCTGTACGGACTGGGGCTGCGGAGGTGGAACCAGCACTGCGACGGCGTTCACCGGTTCGGCGGCACGGGCGGGTACTGGACCTACCGAACGGCCTCCGTCGCAAGCCTCGACGGCCAGTACCAGGCCACCATGACCCTTGTCCCGCCCCCGATGCCTACCGCCCTCGAAGATCCCAAAACTGACGACAAATTGAACCTCTGGGATGACCAGATGGCGTCCGCCCTGCAGGAGACCCTGGACCGCCTCTGCCCATAGGCTGCTGCCGAACAATGCTCGTCAGGGAGTGATCCTGGCGCAGCACTGCCCCGGGCTGCTATTGGCCGCCACCCGTTCCTCCGGCTCGCCGCAGCCGGCAGCCGCCCCGCTGAGGAAGGCCCCGTTCATGGCACAGACGACGGCGGGGTGCCCCTCCGAGAGGCGGTGGAAGGGGCAGTTGGGCAGCGAAAAGCCGCCGCTGCCATCCGCGCGCGGGCCGTAGCCGAGGGCGACAAGAAAGTCCTCAAAACCACCGCTGTCCTGGGCCAGCGCCTTGCCCCTGGCGTAGGCGGTGGCCAGGAGGGCATCACGCACCGGCTGGTTGGCGTCCGCGGCAACCTCAATGGCCGTTGCCATGAGTTCCCCGGCGAGGTCGTAGTTCCGGTCCGGCACGGAGGCGCCCACTTCACGGGCAGCCGCACGGTACAGCTTCGAGGGGCGCCCCGACCCCGGCCCGGACCTTTCCGCCGGCTTGTGGAACTCCACGGCCAACAGCCCGTCCGCCACCAGCCTGTCCAGATGGAATGACACCGTGCTCCGGGGAAGGCCTGTCGCTTCGGCAGCCTGGTCCCGGTTCATCGCGCCAGGGGCGGACAGCACAAGCTCGTACAGCTGCCGGCGCTTCTCGTCCCCCAGGGAAGCAAGTGCCGCCAGCCGGCGCGCCCACGGAAGCCTGGTCATGCTCCTACCTCTTTCTAAAACAATGTCTCTTGTTTAAATCTACGGCACTTTCTAAAATAACAGAACCTACTTTTAGAAGGAGCTCATCATGACAACAAAAGCAGCCAACACGCCGGTGCAGGCCAAGGACCGGCCGGGGGAACACCAGGCCTTCCTGCTGCTCCGTACGGTCTTCACGGTTGCGCCCATCGTTTTTGGGCTGGACAAGTTCTTCAACCTGCTCGTCGACTGGACGATGTACCTCGCCCCGGTGGCCACGTCCGTCGTGCCGCTGCCCGCCCAGACCATCATGTACGTGGTGGGGGTGGTCGAGGTGATCGCCGGCATTGCCGTGGCTGTGCGGCCGCGGTTCGGCTCACTGCTTGTGGCCGTCTGGCTTCTCGGCATCATCATTAACCTCCTGGTCCTCGGCGGCTTCTACGATGTGGCGCTGAGGGACTTCGGGCTCCTCGTCGGCGCACTGGCCTTGAACCGGCTCTCCCCGGGGACAGGCATCTTCAGGTGACCCTGCAGGGGTGACACGGGTGGGCCTTCAGGCCCGCCCGCGCAGGAACCCGTGGCTCGGAACCTTCGAATACGATCGTGTGATGGCCACCCTGACCACTCCCGACGTACGTTTCCACTCCTCCTGGCTGGATGCGGCCGCCGAATTCGACGGAGCCCGCCAGGACGGTGCGGGTGCAGACGGCTGGCCGCTGGAGGAACTCAGGGATCCGCAGTTTTTCGGCCGCTTCGTCGATTGGCTCGTGAAGGACGCCCTCCCGGAGAGCCCGCGGAAGCCCGGGTACGTCCCCTGCACCTATTTGTGGATCATTGAGGGCGAGACGTTCCTTGGCTCGCTGGCCATCCGGCACGAACTGACCGACTTCCTCCTCAACGAGGGCGGGCACATCGGCTACAGCGTCCGGCCCTCCGCGCGGCGCCGCGGCCATGCAGCCAGGGCGCTGGCTGAAGCCCTGCCGATAGCCCGGGAACTGGGAATCCAAAGGGTCCTCCTCACCTGCGATGAGGACAACGCAGGCTCCCGTGCCACCATCGAAAGAAACGGCGGCATCTACCAGGACACCCGCAACGGCAAGCGCCGCTACTGGATCGACACCGCGTAGCCAGCCCTTCCTACCCCGCCGGCCGCAGCGACGTAATCATCCGCTTGATGTCCCGGTACTCCTGTGTCCCCGCGTACAGCTTCGCCTTCTCCAGGTACGGCAGAGAGGCATCCCCGGGAGTCCGGTTCAGCTCGGGGTTGTAGAACGCCCCGAACGTGGCGGCATTGGGCGGCCAGGTGAAGAAGTGGAACATGTAGCAGGCTGAATCCCCTTCGGGATGCGGCGCGGACGTGATGCCGTAGGCCGCTGCAGGGGTGTCCGGCGGGCCCGCGGCGGCGCTGTTGCCGCGGGTTTCAAACGTGTAACGCGGCACGGTGCCGTACTGCGCCAGCTGCGGCATCTCCTGCGATTCCAGCACGGAATAGGGATACTTTTCGGTGCAGGTGGAGCCGGTGGCCATGTTGGTGCGCAGCGTCGCCAGCAGCCGGCCATCCTCGCTGGTCACCTCCGCGAATGCCCCGCCGCCCTCCGCCAGCTCCCCCGCCGGGTCCTTGATGTTCCACGTGGACGGAAGGTCGAAGGACAGGTCACCGGCCGCCGTGGTGTACGTGGTCCAGGAGGCCGACGGCGGCGACGTAACGGCAGCGCTGCCGGTCGCGCTTGGGGAGGGTGCCGCCGTCGTCGTTTCCGTGGGGGTCGCCGTGGCGGAAGCGCCCGACGGCGTAGCTTGCGGCTGGGCGGCCGGCCCACCGCACGCAGTGAGCAGCGAAGCTGAAAGAAGTACTGCCGCGCCGGGCCACACTGACCGCCGCATGTCCGCCTCCTTGAGGGCCGTTTGTGATCCCTTAATTGTCCGGCCGCCCCGCGGCCCGGGACCTGTTAGTCAACCGATTGGAGCCAAACCGTTGCCCTCATAACAAAACCGCTCTTGGCCGTAGGCTGGATTCCGCACACGATGGACAGGAGGCCGCGGTGGCTGAGACGACGTTGACCGGGGCGGGCGTGGCGGAGCTGATGGCCGAACTGGCAGGGCTCCAGGACCCGAGGGCGCGTGAGGTGAACTAGAGGCACGGCGATGACCACGGCGTGAACCTCAGCAAACTGCGTGCCATCGCCAAGCGGCTCAAGACCCAAGAGGAACTTGCCCGTGACCTCTGGGCCACCGGCGATACCGCGGCGAGGCTGCTGGCGCTCCTGGTCTGCCGGCCAAAGGCGTTCGGGCGGGGCGAACTGGATGCCATGCTGCGGGAGGTGCGGGCGCCCAAGGTGCAGGACTGGCTGGTGAACTACGTGGTGAAGAAGAACCCGCACGCCGAGGAGCTGCGGGTGGCCTGGCTGGCCGATCCGGATCCGGTGGTGGCAAGTGCCGGCTGGACTTTGACGAGCGAGCGCGTGGTGAAGGCGCCTGACGGCCTGGACCTTGAGGGGTTGCTGGACGTGATCGAGGCGGAGATGAAGGACGCCCCGGACCGGCTGCAGTGGGCCATGAACACCTGCCTGGCGCAGATCGGTATTGAGCATGTCGGGCAGCGTGGCCGGGCACTGGAGATCGGCCAGCGCCTGCAGGTGCTCAGGGACTACCCCACGTCCCCGGGCTGCACCTCACCGTACGCGCCCACGTGGATCAACGAGATGGTGCGCCGGCAGGCCGGTAGGTAGGGGCCGTCACCGGAAGTCGGCCGTTGACTCCTTGGCCACCTCCAGGAGTGTGGTCTGGAAGGCTATCTCGGCGGCGGCCCGCACCCTGTCGTGCCGGTGCGCGAGCAGGACCCGCCGGGAGGGTGCGGTGGCGCCAAGGGAGACGATGCTGACACCCGGGTGTTTATTGACGACGGCGGTTCGAGGGGCCAAAGCGATGCCCAGCCCCACGCTGACCATGGCCTGGGCTTCCTGGTAGTCGTTGGCGTGGAAGGCGATCCGGGGCGTGAAACCGGCTGCACGGGCGCTGCGTTGGAGCACCTCCACCACCGGGTGCGCTTCCTCGCGGACAATCCATTCCTCATCGGCAAGGTCGGCCATGTCCACCTGCTTGCGCCGGGCCAGCCGGTGGTCCTTTCCCACAACGAGGGCGGTTGCGTCCTCGAACACCGTGGTGAGGGCAAAGTCCTCCGTGTTGATCCTGCTCCATTCGTAGTCCCAGAGCAGGGACATGCCCACCTGCCCGTTCTCCAGCATTTCAACCAAATCTTCAAAACGGCTGCTGCGCACGTGGAGCTCGATGGCGGGGTACTGGCGCTTGAACTTGCTGATCACCAATGGCAGGAACGAGCCTCCCAGTGTGGGGAAGGTTCCCATGGTGAGGCTGCCCCTGTTCAGTCCGGCGATTTCGGCGAGGTCAGCTTCCGCGGCAGCCATCTGCCGCAGGATGCGGCGTGTGTGCGCCGCCAGGACGTGGCCGGCATCCGTTGGCACCATTCCGCGGGTCTGCCGCTGGAGAAGCGGCTGGCCGATCTCCGATTCCAGCCGCCGCAGCTGCTGGGATACACCGGACGGCGAGTACACGTGCTTCTCTGCTGCCGCCGTGATGGATCCCAGTTCCACCACGTCCAGCAGCAGTTCCAGCCTTCGAACGTTCAGCATTGGCGCGTTCCCCTTTGAAGTGTTTCTTACATCCCCTGAAGAATTCTAACCCGGACCTTCATCCAAGGCCTTAGCGCGGGACCATTTGACAGCACGCGGCAGGCACACGGGTTGTGAAGACACAGGAAACGTCCCTCAGTCCGAGTAGTGATTGAAGTAAAACTGCAGCATGGTGCAAAAAATTGCGTTTGTAATTCAATGAAGTGACACATCACACTTGGTGCTAGCCGAAAGGCTGAACCGCCCAAAGAAGGGCCCCAGGAAGGTGTGAAAGCAATCATGTTTAGAATCCCAGCAGCGTGGATGCGGGGCGGAACCAGCAAGTGCTGGGTGTTCGAATGGGACAACCTCCAAGTCCCCGGAAAGACCGTGGACGAAGTATTGCTCCGGTTGTTCGGCAGCCCTGACAACCGCCAGATTGACGGTGTGGGCGGGGGAACCTCCACCACCAGCAAGGCCGTCATCCTGTCCCGTTCCACCAGCGCCGAAGCTGACGTCGACTACACCTTCGCCCAGGTGGCCATCGAGGAGCACAAGGTTGACTGGGGCAGCAACTGCGGCAACTGCTCAGCGGTGGTGGCACCCTACGCAATTGATCGCGGCTGGGTTGATGCCGGCCAGGACACCACGTCGGTCCGGACCCTGAACACGAACACCGACCAGCTCATTTTGCAGAAGGTCTCCACCCCGGACGGAAAGCTCCAGGAAACCGGAACCCTCATGATTCCCGGTGTCCCCTTCCCGGGCCTGTCCGTAGGCATGGGTTTCTTCGATCCTGCAGGACGGACAACCGGGAAGCTGTTTCCCACCGGCGAGCCGGTGGAGAAGGTGACCTTTGACGGACGGGAAGTCCCGGCCACGCTGATTGATGCCGGTGCACCGCTGGTCATCCTGGAGGCTGCTTCCGTCGGACTCACCGGGCATGAAACCGCCGCGGAGATCGATGGGCGGGCGGAACTCCTGGTGCACCTGGACGACGTGCGGCGGGACGCAGCCGTCCGAATGGGCCTGGCTGCCACGCGGGCCGAGGCCGAGCGTGCCATCCCGAAGCTCGCACTCGTGGCCCGGGCGCCGTTGAATGACGGGGCCGACCTGGTAGTCCGGATGCTGTCGATGGGCAAGCTCCACCCTGCCCTGGCGATCACGGGAAGCGTCGCCCTGACCATGGCCGCACAACAGGAAGGCACCGTGGTGCGGGACCTGATATCCACCGATGCTTCCGCAGGGCTTGCCATGCGCACACCTGCAGGCCTGGTTCAGACCTGGGCAGAGATCCGCGACGGCATCCCCGTTGTGGGCACCCTCAGAAGTGCCCGCCGCCTGGCCGACGCAGAACTGCTGCTGCCGGAAACCTGGTAACCGCACCTCCCCAACAATCTGCCCCTCGCGCACCTGGAAGGCGCTGCGGCGAGACAGGCACCCGATCAAAGGATCTTCTCAATGACGAGCAACAAGTCATCCTTGGAACCACCCGGAAGCACCCCGCAAGAATCACTTGCCGGGCTCTACGAAGAAGCCGACCAGCCCGAGCCGCCCAAGCACTCCCGGCGGACCATCCTGTCAGCCGTCGGCGCCTTCGCCTTGCTGGGCACTGCCACCACAGTGCTCGGCGGAAGCCTGCTGAACCCGCCCTCCAGCACGGAAGACGGCGATTTCAGCGGCGAAACCCTGGAATTCCTGATCCCCCTCGCCTCCGGCGGCGGCACCGATACCTGGGCACGGTTCATCGGCACCGAACTGACGAACTACGTCCCCGGCCGCCCCGGTTTCGCGCCCGTGAACGAAGCAGGCGGTGAAGGCATCCTGGGCACCAACAGGTTTGCCCGGTCGGCCAAGACGGACGGCACGGAAATCCTGGTGGGCACGGCGTCGACCGTTGTCCCCTGGGTGCTGGGGCGCTCGGCTGTGAAGTATTCGTTCGAAGACCTCAAGCCCGTCGTCGTCAACGGCACGGGCGGAGTCATCTATGCCCGCGCCGAAGCAGGCGTGTCAGGCCTGCAGGACCTGATAAACCGGGACACGCCCTTGGAATTCGGCGGCATCAGCGCCACCGGCCTGGATATAACCACCCTCGTGGCATTCGACCTGCTCGAAGCGGACGTGACGAGCACGTTCGGCTTTGAAGGCCGGGGGCCGGTCAACCTGGCACTCCAGCGCGGGGAAATCGACCTGGACTACCAGACCACCTCCGCCTACGGCTCGGCTGTTGCCGGCATCGCCAAGGAGGGCAAGGCCGTTGTGCTGATGTCCTTTGGCCAGCTGGACGGAGCCGGCGAGGTTGTCCGCGACCCCAACTTCCCCGACGTACCCACTGTCGCGGAGGCCTACGAGACGCTCCACGGAAAGAAACCCTCGGGCGAGAAGTTCGAGGCCTACAAGACCCTGCTAGGGCTGACCTACACCTACCAAAAGGGCCTGTGGGTTCCGCAGGAGACTCCCGAAAGGGCCTATGAGCTGCTCCGCCATTCCAGCGAGGAACTCGGGACGGACAAAGGCTTCCAGGACAAGGCAGCCAAAGTGCTGGGCGGCTACCCCCTCATCGCGGACACCGGCGTGGCAGACCGCGTCCGTGCTGCCTACACCGTCAGCAGTTCCGTCCGGTCCTATGTCACAGGGCTGCTCGCGGACAAATACAACATCCACGTTGAATAAGGACCATCATGCTTGACTCCGCAATGGCAGCGCTGGCATCCCTCGCTGACCCCTCCCTCCTCATCATGCTCTTGATCGGCACTGTAGCCGGCCTGATCATGGGCCTTATCCCGGGACTTGGCGGCACGGGAGCCGTGGCCATCCTCCTGCCCATCACGTTCGGCATGGAACCGCCCCAGGCGCTGGCCCTCCTGATCGGCGCCCTCGCCGTCGTCCATACCTCCGACACTGTTTCCGCCGTCCTGCTGGGCGCACCCGGATCCGCCTCGGCGAGCGTCACCATGCTGGACGGCTACTCCATGGCGAAGAAAGGCCAGGCCGCCCGTGCGCTGACACTGGCATTCCTCTCGTCCATGGCCGGCGGCATCATCGGCGCCATCGGCCTGACCCTGGCCATACCGCTTGCCCGGCCCCTGGTGCTCTCCTTCGCCAGCCCGGAACTGTTTATGCTGACCGTCCTGGGTGTGGCCCTGGCCGCAGTCCTGTCGCGGGGAAACATCATCAAGGGCGTCTCCGCCGGCCTCCTGGGCCTGGTCCTTGGCATGGTGGGAACATCACCCACCACGGCTGAGGAACGCTTCACCTTCGGCAGCCTGTTCCTCGGCGATGGCTTGTCCCTCGTGGCCGTCGCCCTCGGAATCTTCGGCCTGGCTGAAATCGCATCACGTGCAAGCCAGCGCCGCGGACAAAAGCAAACCATCACCCTCGGCGGCGGCTGGGGCCAGGGCATCAGGGAGTGGCTGACGCACTGGACCCATGTCATCCGCGGAGCGCTCATCGGCATCTGGGCCGGTGTGCTCCCCGGCGTCGGTGCAACAGCGGGAACCTGGCTGGCCTACGGGCAGGCCGTTGCCACCGCCAAGGACAAGCGCCAGTTCGGCAAGGGAGATCCCCGCGGCATCGTTGGCCCCGAAAGCGCCAACAACTCCGTGGAGGCCGGCGACCTGATCCCCACCCTGCTCTTCGGCATCCCGGGCGGTGTTCCCTCCGCGATGCTCCTCGGCATGCTCCTGACCTATGGCATCCAGCCGGGCCCTTCGATCATCACCGAGCACCTGGACCTGATGTACCTGATCGTCTGGTCCTTCGCCATCGCATCGATCCTCGGCGCGCTGTTCTGCTTCCTCAGCGTCAAGCAGCTGGCAAAGCTCACCAAGGTGCCCTTCGCCGTCCTGGCCGCGGGCCTCGTTGCCGTGATGCTCCTCGGTTCCTTCCAGGAGGGCGGCCAGCTGGGCGACCTCTGGGTGATGATCATCCTCGGCGTGTTCGGCTGGCTGCTGAAGTCCACCGGCTTCCCCCGGGCCCCGTTCCTGATCGGCTTCGTGCTGGCAATCCCGCTGGAGCGCTATTACTTCCTCACGGACAGCCTGTACGAAGGCTTCGACTGGATGGCCCGGCCCGGCGTCCTGGTCTTCCTTGCAATCCTGGTCCTGCCAATGATCTGGGCCTTCATCAAGTTCATCCGCGCCCGCCGCAACAGCAACTTCGACGACGGACACCGGGACGAACAGCCGGAGGACGACGAAGCACCCCTCAAGAACTCCACCTGGTCCCTGGCAGCATCCGGCATCTTCGCCGTCGCATTTGCCGCAGCCCTCATCTCGTCGGCATCCTTCTCACCGGAGGCAAGGCTCGTCCCCCAACTGGTGAGCATCGGCGGGCTTGTCTTCTCCGGGATCTTGCTGTTCATCGAGATCCGGGCACGGGTGCGGACCAGGACCGAGCGGGCCGGCTGGACGCTCGACGCCGGGTTCGCGATGAAAACCTTCGCATGGATGACCGGTTTCCTGGCGCTCACAGCGGTGTTCGGGTACCTCGTGGCCGTGACGGTCTTCATCCCCGCGTTCCTGCTGGTGGTGGCGAGGGCACGCCTCAAGGTCGCCATCATCTATACAGGCGTGCTGTACATCGTGCTCCTGGCACTCCCCTCGCTGCTGCCGATCGACCTTCCGCAAGGCTGGCTCAACACATTCGTCTAGCATCCCCTACCCGTTTAGAAACCATTGGAGAAAGACAACATGACGGTACTTGTGGCCTATGCGCCCGCTCCCGAAGGCCGGGAAGCACTCACGGAAGGCATCAAGGAAGCGCACCTGCGAAAGTCGGACCTCCTGATTGTCAATATCGGCCGGGGGCACCATGACCTCAACGACCACGAGATCGCGGAACTGGAAGGCAAGCTCTCCGACGCCGGGCTGGCGCTGACTGTCGAGTCCTCGGTTCTGTCCGATCCGGGAGATGCAGTGATCCAGATTGCGCAGGACCGGGACGTCGAAATGGTGGTCATCGGCCTGCGGCACCGGTCCATGGTAGGCAAGCTCATCCTGGGAAGCACCGTGCAGCGGATCCTCCTGGATGCCACCTGTCCCGTGCTCGCCGTACGGGCCGACAAGCTGTAAGAACCGCGCGACCCGCCGGACCCCGTCCGGCGCGCGTGCCGCCGTTCACGCACTCCACCGCAACAGGAAACCCGAAAGACGGGCGCGGGGACAGCGCGGCACGCACAGGAGGCAGGGTCATTTCCGGGCCCTGCCTCCCTGTATGCAGCCACCTTCACGACACGCACCACCAAGGACAGCCACCATGACCAAGACCGCGCAGCCACTTGCAGACCCGGCGAACGCCGACACCCAGGACCGGCCATCCCGGGCATCCGCCCGCCGCCGCCGTATCCTGCTGGTGGCGGCCGTAACCACACTCCTGGGCTTGGGCGCCTTCCTGCTGGGCAATGCCATCTTCAACCCGGCGGCCGCCACGGAACCGGAGCCTGCCATGACAGCTGTTCAGATCATTCCCCTCGCCATTCTGGTGGTGATGTTCGTCGTCGCCACGAAATGGCCGCTGAACATCGGGGTGATGGGGCTGGTGGCGTCCTTCGGCGTCGGCTACTTCATGCTTGGAATGACGGACAAAGAGATCCTCGCGGAGTTCCCCGCCAGCATTGTCCTGACCATCATTGGGGTCACCTACTTCTTCAGCATGGCCCAGCGGAACGGCACGATCGGCATTATTGTCCAGGCGTGTGTGCGCGCCGTCAGGGGAAGGACAATGCTTCTTCCCTGGGTGTTCTTCCTCATGGCCGCCGCACTGACCGCACTGGGGACCTTCTCCCCGGCCGCCGTCGCCCTGCTGGCCCCGGCCGCCATCGGTTTTGCCTATGAATCCCGGATCCACCCCGTCCTGATGGGCGCCTTCATCATCAACGGGGCCCACGCGGGAGGCTTCTCTCCGCTGTCCGTGGCCGGTGTCCTGGTCCACGACATTGCGATGGAAAACGGCTTTCCCATCTCCCAGGGCTCGCTCTTCGCCGCGAGCTTTGCCCTCAACCTCATCCTGTCAGTCCTGACCATCGTGCTCTTCGCCCTCCTGGGCAAGCTCCGCGACAGCAAGGGCGGCCAGCACGCGGATGTTGACGCGTCACTCCCCGGGCGCCCCCACGGCCAGCAGATCCTCACCCTGGCCCTCATCGCGGTGATTCTGGTGTGCACGCTGGGCTTCCACATGCCGATAGGTTTCGTCGCCCTCTCCGCCGGCCTCCTCCTGGCATTGGTCAACATCAAGGAACACCAGACGTTCATTGGCGGCATCTCGTGGTCCACCGTCCTGCTGGTGGCGGGCATGATCACCTATGTCTCCCTGCTCCAGCATGTGGGAGTAATTGATACCCTCGCCGAGCATGCACTGGCATTGGGCGCGCCGCTGGTCATAGCGCTCGTCCTTTGCTACGTCATCGGCGTCGGCTCGGCCTTTGCCTCGTCAACGGCTCTGTTGACTGCGTTCATCCCCATGGCGGGCCCGCTGCTGGCCACCAGTTCCCTGAGCGCCTCCGGCACGGTGGCGGCCCTGGCCATCGCCGCCACAGTGGTGGACGTCTCCCCCTTCTCCACGGACGGGGCACTGATCGTAGCCAACGCCCGGGCGGATGACCGGCAGCGCGTGTACCGCCAGCTGATGGCCTACGCCGGCGCGGTAGTGCTGGCCGCCCCGCTGCTGGCCTGGGCCATGCTGGTGCCCACCGGCATCATGTGACCTCCCAGCCCTGGCAGGACAGCCCCGGCAGGACAGTCCCGGGCGAATGCAGGCAGGCGGGCAGATGGCGAAGCCCCCGCGCGAGTCAAGCTCCAGCGCGGGGGCTCCCTGGCTTCCGTGTTGGGGAAATAACGTGGAAACAGACAGAAATGTACCCGCTGGTAACCTCACCGAAAGTCCATTTTGCGGGGGTCGCCGGGAATCTTGATCGAACCTTGAGGAACCAGCAAGTGCCCCGGCCGGAGATCGGCCGGGGCACTACTGATGTTTCTATGGCCTGGACCTCACGAGCCCAGGAGGAGCGTGATGAGGCGGATGGATGAGGCCACGATGGTGACCAGGCCGATGGCTCCAAACAGGTTGTGCCACCAGCGGTTCCGCAGCTCCCCCATAACTGCCGCCTTGTTGCTCATGATGAACAGCAGGACCCCCAGCAGCGGTGCGATGAGGACTGTCAGGGACTGGGCGATGACGATGAGCCCCACGGGGGAGGACTGGAACGAGAGCGTGATGATCAGCCCGAAGGCGAGGATCAATCCGGTGACGATGCGTGCCGCCGGTGATCCGGCATGGGCTCCCCTTCCCATCGCGTCGGAGAGCATGGTGCCGCCGGCCGTGGCGTTGGCGATCATGGACGAGAAGGCGGCCCCGGAGAGTCCGAGGGCGAAAAGCATGGAGCCGACGGGGCCTGCGAGGGGTTCGAAGATGGAGGCAAGGGCGGTGATGGAGCCGGCTTCCCCGCCGGTCTTGCCCAGGACAGCAGCTGCCACCAGGATGACCAGGGCCGTCATGATGCCCGGGGCAACGATTCCAGGGATGGTGTCCGCAAGTGTGATGTCCCGGTAGTCGGCGCGGGTCCGCCGGTGTTCTTTGATGCCGTAGGACGTGTAGAACGCGGCGTTGATGGAGAAGTTGGTGCCTACCAGGGCAACGACGAGGATTTCGCTGCCGGCAGGCAGCGTGGGTGCCATCCCCTCAAGGGAGCGGTACCAGTCCGGCTGTGCGACGACGGCGCTCGCCACGAAAGCGACAGCCATCAGCGCAACAATCACCAGGAGAGCTTTTTCGATGATGCCATAGACGTTACGGAAAGCGAGGACGAAAGCGACGGCGGCCGTGCATACCACCGTCCAGACCACAGGGGAGCCGCCGAACACCAGGGACAGGCCGAGTCCGGAACCCACGGCGTTCCCTACCGAGAACATCAGTGTGATGCCGAAGACGCCAAAACCCGCAAGTATCCCGACCGGTTTTCCAAGATGATCCTTGATGGAGGTGATCAGTGACGTCGGTGTCACGATCCCCAGGCGCACGCTCATGTCCGTGAAGAAGATCATCAGGATGGTGGAGACCGCGATCACCCAGACGAGGCTGTAGTCGAAGCGGCTGCCGGCCTGGACTGCGGTGGTCAGGTTGCCCGGACCGAATTGCCAGGCCCCCACCACGAACGCTGGTCCCATCAGCGCAAGGTAGCCAAGGAAGGTTCGGCGTTTTCCTGTTCCTTCAGGAGCGGGGCTTACATGTGGGGCGGCCATCTGCTGTTCCCTTGGTCCGGGACGGGTGATGGTCTTATTGTGCTCGCGCATCTGCGAGTCTTCCTTCTACAGCTGTTTGCTGTGGGTCGTCATTGACCGGGTGGAGAGTTCAAAAAGCGGTGACCGGGTGGCGGGCATTGCGCCCGCCACCCGAAGCGTCCGAGGGAATCAGACAGTAGCGGTGACGCTGCCGAGGTTGGCCGACTTCAGTGCCAGGGCGATTTCCTGGCCGGCACCTTCTGCCAGGGGCAGCAGTGGCGGGCGGACCGTTGCGTGTTCCAGGATGCCGCGGGCAACCAGGCCCTCCTTCAAGGCCACTGTGCCCTCCATGTGGGATCCGCGGTGGTACACATTCTTGGTCACGGGCAGGAGCCGGTCATGGATCGCGCGGGCAGCCGCGTAATCCCTGGCCTTGCCTGCTGCGATCAGTTCCACCAGCGGCTCCGGAGCGAGTCCGCCGTAGCCCACCAGGGCGCCGTCCACGTCAAACATGGTGTGCAGGAGGTACTCGTCATGGCACGTCAGGATCTGCAGGTCCGGGAAAGCCGCCCGGAGTACCGGGATCTCGGTGTCCCAGCGCTTCATGTTGCGGACGCCGTTCTTGGTGGCAAATACGCCTTCCTGGCCGGCGATGTCGAGCTGGGTCTCCAGGTCGTAGGTGGCCTTGGTTGCATCCGGGTACTGGAACAGGATGAGCGGCAGCCCGGAGGTTTCATAAATTTCCTTGTACCGGGTCTGCGGAGCACCCTTCTGGTATCCAAAGCGGAGCCAGCCGTGGGACGGGTAGACCAGGCCAGCCTCGGCTCCGGCTTCCACGGCGCGCTTGGCTTCCAGCGCCGCGACGGTGTTTCCTTCGCCCGTGATGCCGGCGATGATCGGAATCCCGCCGTTCACCGCATTCTTGAATTCGCGGATCACCAGGGCCTGCTCGTCCTGCGTCAGGAAGGTGCCCTCGCCGGCGTGGCCCAAGACGACAAGGCCCTTGACGCCCTCCACGCTTGCCAGCCAGCCCCCCAGGCGGTGGATGGCTTCGACGTCAACGCTGCCGTCGCGGTTGAAAGGGGTGACAGGGGCGGGAACCAGCCCGCGGAGATCGATGGTCATTTCACTACCTCTAGTCTTCATTGATGGTCGGCAGTCCCGCCATGAGAACGTTTGCGGGAACGTTTTCATTGTGCGCTGTGCTCTACGTCACTGTCAAGAGAACGTTTGCAGAAAGGGGGAATAGAGTGTCTTTACACCGCCCCGCTCAAGAGGAGACCCGACATGGAGCCCACGGCCCCCGGCACGATCGTGACGCTCAGGGACGTCGCTGCGGCCAGCGGCGTCAGCATTTCCACCGCTAGCCGCGCGCTCGATGAACGAACGGCTTCCCGTTCCGCCGCTGCCGCACACGTGCGGAAAGTCGCGGAAGAGCTCGGCTACCGGAGGAACTCCTTCGCCTCGAGCCTTCGCCGGGGGGAGACCAGGACCCTGGGCGTGCTTGTTCCCCGCCTGAGCGACACGGTGATGGCCCTTATGTTTGAGGAACTGGAACGTGCCGCTTCCTCGCGTGGATATTTCGCCATGGTGGCCACCAGCGGCGATGACCCGAACGACGAACGCCGGGCCGCGGAGACGCTGCTCGACCGGAACGTGGACGGGCTGATACTGGCGACGGCGCGCCTGGATGACGAGCTTCCGCGCCGCCTGCGTGAGCGGCGGGTAGCGCACGCCCTGGTGCTCCGCACGGACGGCGTTAGCCCCTCCGCACTGGGAGACGATGAGGTAGGGGGTTACCTCGCGGTCCGCCATCTCATAGATCTTGGACACCGCGACATCGCCGTCGTCACAGGACCGTCATTTACGTCGACAGGGATTGCCCGCCTTGCTGGAGCGCGCAGGGCCCTTGACGAAGCCCGGCTTACCGCACGCGACGAGTGGATCATTGCTGGGGGCTACGGCATTGAAAACGGCTTCAGCGCGGGCGAAGCGCTCCTTGGCGCCGTTGTTCGCCCCACCGCCGTTTTCGCCGCTAACGACAACATTGCCATGGGAATCATGGCGGCAGCCCACCGCCAAGACCTTCGGGTCGGCGCCGATTTGGCGCTGGTCGGATACAATGACACACCCCTCGCGGCGAGGCTGCCCACTCCCCTGACCTCCGTGCACGTGCCCCTGGATCAGATAGCACGGACGGCCATTGACCTTATCGTGGAGCCAGGCAAGGAACCAATGGTCAGAACGTCCATGCCCACCCTGATTCCCCGGGAATCAAGTGGCCCCGGGATTCACGGGGGCGCCGCGGAAAAATAACAGGCCTGGGCGGTCCCGCTAGTCGCTCTCCGGCCCGTACGGCTCGTCCGGGTCTTCCTCGGGCTCGAAGGTGTTGGGCTCGGCCTCTGCTCCGATGCCCACGCCATCACCGCGGCCGGGAACACCGCCGTCGCCCTGTCCCTGGCCCGTGGACGCGCCCTCCTGCGGCTCGTCGCCGGGCAGTGAATCCGGTGAACTGATAGTCATCGCTCCTCCTTCTTTGGCCGGTCCTTCACGCTAACAGCCCCGCGCAGGAAAGGCGCCGGTGAGGGGCGAACATTTTATGGCCGACGGCGGCAGGGGGAAGGTGCCGCATCCCGCCGTCGCCCTGTCCCCGGGCCAGGTGCCGCTACGTCCAGTCCGACGAGAAATCGAGCGGCGGCCACCACCGCGTCCGAGCGTGCACCGCGAACCTGCGTCCGGTGACCTCAGTAGGGCTGATCCGGACCAGGTGCTCCTTAAGCCCTGGTTCCCATGGTTCACGGTCCGGATCCGCAAGTTCCAGGGGCAACGCGCCGTCTTCCACGGGTTCGGGAATGCCTTTGACCACCACGCTCCACACCTCGGTGCTGTAGGCGTTCAGGCCGTCTGTCTCCAGCGCCACAGCGGCCCCTGAAAGCAAGGAACGCAGCTTGGTTCCCGGCGCGGTCCGGAAATAGAGCGCCTGCTCGGCGGGCACGATGTTCACCGGGAAGATTTCGGGGACGTTCCCGTTGATGACCGCCAGCCTGCCGATGTATGAGGAGCGCAGGTACTTCCAGCACTCCTTTTCGGTAAGGACTTCGGTGTTCGATCCCGGCTGTTGCATGTCCATGGCACCGATCCTAAGCCGCCGCAGCAGGCGGGTGCAGCTCCAGGTACTTCTTCAGCGCCATCCAGTTGGCGCGCTCCTGGCGGTTGCCGAGAGTCCACACCAGGGGCCCGAGGAGCCGCAGCGGGCCGTGTGGCTCCAGCCTCCAGACCCAGCGGAGCCTGCAGTTGTTTCCCTGCGGGGCGAAAGTCAGCTCGCCGGTGATGTCCATGCCGGCGGTCCGGCTGTGCGACTTCAGCGAACGCGGTGGGTTGAACCCCGTGCATTCAATGGTCACGCGGGTGCCGCGCCGCCCTTTCATGACGGCGGCATACCTGGTTCCGAGGCCGACGGGCCCGGGGGTGAGCTTCTCCACCTGCACCATGTTTGGGTTGTAGAGGGGCTCGTTGGTTTCGTCGGCCACAAAATCGAAGACGGCCTCCATCGGGGCCGCGATCACAATCTCTCCGATGATCGGTTTCAATCGTTCCCTCCATGGCCGCTGTTCGCAGGGCCCGCGCAAACACGGGCCCTGCGAACAGCTTTGACTCAGCCTCGCCGGAGCGGAAGTGCCGAAGGTCCCTCAGCCCTTTGGCCGGCCTGCCAGGCCAGGTTCCCTGGCATCAACGCTGGGCGGCCAGCTGCCTGCCGGCCGCCAGCCGGATCCAGGTGTCCACTACGGTGTCAGGGTTAAGGGAGACGGACTCGATCCCCTGCTCAACCAGCCACTCGGCAAGGTCGGGGTGGTCGCTGGGGCCCTGCCCGCAGATGCCGACGTACTTGCCGCGCGCCCGGCAGGCCGTGATTGCCATTGCCAACAGCTTCTTGACGGCGGGATCGCGTTCATCGAAGCCCTCTGCCACAACTGCCGAATCCCGGTCCAGGCCCAGGGCCAGCTGGGTCATGTCGTTGGAGCCGATGGAGAAACCGTCGAAGTAGTCCAGGAACTCGTCCGCGAGCAGCGCGTTGGACGGCAGTTCGCACATCATGATGACCTCGAGGCCGTTTTCACCGCGCCGCAACCCGTTCTCGGCGAGGAGATCGATGACGCCGCGGGCTTCATCCAGGGTCCGCACGAAGGGGATCATGAGCTTGACGTTGGTCAGGCCCATCTCGTTGCGGACGAAGGACAGCGCCTCGCATTCGAGGTCGAAGCAGTCCCGGAAAGACGGTTCCAGGTAGCGTGAGGCGCCGCGGAAACCGAGCATCGGGTTTTCTTCATGCGGCTCGTAGGCGGGTCCGCCGATCAGGTTGGCGTACTCGTTGGACTTGAAGTCGGACATGCGCACGATGACCGGCTCCGGCGCGAAGGCCGCAGCGATGGTTGCCACTCCCTCGGCCAGGCGCTTGATGTAGTACTCGCGCGGGCTGTCGTAGGCCGCAATCCGTTCCCGGATCACATCAGCCACGTCCGGCGCCTGGTCATTGAGGTTCAGCAAGGCTTTGGGGTGGATGCCGATCTGGCGGTTGATGATGAACTCGAGGCGGGCAAGGCCCACGCCGTGGTTGGGCAGCTGGGCAAAGGTAAACGCCTGCTCCGGGGTTCCCACGTTCATCATCACCTTCACCGGCGCCTCGGGCAGCTGGGTGATTCCCGTTTCCTCCACGCTGAAGTCCAGCAACCCTTGGTAGATGACCCCAGTCTCGCCGTCGGCACAGGAAACGGTGACCTCGACGCCGTCTGCCAGCGCATCCGTGGCGTGCCCGGTTCCCACAACCGCGGGGATCCCGAGCTCGCGGGCGATGATGGCGGCGTGGCAGGTCCGTCCGCCGCGGTTCGTGACGATGGCGGAGGCACGCTTCATGATCGGTTCCCAGTCCGGATCGGTCATGTCCGCGACCAGGACGTCGCCCGTCTGGAACGCGGCCATCTGGTCGATGGCGGTGAGGATGCGGACACTGCCGGCGCCGATGCGCTGGCCGATCGCGCGGCCTTCGGCGAGCACCGGACCGGTTTCGTTGAGGCGGAACCGGGTCTGGCTTCCGGGCGCACGGCGGGACTGCACGGTCTCCGGACGTGCCTGCAGGATGTACAGGCCGCCGTCGACGCCGTCCTTGCCCCACTCAATGTCCATGGGGCGGCCGTAATGCTTCTCGATGGCGACGGCGTGCCGGGCGAGCTGCTCGACGTCGTCGTCCGTGAGGCTGAAGCGGTTCCGCAGCGCAGCGTCAACGGGGACGAAGTCAATGGTGCGGCCCACTTCCTGGCTGTTTGTGTACGTCATCTGGAGGGCTTTCTCCCCCAGGCCGCGCTTGAGGATGGCGGGTCGGCCCGCTGCCAGGGCGGGCTTGTAGACGTAGAACTCATCGGGGTTCACGGCACCCTGGACGACGGCTTCGCCCAGGCCGTAGGAGGACGTGACGAACACTGCGTCCTGGAAGCCGGATTCGGTGTCCATGGTGAACATAACGCCGGAGGACCCGACGTCGGAACGCACCATCCGCTGGATGCCCGCCGAAAGTGCCACATCGGCGTGCTCGAACTTGTGGTGCACGCGGTAGGCAATGGCCCGGTCGTTGTACAGGGACGCAAAGACGTCCTTGATGGCCTGCAGGATGTTCTCGATGCCGCGGACGTTCAGGAAGGTTTCCTGCTGCCCGGCGAAGGACGCGTCGGGCAGGTCTTCAGCGGTGGCACTGGACCGCACCGCCCATGAGAGGTCCGCAGAGCCGCCGTGCTTCTCCACCAGCTGCTGGTAGGAGTTCCGGACCTGTTCTTCGAAATCCGGAAGGAAAGGGGTTTTGCGCACCAGGGACCGGATCTCCTGGCCGGCTGCGGCCAGGGCCGTCACATCGTCGGTATCCAGGCCCACCAGCCTGTCGGCGATCTTCTGGTCCAGGCCTGAATCGGCCAGGAAGCGGCGGTAGGCATCAGCGGTGGTGGCGAAACCGTCCGGTACCTGGACGCCGGCAGAGGTCAGGTTCTGCACCATTTCGCCGAGGGAAGCGTTCTTGCCGCCCACCCGGTCCAGGTCCTTGAGCCCGAGTTCCGAGAACCACAGGATGTCTGTTGTCATAGTTTGCTGCTCCTTTGCAGAGGGTCGCGCGGGATCCGCCCCCGCGCATGGCGGAAGCAGGTAGGTGCGCACAGTTCCTGTCAACACTGTCAGGTCTCCAAAGGTCGTGCCACATGACGTACGCCACACCCGGATTGTGAAACTTTTCCCTAATGCTTGAGGCTCATCTTCTGGAGGATGGTCGCCGCCATTTCCTCGATGGACACACTGGCCGAGTTGAGGAACGGAATCCCGTAGGACTCGTATAAACGCTCTGCGCTGCGCAGCTCGAAACCGCATTGGCGCAGGGAAGCGTAGGGGGAGCCGCGCCGCCGTTCGGTGCGTACCTGGCTGAGCCTCAGCGGATTGGTGGTCAGCCCGAAACACTTCGACACAAAGGGCCTGAGCGGCTTCGGCAGTCCCTCCCGCTCAAAGTCCTCGTCCACCAGGGGAAAGTTGGCGGCGAAGATCCCGTGCTGCAGTGCCAGGTACATGGTGGTGGGGGTCTTGCCGCACCGGGACGGGGCCACCAGGATGACCTGCGCCTTCTCCAGTGCGCGCAGGCTCTGGCCGTCATCGTGTTCCATGGCGTATTCCACCGCGGCCATCCTGGACTGGTACCGGGCAGCGTTCCCCAGCCCGTGCGCCCTGCCCGGTTCCCCGCTGGCCGCTGTGCCGAGGCCCTTTTCCAGGACGCCAATATGGGTCCCGATGAGGTCCACGACGATTCCCTGGCATGTGCCAAGGATCTGCCGTATTTCACTGTTGACCGCGGTGGAAAAGACAATCGGCTGCAGGCCGGTGGCAGCGACGCCGTCAACAGTCTCGACGACGGAACGTGCCTGCCCCGGCGTGGTGATGAATGGGATGGTGATGCGGTCGAAATTGTTCACGGGGAACTGCGTGAGCAGGGTATTGCCGAGCGTTTCCGCCGTGATGCCGGTACTGTCCGAGAGGAAGTAGACGGGCCGGAGGTCGCTGGCGGTCACGATGCTTTTCGCACTTCCACGGCGGCGCCGGAGAGGTTGAGCCAAGTGTCAGGGCAGTGGAACGTCATGGGATGCCTTTCGTTCAGCGACGGTGGGGAACGGGCCCGGCGCGTCCCGCGGGGGCGGCGCGCCATACTGACATCGAGTTTACGGGGGCCGCGGACCGCCCCGAACCAGTGGGCGCCGGGCCTCGCGGCCACGGCAACTGCCGGCGCGCCACGGCAGCCGCGTCCCGCCGTCGTCCTATTTGCCGAGGTGGTGCACGGTGAAGGCGGCGAGGAACCCCAGGGAAGCCGTCAGGCCGGTGAGGTTATGGTGCTCCTCGAACGCCTCGGGGATCATGGTGTCCGCCAGCATCGCCAGGATGCCGCCCGCGGCCACCGCGGTAATGAACGCCACCACTGATCCGGGAGCGTTTTCCAGCGCGGCGTAGCCAATGAGCGAGGCAACCCCGCACAGCACGGCGATCCCGCCCCACAGGCCGAAGACGTAGCGGGCACTCCGGCCGGCCTTCTTCATGCCGGCGCTTCCGGAGAGGCCCTCGGGGACGTTGGAGATGAACACGGCGGCCATCATGGCCGGGCTGACGGCTCCGCCTGCCAGCATGCCCACGCCCAGGACCACGGATTCCGGGACGCCGTCCAGGAGGGCACCCACGGCAATGGCGGTGCCGCTGCCGGGATTTTCCGCCTCGGACGGCTGCTGGTTCCCGGAACGCTTCCGGTGCTTTGCCCCGGCCCGGGACAGCATCATGTTGGCCCCGACGTACACCACGGCGCCCGCCAGGAAGCCGGCCACGGTGGGCCACAGCCCGCCGCCCTGGACCGCTTCATCCACCAGCTCGAAGGCCAGTGCCGAGATGAGCACGCCTGCCCCGAAGGACATGATGGAGGAGACCAGCTTGGCGGGCAGGTTCCAGCGCCAGGACAGAGCCGCCCCCAGGACCAGCGCCCCGCCCGCGGCTGTGCCCCACAACAAAGCCTGCAACCACAGCGGCATGTGCACCACTTCCCGCTCCCCCGGCGGGAGCCATCCGACCCTAGGAAAACCGGCTCCGGGTCCGGAAGCCGGTAAGCGCTAAGACAGCCAGAGTAGTGGACCCGCCGGCTGCGCCAAGAATTGATGTGATCTTGAGGTAAACCTTGCTGGCTGTTGACGTTTCAGGTCCACGCTGGAGCCATAGCATCAAACAGCTTGCGGGGAGCAGGAAGCCATGAGGGACCAGACAGCAGTTGACGAAGACGTCATCGCAGTGGGAGGCGTGCTCACGGATCAGCATCCGGTGGACTTCCACACCTTGGGGCTTGCCGGCTGCATCGACCGGCTGACCCGGCCCCTCCGCCAGCACGGGACCGCGGTCCGCTGGGATACTCCGCACTGGGGCATCGAGATTCCGGCGGACTGCGCGTCCCTCCTTTACCAGTCGGCCCGCGAGGCCCTGAGCAACGCCTACAAATACTCTAGGGCCTCCCGCCTCACCGTCCAGCTTGCCGCCGTGGACCACGGCATCCGCCTGGTGGTGTCCGACGACGGCACGGGCTTTGACAGCGAGCTCGCCACCTGCGGGCGGAACCACGGCTACGGGCTGCGGCTCATGGCTGTGGCCGTGCAGGAAGCCGGCGGCTCGGTGGACATCAGCTCCAGCCCGGGGCACGGGACCAGCGTCACGGTGACGCTGCCGCTCGATTAAAGACTCGGATGCCCGCCGTACTGGGACAGCGGGCATCCGTAATTATTGACAGTCATTAGCGCGGGTATTGGCGCGGGCAGGCATTTGGCGCCCGGCAGCCCGGGACCGCGGCCCGCCTACCTGGTGAGCTTCTCCTCATCCAGCTCAAGGTCGCCGATGTGGCCGGGGGCGTTCGCGGCCAGGACGCGTGCAACGAACGCGCTGTACTCCTCCATGTAGTGGCGCAGGAACTTGGCGGTGCCCTCGTCCTTGACTTCGCCGCCCTCACCGAACACGGCAGCGTTGTAGTGGATGTAGGCTTCCGGGGCGTTCAACTGCGGGGCATCCAGGAAGCTGAGGACGCTGCGGAACGAGGACTGCATCACCGCGGTGCCGATGCTGCCCACGGACGCCCCAATAATGCCGGTGGGCTTGCGGGCGAACGAGTTGCTCCCCCAGGGCCGGGAGCCCCAGTCGATGGCGTTCTTGAGGGCGCCGGGAATGGAACGGTTGTATTCGGGGGACACAAAAAGGATTCCGTCGGAGGCTTCGATGGCCTCCTTGAGGGCGCGGCCGGCGGGCGGAAAGTCGGCGTCGTAGTCGTAGCTGTACAGGGGTAGGTCCTTGATGGGAATCTCTGTGAACTCCAAGTCCTCTGGAGCCAGTTTGATCAGTGCCTGGGAGAGGACCCGGTTGATGGAGCCGGTTGCGAGGCTCCCCACGAAGTATCCGATCTTGAACGGTGCCATGAGTGTTCCTTCCAATGGCCGGTCAGCGCCGGCCGTCCATGTTCTGTTTGGAAAAGATGCCGCCCGCGGCCGGGCGGCGGTTGATGCCCACTGCCCCATCAGTCCAACACAGAAGTCCGGGCCCTGCCAGAGCCGGACCGCAACTCCTTGACACCCTGCGCGGGGAAGCGCTGAATGATCTGTAGCGAAGTCCCCGGCGCGGTCAGGAGCAGCCATGAGCGAGAACCCATTGCAGGATGAGCGGATCCACTCGGAGGCCCCCGCCGAGGGCGATCCGGACGCGGACGCCACGGAGATCCGGGTCCACGCTCAGGATCCGGCCGAGGGACCGGACACCGACGAAGCCGCCGCCCAGCCCGGCCATCCCAACTAGGTAGCGCCAAGTGTCGTTTTGGAGCTCCAAAATGACACTTAGCGCTACCTAGTTGGGGGGGTCTGGAGGGGTGGTGAGGAGCGCGCAGGCGGAGCAGACTTAGAACTACCTGATGACCAGTTTTCTCATCGGTTTCGGTTCAGTCAAAGGAGACATGATGAGCACGAAAGTGGAGAAACGGATTGTGGTCGATGTACCGGTCAGCACCGCCTATAACCAGTGGACCCAGTTCGAGGAGTTTCCGCGCTTTATGGGAGGCGTGGAGAGCGTGACCCGGCTCGGAAATGACCGGCTCAAATGGGTGGCCCACATTGGCGGCGTACGGCGGCATTGGGAAGCAAAAATCCTTGAGCAGCTTCCCGGCCGGCGGGTGGCTTGGGCCGCGATCGAAGGCGTCACCAACTCCGGCGCGGTCGATTTCAGGGACGCCGGCAATAACCGGACGGAGCTTGCCCTGACCCTGGAATACCAGCCGGCAGGGGTGGTGGAAAGGGTGGGCAACCTGCTCCATGTGGTGGGCCGCCAGGCGGAACACGACCTGAAAAAGTTCAAGGAATTCATCGAACACCAGAGCCGCCGCACCGCCGAGGCCGGGACCGGTGCCCCAGCCGGATCTCCCGCCCCGGCCGAAGCCGCGGCACCGGCCGAGCCGCAGCCCTACAACCGCTTCGCCCACCCGTTCGACCAAACCGGCGGCCTGGTGGATTTGGAGGGCGAGTCGGACGAGACGGCCGAGGGCGAAAGCTACAGTTCCGCTGAACGCCGGGCGCGCCGCAGGGGAGGCAACCTCCCGCCGGTCGACGGCAGCCTGGGCCAGCACTGACCCTCCCCTTTCCCAACTAGGTAGCGCCAAGTGTCGTTTTGGAGCCTCAAAACGACACTTGGCGCTACCCAGTTTGGGGAGGTGCTCTGGAAACCGGACCGCCCAAAAGGTATGTTGGTAAGCATGCTGATGATTTTTACCGACTCGTCAGCTTCCGGTAACACAGCGAAGGAGACGTTATGAGCACGAAGGTGGAAAAACGCATTCTGGTGAACGTACCGGTAAGCACCGCTTACAACCAGTGGACCCAGTTCGAGGAGTTCCCGCACTTCATGGGCGGCGTCAAGAGCGTGACCCAGCTCAGTGACGACCGGCTCGAATGGGTAGCCGAGATCGGCGGCGTCCGCCGCCAGTGGGAAGCCAAGATCCTGGAGCAGGTCCCGGACCGCAAGATCGCCTGGGCAGCTACGGAGGGTGCCACGAACGCCGGTGCGGTGGAGTTCGAAGACGTCGGCGGCGGCCAGACCTCCCTGCAGCTGACGCTCGAATACGAGCCCGAAGGAATCATCGAGAAGGTCGGCGACAAGCTCAACGTGGTGGACCGCCAGGCTGAGGCAGACCTCAAGCGGTTCAAGGAATTCATCGAGGACGAGGGTTACGCCAGCGGAGCTTGGCGCGGCAGCGTCAGCTCGGGCGCGCCTGTAGGCACCCCGGGCGTGGAAGACGCCGCGGGCTCGCGGGGCGATTCCGGCAAGGCCGGCGTGTCCGGCAAGGTGGCCGCCGGTGTTGGAGTAGCAGCGGCAGCAGGCGCGGCAGCCGCAATGGCCGGCTCCAAGAAGGACACGGCGGAGGGCGCGGACGTAACGGTCACTCCCGTGGAATCCGGGGAGCCCGTGACCGTGACTCCGATTCCGACGGACACCACCAATGATGAGTCCGTGACCAGCGGCACCTACGCCGGCACGGCTCCAGGCACAACTACAGGCACGACGGCGGCAGCCGGCTCCACCGGTTCGGTCGCCGATTTGGGCGATGACAGGATCGGCCACGCCTTCGACCAGACCAACGGACTGGTGGACACCACCGGGGAGTCGGACGAGACGGTGGAAGGTGAGAACCTGAGCGCCGGCGAACGGCGCGAGGATGACCGCCGGCCCGACGGCGGCCTGCCGCCTGTTGGCGGCAACCTTGGCCAGCACTGACGGTAAGCGAACCGCCTAGGGTCCGTCCCGTCGTCGCACGTTTTCCGGCCGCGGTGCGGGACCGCCTGGCAGCAAAAGCGCCGCCCACCTCCTTCCGGGGGCGGGCGGCGCTTTTGCCGTTAAGTACTGACCAGTCCGTGGATCCAGCGGGCCGGGCCCTCTCCTACGCCCGTCCCGCCGCCGCCTGCAGCAGCGGCAGGGTCCTCGCCGGCATGACTTCCACCAGGGACATGGCCGTACTGGTGCGTACGACGCCGGCAATCGCCAACATCCTGTTGGTGACCCTGTGCAGGTCCGCCGGGTCCTTCGCGGCCACCTTGGCGAGCAGGTCGGCATCGCCGGTTGTCGCGTGCATCTCGATGATTTCCGGGATGGTGCGCAGCGCGGCCATGGCCTCGTCGCTGGCGGACTGGCTGATGGAGATGGAGATGAAGGCGATCAGCGGCAGCCCGAGGGCGCCGGTGCGGACGCGCTGGCTGAACGGGGCCAGGCTGCCGTCGTTGACCAGGCGCCGGAGCCGGGCGTGCACGGTGTTGCGGGCCACGCCCAGCGTCCGCGACAGGGACAGGACCGTCGCCTGCGGGTCCGCGTCCATGGCCAGGAGGATTTCGGCGTCCAGCGCATCGATGAGGTGCATAGTGAGCATTTTGCCACGCTGCGGGCATCCAGAGCCCGGATCTGTCCTGCATGATCCGCGTGTGTTGCGCAGATGCTCCGCCCTGCCCCACGATGCCTTCATGACCATCATCCTTCCCCAGACACCGGCACCCGAGGTGCGTGCCGCCATCGCAAGCCTCCCCGCCTACATTGCCGGGAGGAGCGCGGAAACGGCCCTGACTGCCGCCCTCGCCTCGAACGAGAGCCACTTCGCTCCCCTGTCCTCGGTGGTCGATGTGATCTCGGCGGAGGCCAGCAGGATCCACCGGTACCCCAGCATGGGAGCTGTGGATGCCCGGGAGGCGATCGCCCGCCACCTCTCGGTATCCCCGGACGAAGTCGCTGCAGGGCCGGGAAGCTCGGGCGTGCTGCAACAGATCATTTCCGCGGTCTGCGGCCACGGCGACGAGGTGGTTTTCGCGTGGCGTTCCTTCGAGGCCTACCCCATCCTGGTGACGGTGGCCGGCGCCGTGCCTGTCCCCGTCCCACTCCGCGATGACGAGCACCACGATCTTCCCGCGATGGCGGCTGCCGTCACCGGGCGGACCCGGCTGGTAATCCTCTGCTCCCCCAACAACCCCACCGGCGTGTCCATCACCGCGGAGGCGCTGGAGGAATTCCTCGCAGCCGTGCCGCCGCAGGTCCTGGTGGTGCTGGACGAGGCGTACGTCGAATTCCAAAGGGGCCCGGGTGTGGATTCCCTGGAGCTCTACGGCCGGTATCCGAACCTCTGCATCCTGCGGACCTTCTCGAAGGCTTACGGGCTGGCCGGGCTGCGGATCGGTTACGCCATCGCCCGCCCGGCCTTGGCTGAGGGGCTGCGTCGCACCGCCATTCCCTTCGGCGTCAACCGCGTGGCGCAGGCCGCCGCAGTGGCGTCACTGGCCGCGCAGGGCGAGATCCGGGAGCGGACCGATACGGTTGCCGGGGAGCGCACCCGGGTCGTGTCTGCCCTACGCCAGTCCGGCTGGAACGTCCCGGACAGCCAGGCCAATTTCTACTGGCTGCGGGCATCGGACGGGCTGCGGGAGCAGATCCTCGCAGCGCTTTCCGACGCCGACATCCTGGCACGCGGGTACGCGGGCGACGGCGTGCGGGTCACCTTGGCGGACAGGGAAACGAACAACCGGGTGCTCGCAGTGCTCGCGGACCGTGCGCGGTTCACCGCCCAGTGAGCACGCCCGCGGCACCCGCAACCACCACCGCCCCAACCACGCCGGAAGCCCGGCCGGCGGCACCAAGCCCCGCGCCGCCGTCGGCCGTCCGGCATTCCACCGTCGAAGATGTCCTGGGGATCCTTACCGGCGCCTTCGCCGCCTCCCTGGGGCTGTTCCTGCTCAAATCCAGCGAGGCAGTCACGGGCGGAACGGCGGGCCTTGCGCTGCTGCTCAGTTACTCGCTTCCGGTCCCATTCGGCGTCATCTTCATGGCGGTCAATGCGCCGTTCCTTGCCCTGGCGGTCTGGAAGAAAGGCTGGAACTTTGCGCTCCGGACAGGCGCCGCCATTGGCCTGGTCTCGGCCATGACCGGCCTGCACCCGTGGGCACTCGGCGCCCTGCACACCGACCCGGTGTACGGGGTTCTGGGCGGGAACCTGCTGGCCGGCGTCGGCCTGCTGATCCTGTTCCGGCACCAGTCCAGCCTGGGCGGTTTCAACATCCTTGCCCTGCTGCTGCAGGAGAAACTGAAATGGCGCGCAGGATACGTCCAGATGGTGCTGGACGTGGCGATCGTCCTGGCGGCGCTGGCCCTGGTGGCTCCCCTGATGGTGCTGCTCTCCGCTGCCGGAGCAGTCCTGCTGAACTTCATCCTCGCCCTGAACCACCGCCCCGGACGCTACCTGGGAAAGTGAGCGCCGGAGCGCGGATTTATTCCCGGAGCAGCCCTGAAATATCTATGCGGAGGCCGCTGTTGCCGGGGACATGACAACAATTGGAATCATCGGTGCAGGACATATTGGAAGCCAAGTTGCCCGGAAGGCTGTGGAGTTGGGCTATGACGTAGTGATCAGCAACTCCCGCGGCCCTGAAACTCTGGCCAACCTGGTGGCGGAACTTGGCCCGAACGCCCGCGCCGCAACGCCTGCGGAGGCAGCGGCGGCCGGCGATTTCGCCGTCGTCGCCGTTCCGCTGAAACGCTACAAGGACGTCCCGGTTGCGCCGCTTGCCGGGAAGATCGTGATCGACGCCAACAACTACTACTGGGAACGGGACGGCCGCATCCCCGCCCTGGACAAGGGCGAGGCCACCACGTCCGGGCTGCTCCAGGAACACCTGCGGGATTCGAAGGTGGCCAAGGGCTTCAACCACATCATGGCGTCCCAGATCACCACGGACGGCAAGCCTGCCGCTGCCGAGGACCGGCGTGCCCTGGCAACGGCCAGCGACTACCCGGAGGCCGCCGAACTGGTCACCCGCCTTTATGACGAGTTCGGCTTCGACACCGTGAACATCGGCCTGCTGGAGGACAGTTGGCGCGTGGAGCGGGACCGCCCGGCGTACGTGGTCCGGCAGAACGCCGCCGAGCTGAAGGAAAACCTGGGCAAGGCAACGCGGACCGTCTGACGGCACGCCGGGCAGGCTGTCGGGCTGCCGGTCCCCGGGCGGCTAGCCCCGCGCCGGGACGAGGACCACCTCGAACTCGGTGGCGGGCTGGCCGAACTTGGCGTTCACCGCCGCGAGGGTGCTGCCGAACTTGGCAATCGTGGTGGGGACGTTGAAGTCGGGGCTGGTGATGACGTCTTTGACAACCCCGGACGAGAGATCGTTGGAAAGCTTGATCCTGCTGATCTGGTTCTTCTGGTTCTGGACGGCCCACAACTGGCGGCCCTGAACCAGGATGCCGTCCACGTTGGGCACGTCAATGCCCTCGATCCGGGCTGTAGCCGCCGTCTCAGGGTCCTCGCCGTCAGTATCTTCACCATCGGATGCCACACCGCCAGGATCCACGGTGAACAACGCCCCGAACGCCGAGTGCGCCAGGATCAGGGTCTTGCCCCCGTTGACTGCAGCTATGCCATTGGGGCCGAAACCCGTCCATGTATCTGCTGCAGGTCCCGTCAAGGCCACTGTTTCCACTTCGCCCAGCCGGCCGTCCTTGTCCACCGGCAGGAAGTACAGCTCGGCGGCGAAGGAATTGGTGAACCACGCGCCGTCCTTGGTCAAGGTGACGTCGTTGATGAAGGCGTTCGCTTTGGCGGTCAACTCGACCACAGAGAGCGTTTCTCCTGTCTCCGTGCTGTAGACGTAGGCGTCACCGGTTCCGCCGCCCGCAACGAACAGGAGGCTGTGTGTGACGTCCACCTTCATGCCGATGGCCACCCTGCCTTCCGGCGCGTCGATAAACAGTCCCGCGGTGTCGTCGCGGATGTCGCCGCGGTAGATGTCCCCGTTGAGGCGGTCGCCGGCGTAGAAGGTGGTGCCCTGGCCGGCTGCGATGCCTTCGGTGGCTGTGGCGCCCTCCAGGAGTATGACGCCGTCCCCGGAAGGCGGTGCGGCAGTTGCAGGCAGGGCGCTGGGAACGATCAGGGCTATCAGTGCAAGAAGTCCGACGGCGGCACGGCGTTGTACGGTTCGGCGCATGATGCTTCCTTGGTTTCGGGCTGATGCGCGGGGCCGATCTGCGGCAGCTCCGCACGATGGTGTTGCCAGTCTAGGCACCCGCAGGGAGCCCGCCAAGACATCGGGGCCCCTGTTCTGCTTACAATCGAAGCCTCAATCAACTACTGAGGGACCGATGAAGAAACTCGCCACAGCCCTGATCGCCGCCGGACTCGTTGTCTCCGCGACGGCCTGCACCGCCTCGAACCAGCTCACCACCGCGGAAACCTGCGAGCGGATCCAGTCCGTTGTGTCGAACCCGGCCAACAACGCCGGCAAGACCGGCATGAACCGCCTGGCCAACCAGATCCGTCCCATCCATGCCGTCGCCTCGGACGACCTCAAGGGTGCCCTTGCCTCGATCCTCGCGTACACGGATGAGCAGGCCAAGGAAACGCCGGACGAGGCCAAGCTTGGCGAGCTCCAGACCGGTTACGAGAAAGCCGGCGCCACGTACAGCCAGTTCTGCAGCTGATAGCCGGCTGATCCCGGCCCCCGGCGGCGGTCCTGCCGGGCGGATCTGGTCACGTGAGGGTGGTCGGATCCGTATTGGCGCCGCACAGGATGATCGCCACGCGTTCGCCCACGCCCGGGACATAGGCGCCGGACGTCAGCGCGGCATAGGCGGCAGCGGCGCCGTGTTCCACGATGATCCGGTAGTCATCCCACAGCTTCTGGCGGGCGTCGACGATGTCGGCGTCGGACACCAGGACGCTTTCGACGCCGGCGCGGACCGCCACGGAGAAGCCGATGTCGCCGATGCGGCGGGCGCCGAGGGAGTCCGCTGCTACCCCCGATACTTGGACATCAACCGGTGCTCCGGCGGCCAGCGCTGCCTGCAGCGTCGGTGCCGTCTCCGGCTCCACCGCTACCACTTTGGCCCGGCCCTCCACTGCCGCGGCGATTCCCGCCATCAGCCCGCCGCCGCCCACGGCAACCAGGACGGTGTCCAGCCCGCCCACCTGGTCCAGCAGTTCGAGCCCTGCTGTTCCGGCGCCGGCGGCAATTTCGGGCTGGTCATAGGCGTGGCAATACACAGCCCCGGTTTCCTGGGCATGCTTGATGGCCGCCTGGTACGCCTCCGCGTACTCTGCTCCGCCCTGCACCACAGCCGCGCCGATGGCTTTCAGCTTGTGTACCTTCACTGCAGGCGCGGCTGCGGGGACAAACACGGTGGCCGGGACGCCCAGCTGCGCGGCTGCGTAGGCGTTGGCCAGTCCGGCGTTGCCGCCGGAGGCCACCACCACGCCGACATCCGGATTCAGCTCCCCGCGTTCTTTGGCAGCGAGGACCCTGTTGAGGGCACCACGGGCCTTGAACGTTCCGGTGTGCTGCATGAACTCGCATTTGAACCAGACCGGGCCGGGGAAGACTTCCGGATCGCCTTCCAGGACAGGCGTGACACGGGTGAGGCCGGCGGTCCTCCGAGCTGCGCGTTCCACGTCGGCGCGTGTAATCATTGGTGGGCTTAGACCTCGTCGTCCCAGGTTCCCGGCTCCTGCAGGGCTTCCTCTGGCTTGTGCTCCCGGGGCGGTTCGCCGCTGCCGGAGTAGGATGCAGGCACGGTTCCTGCGGCATGCGCCTGCTGCTCCTCGCGGATGTTCCCGGCCCCGGGCAGTTCCGGGTGTTGTCCGCTTTGCGGGGCTTGCTTGGCTTCGTTGGATTCCAGGGCTTCGTCCGGATCCCCCGGGCCGCGAAGGTCTGCGGTGTTCTTCGGCTCGTCATTGCTAGCAGTCATGGTTCTGCCTTTCGCTTGGGAACTGCGGTGTCCGGCGGGGTGCACCCGTACCGTTCCGTTCTCCAGCCTACGGGCTGGGGCCTTCCGGCGGCCGGAACCTGTGAATTGGCGCTCAAAAACCTGTGAATCGCGGGTCAGCCGGGACTTCCGGGGCGTACCCTGCGTTAACCCGATGGCGAGAGGAGGCCAGATGATCATTGTCCTGACCGGAATTGACGGTTCGGGAAAGTCCACGGCCGCCCGAGCCCTGGTGTCAGCCGTTGAGGCCGAAGGCTGCCGGGTGCTGCTGCTGAACAACCATGCGGGCAGGCGCAGCATGTCAGTCCTGGGTGCAAAGCTGGGGATCCGCCTGCCCGACCGCGTGGGGGACGCGGTGGAAACCACGTTCCGGGTGTGGAACGTGCTGGTAAACCATCTGCGGGCCAGCCGCTTTGACGGCCTGGTGGTAATGGACCGTCACCTGTACTGCCAGCTGGCCCTCCGCGGAACGAAAGGCCTGCGACGCGGCCGCCTCCTCCCGTGGCTGCTGGACGCGCTGCCCGCCCCTGCCGCCGTCGTGCACCTCGAGGTGGACCCGCGGCTGGCGCACCACCGCATCGTCTCACGCGGGACGGACGCGGAGACGCTGGATGACCTGGTCGCCTTCGACCGCGCCTACCGCCAACTGCCGGAATACAGCAGCTTCCTGAAGGTTGACGCTTCGGCGCCCAGCCCCGACCCCGCACGGCGGCTGGCCGTCGTCGTCCGCCAGCTGAAGACCGCGGAGGCACAGGCGGCGCTCCAGAACGACTGAGCGGCACATCCGGGGAGGGCGGACGGACCCACAGTCCGCCCGCCCTCCCCAGGAGGCGTTAAGCGCTAGCGTGTTGCAGTAGGTGTAGCCGAGGACGTCGCGGACTCGGTCTCCGTCGGCGTAGGTGAGGCCGAACGGTCCGATGAGGATGTGCTCGTTGAGCGGGACGTGCTGGTGGACGTCGGGCTGGAAGTCCCGCTGCCGCCGTCGGCCTTCTTCAGCACCTCGTTGATGAGGTCCTCAAGCTCCTTCTGGTCCGGGTCGCCGAGGTTCGCGCCGCTCTTGGTGGCCACCACCAGCAGCCGGCCCTGGGCAGCAGAAACCTGCATCAGCTTCTCCTGGTTCTCGCCGCTGCGGGTGCTCAGCGTGGCGAAGGTCTTCTCGGCCTCAGTCTCGGCCTTCAGTTCCTCGCTGTTGACCTCGTACTTCTGTCCCAGCGCCGAAACGGAGAACTTTGCGCACTGGTCCATCTTGCTGCTGATCCCGTCCAGGACCTCGACGGCGTCGGGCCCTTCGCTGCCCGACTGTGCGGACACGGTGCGGGGCTGGTCGCCCTCGGAAAGCGCGACGGCGACGCTTCCGCTCTCCACGGTATCCAGCAGCCCGGCCGTGGCGATGTCCTTGCAGTCCGCAGGATCCACGGTTGCGGTGCTCAGGAGCAGGTTGGCGATGTTTCCGCCCTGGTCAACCTGCTCCTTGGAGTACAGTTTCAGCTCGTTGCCGTCGTCGTCCTTCATGCCGGAGATCAGCTCGCGGAGCTCATCCTCGCTGTAGACCTTCGCCTCAGCCGTGGCGGAGGCAGAGGCCGAAGTCGCCGAAGGGGAGGGGCTGGCAGCGCCACCTCCGCCGCCCGTGCATCCGGCCAGCGCAATCATCGCTGCTGTCATCAATCCAAGCGCAGGAACTTTTCGCATCAGGTACAACCCCTTTGAAAATAGGAAGCATGCTTAGTGTTTCTAGCCTAAGGGGTTTGGAGCGCTGAGTGAAATATCGGCGCGGTAACTTTTCTGGCGGATGCCCAGTCCAAGGGCCCGACACGAATGGTGCTGTATGGAATAATCCGAAGAAGTGGTCCTTACCGGACCGCTCCACCGATCGGAGGGGCAGACGTGCCAGCCACAGCAGCAGGGAGCAGCGCCCCGTCGGCGGGACCAACCATCAACAACTCGCAGGTCCCCAAGCATGAACAATTGCGCCTGATCATCCTGAAGCTTGCCAAGGACGAGCTGGAGCCCGGCGCCCGACTGCCAAGCGAGCGGGCCCTTATGGACTCCTACGGCGTCAGCCGGATTACCGTCCGCGCCGCCATCGGCCGACTGGTCAATGAAGGGCACCTGGTCCGGGTTCCCGCAAAGGGCACTTTCGTGGCGGACTCCCCCGTGCAGTCCACCCTCCACCTGGCCTCCTTCACGCAGGAGATGGAAGCCATGGGACATGTTCCCAGCACCGTGGTGCTCGTGGCCGAGGCCTCCGCAGCCCCGGATGACACTGCGGAGGCGCTAAGCCTGGACCCAGGGTCAGAAGCGATCCACCTCAAGCGCCTCCGGCTGGCAGACGGCCGGCCCGTAAGCGTTGACGATGCCTGGTACAACCCGGCGCATGCGGCGGGGCTGCTTGATATCGACCTGACCGGCTCCGTATACAAGGCGCTGGCAGCGCAGTTCGGCCACCAAATCGACAGGGCACGGCAGAGCGTGCGTTCCGAGGGCGCCCCGGCGGACGTCGGTGCGCTCCTCGGAACGGGAACAGGTGCGCCGGTGCTGGCCTTCGACAGGGTGTCCTATTCAGGGCCCCTGGCCATCGAGCACTCGCGCTCCTGGTACCGCTCGGACCGCTACTCGCTCACCATGGAAGTCCGGCTCTAGGACCGCCCTGCCCGCGTTTTAGTCCAGCGAAAACAGGCCGGCGCCGGCCGTTACGGCACCGGTTGCCATGAGCGTTGCGGTGTCCGGCTTGGTATCAAGCACGACGACGGGACTCACCATCGAGTAACCGGCGGCCAAGGCGGCGGCGGGGTCCACATGCATTACGGGCTCACCGGCGCCCACGGTGTCGCCCTGGGCGATCAGCAGCTTGAAGCCTTCGCCCTTGAGCTTCACGGTATCGATGCCCACATGGGTGAGCACTCCCCTCCCCGTTGACTCCACTACCACGAAGGCGTGCGGCAGGAGCTTGACCACTTTTCCGGCGACCGGGGACACGACGTCGAACACCTCCCCCGCGGGCGGCTCGACCGCCGCGCCGGAACCCACCATCTGGCCTGCGAAGACGGGATCGGGGACGTCCGACAAAGGAACAACGCTGCCGCTGATGGGCGCGTGGACAACAAGCGTTTCCGGCATCAGAGCAGGTCCTCGATGTCTTCCGCCAGGTTGTCCGCTTCCGGGCCAACAATGACCTGGACTGCGGTGCCTGCTGCGAGGACGCCGTGGGCTCCGGCCGCCTTCAAAGTGGCTTCGTTGACCAGAGACCCGTCCTTCACCTCCGTGCGCAGGCGGGTGATGCAGGCCTCGACCTCCACGATGTTGGCGGCTCCGCCAAGGCCCTCAATGATCTTTTCTGCTTTGGACATGGCTGCCCTTTCTGACGGTGCCCCGGGGAGCACTGCTTCAGCACCAGGACCGGCGGCCCAAGTGCGACCAATTATGTTCCCGTTCATCGGAACTGTCAGCGCCTGCCCTGTAGAAGTTCTACCTTGACATGCGCTCGTGGGATGAATCACACTGAACTGGTCATAACCAGACAGTACCGGCTGGAACCGTTTCTTCACAAGCCCCACCCGATCCCCGCAGAGGTGTAACCATGTCAACGTCCGAGACCACCGCCCTGGCTCCAGAGAAGAAGCCGAACAGGGCCTTCGCAACCCTCCAGCGGCTGGGCCGCTGCCTGATGCTGCCCATCGCCGTCCTCCCCGCCGCCGGCATCCTGCTTCGCATCGGGCAGGCAGACCTGTTGGGCGCGATCCCCGGTTTCGAAGGCGGCGCAGCCGTCATCTCCGCCGCGGGCAACGCCGTCTTCACCTGGCTGCCGCTCATCTTCGCCGTCGGCATCGCCATCGGCTGGGCCAAGAAGGCCGACGGTTCCACCGCATTGGCAGCAGTGGTGGGATACATGGTGATTGACGGCGTCTTCAAGGCCATGTCCCCCCTGGTCCTGGCCGGCCAGGTTGACCCCGCCGGCAAGCCCGCCATGATCAACTACGGCGTCCTGGCCGGCATTGTGGTGGGCCTGCTGTCCGCCATGCTTTGGCAGCGGTTCTACCGCACCAAGCTGCCGGACTTCCTGGGCTTCTTCAGCGGCCGCCGCCTGGTGCCCATCCTGACGTCCGTCACCAGCCTGGCAGCCGGCGTCGTCCTTGCCCTGTTCTACCCGCTCTTCAACGCCGGGCTCTCGGCAGTGGGTGAAGCCGTAGCCGGCAACGCCGTGGCCGGTGGCGGCGTCTATGGTTTCGCCAACCGCATGCTCATCCCGGCCGGCCTGCACCACATCCTCAACTCCGCCGTGTGGTTCCTCATTGGCGACTACACCGACGCCTCCGGCCAGCTGGTCCGCGGCGACCTGAACCGCTTCTTCGCCGGCGACCCCAGCGCAGGCATCTTCATGACCGGTTTCTTCCCTATCATGATGTTCGGCCTGCCGGCAGCAGCCCTTGCCATCTGGCGCCATGCAAAACCCAGCCAGAAGAAGGTGGTTGGCGGCATCATGCTCTCCACAGCCCTGACCGCATTCTTCACCGGCATCACCGAACCGCTTGAGTACTCCTTCATGTTCGTCGCTTTCCCCCTGTACATCGTGCATGCGGCCCTGACCGGAACGTCCATGGCCCTGGTGAACGCGCTCGACATCCACCACGGCTTCACCTTCTCGGCAGGCCTGATCGACTTCGTCCTCAACTTCGGCAAGGCGCAAAACGGGTGGCTCCTCATTCCCATCGGCCTGGGCTACGCGGCGATCTACTACTTCCTCTTTTCCTTCGTCATCAAGCGCTGGAACCTGCGCACCCCGGGCCGCGAGGACGACGAGATCACCGTGGACACTGACGCCGCCAAGTAAATCGCGGCCGATCCCCGCACCAGCAAACTCCGCACCGGCAATCGAAAGCATTCGTATGGAAATCGTTATCCTCCCGACCTCCACCGACGTGGCCCGCGCGGCCGCAGACTCCATCGAGCAGCAGGTCCGCAGCAGCCCGACGGTCCTTGGCCTGGCCACCGGTTCAACGCCCCTCGGCGTGTACCGGGAACTCATCGGGCGGCACCGGAACGGCGGGCTGAGCTTTGCCGGTACCCAGGCCTTTCTCCTCGATGAGTATGTTGGACTGCCCAGCACGCATCCCCAGTCCTACCACTCGGTGATCCGGGAGGAATTCGTGGACAGTGTGGATTTCACACCGGGTGCAGTGCATGGACTCGATGGGGTGGCGGCGGACCTCGAAGCCGAGGCTGCACGATATGAGGCTGCCATTGCGGCATCGGGCGGGGTCGACATCCAGATTCTGGGAATCGGAACGGACGGCCACGTAGGCTTCAATGAGCCCATGTCCTCGCTGGCTTCCCGGACCAGGATCAAGACGCTCACGCAGCAGACCCGCCGGGACAACGCCCGCTTCTTCGCGGATCCCGTGGCCGTTCCGGACCACGTGCTGACCCAGGGCCTTGGAACCATCCGGGAGGCGCGGCACCTGCTCCTGCTGGCCATGGGTGAGGCCAAGGCGGAGGCCATCGCGGCTGCCGTGGAAGGTCCGGTGGCGGCACTGTGCCCTGCGTCCGCGCTCCAACTGCACCCACACGTGACCGTCATGGTGGACGAGGCCGCGGCGTCCAGGCTCGCGCACCGGGAGTACTACCAGGACACATTTGGGCGGAAGCCCGCCTGGCAGGGGCTCTGACGGTGGCAGGCTTCCTGGGCGGGGCGAGGATGCCGCAGCTTGAGCTCGCGGTGGAAAATGCAGAGGGAGTGCGGCTCGCAGCGGCTGTTGGCGCCGCGCGGGTTGAGCTCTGCGCCGCACTCGCGGAAACGGACGGCATCACACCGAGTATCGGTATGGTGGAGCAGGCGTGCCGGGCGGGCGTTCCTGTCCACGTGCTGGTCCGCCCGCGCCCCGGCAGCTTCATTTACACGGATGAGGAACTTGAGGTGCTCGAACGTGACGTAGAGGCGGTGGTGGACGCTGGTGCCGCGGGAGTCGTCGTGGGAGTTTTGGCGGACGACGGCGGCCCGGACGTTCCGGCGCTTCGGCACCTTTGTGGGGCAGCTCGCCGTCGTGATCCTGCTGTGGAAGTGACGTTCCACCGGGCGTTTGATGCTGCCCTCGCCGCGGGCACGGGCCCTGCGCACGCATTGGCCAGCTTGGAACGCGCCGGCGTGAACCGCGTCCTCACCAGCGGCGGAAGCCCCGACTGCGCCGCTGGACTTCCCATGCTGGCACGCTTGGTGGAGCTGGGACACAGTCATGCGCCGTCGGTACAGATCATGGCGGGCGGCGGGGTGCGGCTGGAATTGATGGCCGCGCTGGTTCACAGCGGGGTCCACGCCATCCACACGTCGGCGCGGGGGCTGGACCTTTCCGCAGGGACCAGGGCACGTGCCGCGGACCCGTCACTGGCTGCCGGAATGGCGGCAGCCCTACTGGAGGCCGGGCCATGGGCAAGGAATTGATCCTCCGCGGCCGGGTGGTCTCCGCAACAATGGACATTACGGACGGCCTGGTAGCGGTCGACGGCGGACTGGTCACCTACGCCGGGCCGGCGTCGGAATTTCACGGCGAACTTGCGCCCATTGGCGAGGTGCCCAAGCGCATCATCCTGCCGGGCTTGGTGGACCTGCACTGCCACGGTGCCCATGGCTCGGACTTTTCCGAGGGATCGGTGGAAGGGGCCCGGGCTGCCGCCCGCTACCTGCACAGCCGCGGAACCACCACGTTGCTGGCGAGCCTGGTCACGGCGGCTCCCGCGGATCTTGTCCGGAACCTGGAAGTGCTGCGGGTCCTGGCAGAAGAGGGACTGCTTGCCGGGTCGCACCTGGAAGGACCTTTCCTCTCCCCCGGGCAGTGCGGCGCCCATGATCCGGAGCTGCTGCTGGAACCCGACGCCGGGCTGATGGCCCAATTGTTGGAGGCGGCTGGACCTTCCCTGGCTTCCGTGACGCTGGCAGCCGAACTGCCGGGCGCGTCCGGACTGGTCGATCTGCTGGCGTTGCGGGGAATCATCCCATCCCTGGGGCATACGGGGGCTGACACCGCCGCCGCTTGTGCGTTCCTGGAGCGGGCAGCTGGGGGGCTTGCGGGGGCCACTAATCCCACCGGCCGGATCCGGCCGACCGTGACGCACCTTTTTAATGCCATGCCCAGCCTGCACCACCGCTCCCCCGGGCCGGTGTCCGCCAGCCTGAGTGCGGCCCACGCCGGAAACGCCGTGGTGGAACTGATTGCCGACGGCGTCCATCTGGCCCCCGAGACGGTCAAAATGGTGTTCGACCTGGTGGGGGCGGAAAACATCGCGCTGGTCACGGACTCCATGGCGGCGACTGGCTTGGAAGACGGCCAGTACCGGCTGGGCACGCTGGCGGTGACGGTTGACGGCGGCGTGGCCCGGGTGGACAGCAACAATGCGATCGCCGGCGGTACGGCGACCTTGCTCGACGTCGTGCGGTCCACGGTGGCCGCCGGCGTCACCCTTCAGGAAGCCACGACGGCGGCCACGGCGGTTCCTGCGTCCGTACTGGGATTATCTGCGCAGGCAGGCGACCTCCGCGAAGGCATGCCGGCCGACGTCGTCGTGGTTGACCCCGAGCTGACCCTGGCTGGAGTCCTGCGGCGGGGCGAGTGGGTGACGGCGCCTCAGCGGTCCGCTTAGCGTCGCACCTCAAAATGTCAGACCCCCGTTAGAGGATGTTTCTATGGGAAACGGCGCGGGGACTGACCCCGGGATCGCAGCGGGGACTGCAGTGGTGATGGAGGGCATTCACGCCTCCGTCGGTGCCCTTGACGCGCTGTTCCTTGAGGACGCTTCCCTGGACACGGCAGCCGCGGCCGGTGCAAGGGTTGATGCCCTGCAGCGCGCCTACGAGATCCGCCTGGAACGGCTGGCACAGACCAAGCGGATGGAAGCCCAGCTCGCCGCGCTCAAAGCCCGGGCCACTGCCGAAGCCATCGAACTCCAGCACGCCATGACCCCACCCGGAGCGCCCGCCGCACGAACGGGCCTACGCCGAAATGTCAGCGGTCGAGGAAATCGCCGGGGTCCTGACCATCAGCTCCCCCGCCGCCGGGGCGCTCGCCACCTTGTCCCGGCAGCTCTGCGCCCTCCCGCTGGCCCTAGCCGCCCTGGCCGCCGGGACCATCTCCTGGCAGCACGCCACAATCATCGCCGACGAAACCCACGGCCTCGGCCCCGCCGGCGCCGCCGCCCTCGTAGCCCACTTCCTGAACCCGGGCACGCCCCGCCCGGCCCGCGGCGCCGCACCCGGTGACCTCGTCCCGGCACGGTTCCGCGCCAGAGTCCGCACCTGGCGGGAACGCCACCACCCCGAAACCCTCGAAAAACGCCACACCAAAAGCGCCGCCAACCGGCGCATGGAATACGCCCCGGACCGCGACGGCATGGCCTGGCTCTCCCTCTACCTGCCCGGCCACACCGCAAACGCCATCTGGAACCGCACCACCGCCCTCGCCCGCGGCGCCCAAAACCCCAACGAACACCGCACCCTCACCCAACTCCGGCCCGACATCGCCGCCCACCTCCTCCTCAGCACACCCAACACCCGCCACGCACACACCTGGGACGGCGGGCACACCGGGGACACCGCGGACGGCGGGCACACCGGGGACACCGCGGACGGCGGGGACAGCGGGGACCCTCTCAAGGGCGACGCAGCGGGCATCAGCAGCGTCCCAACACCCAAGGCAGACGTCCTTGTCACCGTCCCGGTATTCTCACTGCTGGGCCTCACCGACGAACCCGCCATGCTGGACGGCTTTGGCCCGATTCCCGCCACCATCGCCCGCAAACTCCTCACCGACGGCGCCAGCTCCTTCCACCGAGTCCTCGTCGACCCCCGCGACGGAGCACCACTGGACATCGGACGGACCAGCTACCGGCTCACCAAAGCCATGAAACACGCACTCCGCTTCCGCGACGGCAGATGCACCTTCCCCGGCTGCAACAACCACACCCCCGACAACGACACCGACCACCTCACCGCCTGGCACAACGGCGGCACCACCGCCATCAACAACCTCGGACAACTCTGCCCCAAACACCACCGCCTCAAACACAACAGCGGCTGGACACCAAGCCCGGCAACCACCAACGAACCACCCAGCTGGACCTCACCCACCGGACGCCACTACACAGCCGAACACCACCACTGGGAACCACCACAATGGCCACCCGGGACACTCCCCACCGCAACACCCAGGCCCCTGCCACCCGCACGCCGGCCACCCCAAAAAAGCCCCCTCGAACACGCACTCCAAAACCTGCTGACCGGCTGAGGCAACCGACGCAATGCTCAGTCGGCCCCCGGCAGGCACACCTCAACGAGGCCCCCGCTCACGCGCGTTTCGAACAGCGGCTGCCTTGCCGTTGCGGGACCGGCAAGCACTTCTCCTGTTCGCAGCGAGAAGGTGCTTCCATGCCATGGGCAGACGACGCAAGCGTCACCGCCGGCAGCGGCCCCGCCCTGAAGCCTGCCGCCCTTCAGCTTGCCTTCGTGAAGCGGCCCGGAGAGGTGGCTGCACACGTCGGACAGCACGCGGACATCGTCCGCCTCCCGGTAAACAAGCAGCGGAATCTCGGCAACAACAATCTTGTGGAGCTTTCCCTCGGGCAGTTCCGCCAGCGGCCCCAAGGGCTGCCATCCACTCGGGAAACGGTGCGGGAGGTCCTCACTGTGGTTTACTCCGGACGCCTGCCGGTAAGTGAGGTGGCCGCCCAGGAAACCGCCGGCACCCACTACGGCAAGGCCAAGGTACGCCAGCACCTTGCCGCTTCCCCTGCCTCCCTGTGCACGTGCCACCAGGGAGGCAACATAGAGGCTCGTTGCCGTGATGTTGGCAGCAGCGTGGACCAGCCCAACCCGCTGCTGCTGGCTGTGCAGCTGCGACCAGTCAGTAAACCCCGCGACGGCCGAAGGCACGGCCGTGCCCGCCCCCACCCCGATCAGGACCGCGGCAGCCCGGTCATTACCGGGGAATGCATCCAGTACGGCGGCCGATATCCACGCCCCGAGCGGCACCTGGACCGCCAGCGGATGCACCGGGTGCCCAATCGGAACCCCATGGAGGACGTCGCGCGCCCACTTCGGGCCGATAACCCGCTTCACCACTTTTCGGACCTTCTTGGCCACGGGATCCAGCCATTCGGCATCCTCCAGGCGGGTAACAAGTTCCAGTGCAGGCAGCGGCTTCATGCGTCTTCCTTACCCCATTGCTCCGTGTCCAGTCGTTGCCGGGAAGCTTACTTGCTGGAGCAGGCGGGGCACAGGGTCTCAGCGCAAGGGCGAACCCAGCACCGTGAACTGGTGGCCGCCCATTTCGCCGGAAAGCAGGGGCATGGCCTCAGTTATCGCAGCTTGTACGCTGTCCAGTCCCAGCGAAGCCCGGTGGGCCTCCGGTGATTCCCACAGTTCACACACGAATACCGTGTCCGGCGCGGCATCGTTGATGCCCACTTCGTAGAGCAGGCAGCCTGCCTCCTTCAGCCCGGCCATGGGCCGGACCAGGATGTCGACGACGGCGTCGCGCTGGCCGGGTTTGGTCTCAAGAGTCCCCACATTCGCAAAGGTCATAGGGACAGTGTGCAGGACGGGAACGGCAGGGACGACGGTGACGATGGAGACCGCACGCTACCGCGCCGCCCCGGGAAAACCCGCCACTGCTGAAGCTTCCGCCGAAGGTGACCGTTAGATCCCAGCCGCCATAACTTGGCCGTCCGGCACGGGGGTGCTGCCCGGCTCCGACGCCGCCTCCGCCGTCGTCGTGTCACCGGCAAAGGCGCGGAGCATGGCAGCGTGGTCGAACTGGCCCTCCCACTTAGCCACCACAAAAGTGGCCACGCAGTTCCCCAGCAGGTTCACCACCACGCGCATGGAGTCCATCAAGCGGTCCGCGCCAAGGAGGAGGGCCACGCCGGCCACCGGGAAGATCCCCAGCGCACCGGCGGTGGCGGAGAGCGCCAGGAACGCCGAACCGGGTACGCCGGCCATGCCTTTCGAGGTGAGCATGAGGACCCCAAGGGCGGCAAGTTGCTGGCCCAGGTCCAGGTTGTACCCGAAGGCCTGCGCCAGGAACAGGAGCGAGATGGACAGGTACAGCGCGGCACCGTCCAGGTTGAAGGAGTAGCCGGTGGGGATCACCAGGCCGGTGGTGGCACGGGAACAGCCGGCATTGGTCAGCTTGGTCATGATGCGCGGCAGCACGGATTCCGTGGAGGCGGTGCCCAGTGCCAGGACGAACTCTTCGCGAGTGTACTTCACGAACTGCCACAGCGGCACGCGCGGGTAGACCCATGCCACCACGAACAGCAGGCCGATGAACACCAGCGCTGCACCGTAGCAGGCAGCGATCAGCAGGGCGTAGGTGCCCAGCGAACCAAGACCGTACTGGCCAATGATGAATGCCATTGCGCCGAAGGCACCCACCGGAGCCACGCGCATCACCCAGCCCATGATCTTGAAGAACAGTTCCAGCACGGTTTCCATCAGGGTGATCACGGGGAGGCAGCGTTCACGCCCGACGACGACGATCGCCGCGCCGAAGAACACCGCGAAGCACAGGACCTGCAGCAGGTTGTTGCTGGCAAAGGCGCCCACCACGCTGGTAGGGATGATCCCAAGGAGGAACGCGCCGGCATCCTTGGGCGGGGCGGTGGCGGTTTTCGCGTTGAGGGCGTCCTGGGAGAGCGACGCCGGATCGATATTCAGTCCCGCGCCCGGCTGGAAAAGATTCCCCACCACGAGGCCGAAGACCAAGGCGAAGAGCGTGGCACCCGTGAAGTAGGCCAGTGCCTTCACTCCGACGCGGCCAACGGCCTTGACGTCGCTGACAGCGGCGATGCCCGTGACGATCACCAGGAAGATCAGCGGCGCGATGATCATCTTGATCAGTTGGATGAAGCCGTCACCCAAGGGGCGGAGCGCTGCGCCGATGTCGGGCCAGAAGTGGCCGATCAGGACCCCCGCAACGACTGCTGCCAGGATCTGGATGAAAAGGGACTTGTAGAGCGGCTTCCTGGGTGCCCCGGTGTGTGGTTGCGGGGAGGGTGCTCGGTTGGCGGTGATGTTCATGCCAGGCCTGTTCATTTGGGGACGGACGACAACAAGGGATGCCGCAGGGTCACGAGCAACGCTAGGGAGCCCATGTTTCCGGAAAGATAAATCCGTAATGCGGAATCATTAAGCCGACGGATGCCGGCGGTGCGAAATGAGCCGGCAACTTATGTGACATGACAGCGCCACAGGCGGGTGACAGTATCCCCTTGTCTCAGCTGCACGGGCTGCATGCCAGCCCCGTAGAAAAGGAGCATCATGCCCCTCACTCCCCCCACCGACGCCGAACTGGACACGATGATCAGGGCCCGCCTCGCCTCGCTCGGCATCGACCTGAACCAACTCCCGCCCGGAACCACCAGCGATCCGGAGACGGGAAGCCCCGGACAGGCATCAGTGCTGGCCAGCCTGCGCAGCTTCATGCGCACCACGGTCGCCGAACTCAGCGCCTACCAACTGCCTTTCGCTGGCCCGGCAGGCAAAGCGGACCCCGCGCTCTTGTCACAGCAGGCCTCCCCTCCCGCCCTGTACCCCTCGATCGACACTGCACGGAGGACGGCATGAACCCGGTGGGAAAGCTGGAGAACCAGCCCCTGGACCGCACCATCGACCGCCGGTCGTTCGTCAACAGGTTCGCCGTGTTGGCCGCGGCCACCTCACTCGGCGCGGCGGCGCTTCCCGCAGTTGCCCACGCAGCGCCGTCGTCCGCGGTGCCCGCCGGCATCAACCCGGATGCCTACGGCGACGTCCGGCCCGAGGCCCTGGCCGATATCACCGAGCTGACCATCTCGGAAGCGGCAAGCCTCATCCGGCAGGGCCGGCTCAGCGCAGAACTGCTGGTGGAGGCCTATCTGGACCGGATCGGCGCCTTTGATGCGAGCTACCAGGCGTTCAACCTCGTCGCCGCGGACGACGCCCTGGCCAGCGCCCGAGCCTTGGCCGGCGCGGCGTACAAGGGTCCCCTGCATGGCATTCCCCTCGCCATCAAGGACAACTACTACACCCGTGCCTATCCCACAACGGCCAACTCCTACATCTTCAAGGACTTCGTTCCGCCTTTTGACGCGACGGCGGTCTCGAGGCTGGCAGGGGCCGGCGGCATCGTCCTTGGCAAGACCCAGATGGGGCCGCTCGCCACCACCCGGGCCACCACGCCGGACGGCCGCGTCACCACGGTCAATGCGTGGACACCCGGGAACCCGCAGACGAATCCCGGCGGTTCCTCGTCCGGTTCAGCCACGGCAGTGGCCGCACGGATGGCAGCCTCCAGTGTCGGAACGCAAACAGGCGGCTCCATCACCGCGCCTTCCAACGCCCAGAACCTCACCGGGCTCAAGCCGACCATGGGCCGGGTTTCGTTGTACGGCATCATCCCCCTGAGCTACACCCGCGACCACCCTGGGCCCCTTGCCAGGGACGCAAAGGACGCCGCCATCATGCTGACCGCCATGGCGGGCGAGGACCCCAACGACCCGCGGACACTGGGGCTTCCGCCGGTTCCGGACCTGGTCCAGGCCGCCACCCCGGTGAGGCGCGGCAACAAGGTGACCATGCGCTGGGGTACCCGCGTGGGCGTCATCCCGGACTTCACCGCCGGGTCCTCGGAAACCGCGGCCGCACGGAAGGCCTTCCTGGACAAGCTCGCCGGGATTGAGGGCATCCAGGTGGTTGACGTGCGGCTGCCGGAGGACTGGGACACCCTCACCAGCACGGCCTTCAACAATGTCCGGCTGCCCGAACGCAGCGAGCCCTTCCTGCCGGTGCTGCGCAAGGACCTGCGCAGCTTTGGGGTCTCCGTCACCGGCTGGCTCCAGGGTTCCATGCTCGGGGCCAACGAGTACGTGCTGGGCCAGCGTGCCAAGGTCCTCCTGCTCGAACGCGTACTGAACGACCTCTTCGAGCAGTGCGACGTTGTGCTGCAGACCAGCCCCAACCCGTTTGACGCCATCGGCCTGCCGGAACTCGCCCTGCCCATCGGCTTCGACTCCGCGGGCGTTCCCATCGGCACCATCCTGGGCGGCCAGCCCTTCGCCGAAGACCGGCTTCTTGCCGTAGCTGCGGCCTACCAGGCCGTGACGGACTGGCACCTGCGGCGCCCGGCCAACCCTGCCGGCGAATCCCCCGAGGCAATCTCCGTTGATCCGTCCAAATCCCGGAAGCCCTTCAGCAAGAGCGCCCGGGGCAAGGTGGCGGCTGCGCCGGTCCCGCCGGGCCGGGGCCGCCTCGAGGCGCACGAGGTTGCCGAGCTGTCCCAGTAGCCGGTCCCCCAAGCCCCCCGGTCCGCCCCCTCCCCAAGCGGGCGGACCGGGACGTCCCCGCTTCAGTCCGCAGCCGGCAGCCCTTCGGCCTGCACCACCACAGCACCGCTCGACGTCGTGTCCTCCCTAAGCATCCAGCCCACCCGCTTCACCGTCCGCAGCATCACAACGCTCTCCACCAGTTCGATGTCCGGGACCTTCTGCTGCAGCGCCAGCTCGGCGTTCATAACGTCCGCCAGGGACTGCAGCCACATGATGATCACGAAATTGGTGGGGCCGGTGGTGGAAGCGCTGAGCCGGACATTGCTGATGGTGCGGATTTCGGCGGCGGCAGCCTCATGCCGGCCCGCCGGAACATTCGCGAACCACTGGCAGGTCACCGGGTAGGAGGAGTAGGCCTGCGCGATTTCGCACCGGAACAGCAGGATGCCGCTGGCCAGCACCCGATTCAGCTGCCGCTGCACCGTAGCCGGATGGCGTCCCAGCCCCCGTGCGATGTCCGCCGCGGTGGCGCGTCCGTCCCGTGCCAGGTACGGCAGCAAGTCCAGATGGCTGGCCGGCAGTTCCCCCTGTGGGCCGGGCCGCCGCGCCGCCGCACCGGCCGAGGCGCCAAGCGTCCTCAGCGTTGCCAGCTGGGACCGGTCCAGGACGTTCAGGCGCCACTCATCCGCGCTCGTGTGCAGGCGTGTGCACAGCGCCGTCTGGTACTTGGTGAGCCCCTCGACGGTCTTCAGCCTGGAAACCACGCGGCTGCTGAACTCATCCAGTGATTTCGTGATGACAGTCAACATCAGGTCCCGGTTGCTGGCCGCCTCCTCCACGGTGACGATCTCAGGGACGGCGGCCAGTTGCGCCGTGACATGGTCGCGCAGGTGCATCTCGCAGTCCACGGCAACGAACGCGAGGAGCATCTGCTGGGGATCCCCCACCAGGTGCGCCGTGACCCACGCGGCCCCGGTTGATGCCAGCCGCTCCCACCGGCCGGCCAGCGTGGTGGCATGGACGCCCAGCACCTTTGACGCATCTGCCCAGCCCAGCCTCGGAGACGACTGCAGGACCTGGATGAGCGCGAGGTCCTCTTCGCTGAGTTCCACTGGTGCCCTCCCTTTCGCCTGCACGAATCCTGCCTAACCAGCGCGCTTCCAGAATATTTCCAGCGCTTTCGCTGCATGTGAACTGCGCCACTCCAGAATAGTCGACAGACCCGGAACACCAATCCAAGGAGTAGCCAGTGCCCGTTACAGAAGATGCCCAGGAACTGCAGGGGGAGCTCGTCCGCCTCCGCCATGACCTGCACAGGCATCCGGAAATCGGGCTCCATCTTCCACGGACCCAGGAGAAGGTCCTCCAGGCCCTGGACGGGCTTCCCCTCGAAATCACCCTGGGCAAGGAAACCACCTCCGTCACCGCGGTGCTTCGCGGCCGTGGCGGCACCGATTCCGGAAACACCACAACCGATCGGCCCGCGGTCCTCCTCCGCGCGGACATGGACGGCCTCCCCGTGCAGGAAAAGACAGGGGTGGACTACTCATCCCGGGCGGACGGCGCCATGCACGCCTGCGGCCACGACCTGCACACCTCGATGCTCGCCGGGGCCGCCACGCTCCTCGCCGAGAAGCAGCACCAGCTCCAGGGCGACGTCGTCCTGATGTTCCAGCCCGGCGAAGAAGGCTGCGACGGAGCAAGCTACATGATCCGCGAAGGCGTCCTGGACGCCGCCGGTCCCCGAGTCCAGGCGGCCTACGGGATGCACGTGTTTTCCTCCCTCGAGCCGCATGGCACCTTTTGCACCAAGCCCGGCGTGATGCTCAGCGCCTCGGACGGGCTTGAAGTCACGGTACTCGGTGCCGGCGGCCACGGCTCCGCCCCCCACGCGGCAAAGGACCCCGTGACCGTGGCGGCCGAGATGGTCACCGCCCTGCAGGTCATGGTGACCCGGCAGTTCAACATGTTCGATCCCGTGGTGCTCTCGGTGGGCGTGCTCCACGCGGGCACCAAGCGGAACGTCATTCCCGAAACGGCGCGCATCGAGGCGACAGTCCGGACGTTCTCCGACGCATCCCGCCTGAGGATGAGGGAGGCCGTGCCGCGCCTGCTCCAGGGCATCGCGGCCGCGCACGGGGTGGAAGTCCACGTTGACTACCAGGAGGAATACCCCCTCACCATCACCAACGAGGACGAAACGCACACCGCGGAAAAGGTCATTTCAGGGCTCTTCGGCGAGCGCCGCCTTTCCCGCTGGGCCACTCCCCTGAGCGGCTCCGAGGACTTCTCCCGGGTACTGGCCGAAGTGCCGGGCACCTTCGTCGGCCTCAGCGCCGTCGCCCCTGGCGGCGATCCGGCCACCTCACCCTTCAACCACTCCCCTTACGCAACGTTCGACGACGGCGTGCTGGCTGACGGGGCAGCGCTTTACACGGAACTCGCCACCTCGCGCCTGGCGGCGCTTGCAGCGGCGTCCTAGCCGCCGTCGCCATCCCAACCCATCCCCGCCATCCTCTTCACCACGATCCTGAGGAAGTAACCATGTCCATGGCAGTAACCAAGCAGCAGACTGGACGCGTGTCCACTGCTAAAACCATCGTCGGAACCGGCATCGGCAACGCCGTGGAATGGTACGACTGGGCCATCTACGCCACATTCACGCCCTTCATCGCCAGCCAGCTCTTCAGCAAGGCCGACCCGGCGTCGGCGGTGCTGTCCACGTTGGCGATCTTCGCCGTCGGCTTCGTGGCACGGCCCTTCGGCGGCTTCCTCTTCGGCTGGATCGGCGACAGGGTGGGCCGGAAGACGTCCATGACGCTCGCCGTCGGGCTCGCCTCCTTGGGCAGCCTGATGATCGGCATCGCGCCCACGTTCGCAAGCATCGGCGCCTGGGCCTCGCTCATGCTGCTGGTGGCCCGCCTGGTGCAGGGCCTCGCGCACGGCGGTGAGCTGCCGTCGTCGCAAACCTACCTCTCCGAAATGGCACCCAAGGAGCACCGCGGGTTCTGGGCAACGCTGATCTACACGTCCGGCACAGTGGGCATCCTGTTCGGCACCCTGCTGGGCGCAGTCCTGAACATGACGCTGACCACCGAGGCCATGAACGCCTGGGGCTGGCGGATTCCGTTCCTCCTGGGCGCGGCAATGGGCCTCTACGCACTGATCATGCGGTCACGGCTGCACGAGACCGAGGCTTTCGAAGGCGAGTCCACCGCCGAAAAGCGTGCGCCCATCTGGCCGCAGATTGTCCGCCACCGCAAGCAGGCGCTGCAGGTAGTCGGGCTCACGGTGGGCCTCACGGTTATCTACTACATCTGGGGCGTCGTGGCACCGAGCTACGCCACCACAGCCCTGAAGATCGACCGCGGCGAGGCGCTGTGGGCAGGCGTGATCGCCAACATCGTGTTCATCGCTGCACTCCCCTTCTGGGGCAAGCTGTCCGACCGCATCGGACGCAAAAAGGTCCTGTGGTGCGGCGCAATCGGTGGAGGGATACTGCATTTCCCCATGACGTGGCTGCTGAAGGACTCCGCGTGGCAGCTCGCGGTAAGCATGTCCGTCATGCTGATCTTCATCGCCGCAAGCGCCGCGATTGTTCCGGCCGTTTACGCCGAGCTTTTCCCCACCTCCATCCGCACGGTGGGCGTGGGCGTGCCGTACTCCATCTGCGTGGCGGCCTTCGGCGGAACGGCCCCGTACTTGCAGCAGTGGCTGGGCACCACCATGGGAGTGCCCCAGGTGTTCAACGTGTACGCCGTGGTCCTCCTGGCCATCAGCGCCGCATTCGTCTTCACAATTCCGGAGACAAAGGGCAAGGACCTGACCCACTAGGAATCCGGCCGCCTTCCCGGCACACCACCAGTCCCCTGCCGCACGCAAGTGCGGCAGGGGACTTTTTTGTCCGGTGCTGCCTTAGATGCGGGCGTGCATCCCGAAGCTGCGGGGCCGGCCGAACGAGGCCGCGCCAAGGAATTCGACGGCGACGAACGGCTCATCGCCCACCACCCATTCGTCGTGCCCGGGAGGCAGCGCATAGGTGTCGTGGGCGTGGATCGTTGACCGTCCGCCGTCGGCCGTTTCCACCTCCAGCTGTCCTGAGATGCAGTAGCCAAGGTGGTGGTGCTCGCAGTAGGCGGTCAACTCAGCTGGCCTGGCAGAGTCGGACCACCGCCAGCCCGGCGCGAGGATCAGCCGCGCCACGGAGTAGTCGTCAACGGTGACAAGGTCGAATTCCGCCTTGTCCGGGCAACGCTTCGAGTCCGGTGAATCCAGGGACTTGACCGCCAGCGCCCTGATGAAATTTGCCGTCATGAGGTCACAGCCTGTGAGTGATGGTGGGAACGCCCGGCGCGGACCAGGCGATGGTTTTGGATGCCGCCGAGCGGCGAAGTTTATCGAGACCACATAGCCGCATGCGCCTCTGCCCCGGCGCACGCCCATCCACCGGACCCTGCCGATGTATCTCTAACCGTATCCCTGCGGCGCCTGAAGTCAATGGGAAATTTGCTGCGGGCCCGCAACCCGGTTCGCCTTGACTACTCGCCCCACCCTTCCCTAAGCTTTTCATAAAGCAGAATCTAATTTCCACAAAGCGGAAACAAAAGCAGTTCCGCCGCAAGGGAAGATAGATCAAAGCCCTCCTTGGAAGGACCTACGATGACGTACACAGTGAACTGCTCCATCCTCCTCACGGAACTGCCGCTGCTCGAACGCCCTGCAGCAGCCAAGGCAGCCGGCTTTGACGCTGTCGAGTTCTGGTGGCCGTTTGAGGCCTCCGTGCCCGCGGACTCCGAGGTGAGCCGGTTCGAGGACGCCATCAAGGACGCCGGCGTCCAGCTCACGGGCCTGAACTTCAATGCCGGCAACATGCCGGGAGGCGACCGTGGACTGGTGTCCTGGATGGAACGCGAGTCCGAGTTCAAGGACAACATCGATGTTGTGACCGGCATCGGTGAGCGCCTTGGCTGCAAGGCCTTTAACGCCCTCTACGGCAACCGGCAGGACGGCTTCACCCCCGAAGAGCAGGACGAGTTGGCGGTCAGGAACCTCGCGGCCGCAGCAGAAGGCGTCGCCCGGATCGGCGGCACAGTCCTCCTCGAACCTGTCAGCGGGGCACCCAGGTATCCGCTCCTCACGGCGGAGGACGCACTCAGGGTCATCGCCCGCGTGAAGGCGGAGGCCGGCGTCGGGAACATCAGGCTCCTCGCGGACTTCTACCACCTGTCCGTCAACGGCGACGACGTCGAAGCCGTTATTGAGAACCACGCCAAGGACTTCGGCCACATCCAGATCGCCGACAACCCTGGCCGCGGCGCCCCAGGAACGGGCACTCTCCCCTTGGGCGAATGGATCGCCCGCAGCCGCGAACTCGGCTACACGGGCTACATCGGCCTCGAGTACAAGGAACCCCAGGAAACCGCGTTCAGCTGGGCCACCCGCGAACACGCCTCCAACTAGACCCAACTAGGTAGCAGCAAGTGTCGTTTTGAACGCTCAGAACGACACTTAGCGCTACCCAGTTGGGTCCGGCATACACCACGCAGACTTCAGGAAAGAGAACCACCATGAGCAACGTTGCAGTTATCGGACTCGGAATCATGGGCCTGCCCATGGCCATCAACCTGGTCAAGGCCGGCCACGCCGTCACCGGCTTCAACCGCAGCCGGGACAAGGTCGACAAGCTCGTCTCGGAAGGCGGCAAGGGCGCCGCGAGCATCGCTGACGCCGTCAAGGATGCCGACGTCGTCATCACCATGGTGCCTGACTCCCCCGACGTTGAGGGCGTAGTCAGCGGCAAGGACGGCGTGTTCGCCAACGCGAAGCAGGGCACCCTGTGGATCGACGCCTCCAGCATCCGCCCGGACGTGGCGGTCCGCCTCGCGGCCGAGGCCAAGGAAGCCGGCATCCGCCCGCTCGATGCCCCGGTCTCCGGCGGCGAACAGGGCGCCATCGACGCCGTCCTCTCCATCATGGTTGGCGGCGACAAGGCAGACTTCGACGCCGCGCAGGACGTCCTGAACGCCGTCGGCAAGACCATCGTTCACGTCGGCCCCTCCGGCTCCGGCCAGACCGTCAAGGCTGCAAACCAGCTGATCGTCGCCGTCAACATCGAGGTTCTCGGCGAAGCCATCGCCTTCCTCGAGGCCTACGGCGTGGACACCGACGCCGCCCTCAAGGTCCTCGGCGGCGGCCTGGCCGGCTCCAAGGTCCTGGACCAGAAGGGCCAGAAGATGCTGGACCGCAACTTCGACCCCGGCTTCCGCCTGGCCCTGCACCACAAGGACCTGGGCATCGTCACCTCAGCCGCCCGTGAGGCCAACGTCGCCATCCCGCTCGGCGCGGTCGTCGCACAGCTCGTAGCCGCCACCGTCAACCAGGGCGACGGCGCACTGGACCACTCCGGACTCTTTAAGCAGGTCCTCCAGCTCAGCGGCAGGAAATAGGCACCGGCGCCAAAGGCGCCAAAGGCGCCTAAGAAACACCAGCAGGGTGCCCGCCGTCGTACATAAAACGACGGCGGTTCCCTCACCACACCCAAAAACACCCAGACTTCGCCCCAAGAGGGGCACAACAAGGAGCACCCCATGAGCAAGATGCGTACCGTTGATGCAGCGGTGGCCATCCTGGAAAAGGAAGGCGCCATCGAGGCGTTCGGCCTGCCAGGCGCCGCCATCAACCCCTTCTATTCCGCAATGCGCGCCCACGGCGGCATCCGCCACACCCTGGCCCGCCACGTTGAGGGCGCCAGCCACATGGCGGACGGCTTCAGCCGCGCCAAGGACGGCAACATCGGCATCTGCATCGGCACCTCCGGCCCGGCCGGAACGGACATGATCACCGGGCTTTACGCCGCCTGGGCAGACTCCATCCCCATGCTCTGCATCACCGGCCAGGCGCCGGTGGCCAAGCTGCACAAGGAAGACTTCCAGGCCGTGGACATCGAGTCCATCGCCAAGCCCGTGACCAAGATGGCCATGACCATCCTGGAGCCCGGCCAGGTTCCCGGCGCGTTCCAGAAGGCCTTCCAGCTGATGCGCTCCGGCCGCCCCGGCCCCGTGCTGCTGGACCTGCCCATCGACGTGCAGCTGGCCGAGATCGAGTTCGACATCGACACCTACGAACCCCTGCCCATCGAAAAACCGAAGGCCTCCCGCAAGCAGCTGGAGAAGGCACTGGACATGCTCACCGCGGCCAAGCATCCGCTGATCGTGGCCGGCGGCGGCATCATCAATGCCGGCGCCTCTGAACAGCTGGTTGAGCTGGCCGAGATCCTGAACATCCCGGTCATCCCCACGCTGATGGGCTGGGGCACCATCCCGGACGACCACCGGTTGATGGCCGGCATGGTGGGCCTGCAGACGAGCCACCGCTACGGCAACGAGAACTACCTGCAGAGCGACTTCGTGATCGGCATCGGCAACCGCTGGGCCAACCGCCACACCGGCGGCCTGGAAACCTACACGGCCGGCCGCACGTTCGTACACATCGACATCGAGCCCACGCAGATCGGCCGGGTATTCTCCCCGGACCTGGGCATCGCGTCCGACGCCGGTGCGGCGCTGGCAGGGCTGGTTGAGCTCGCCAAGGAGCGCAAGGCGGCAGGCTCCCTGCCGGACTACGGCGCCTGGGTTGCCGAATGTGCCGAGCGGAAGGCATCCCTGCACCGCAAGACCCACTTCGAGAACATCCCCATCAAGCCGCAGCGCGTGTACGAGGAAATGAACAGGTCCTTCGGCCGCGACACCATCTACGTGTCCACGATCGGACTGTCCCAGATTGCCGGCGCGCAGATGCTGCACGTGTTCGGCCCGCGCAAGTGGATCAATGCCGGCCAGGCAGGCCCGCTGGGCTGGACCGCCCCGGCAGCCCTCGGCGTCGTCCGCGGCAAGCCGGACGAAACCGTGGTGGCCCTCTCCGGCGACTACGACTTCCAGTTCATGATTGAGGAACTGGCCGTGGGCGCGCAGTTCAACCTGCCGTACATCCACGTGGTGGTGAACAACTCCTACCTGGGCCTGATCCGCCAGTCCCAGCGTGGCTTCAGCATGGAGCAGAACGTGTCCCTGGCGTTCGAGAACATCAACAGCACGCACCTGTCCGAGGAGACCCGCGGCTACGGCGTGGACCACCTGAAGGTGGCCGAGGGCCTGGGCTGCAAGGCCGTACGCGTGGAGGACCCCAACGATCTCGCCGCCGCCTTCGACAAGGCCAAGGCCCTCATGGGCGAATTCCAGGTTCCCGTGGTGGTGGAAGTGATCCTCGAAAAGGTCACCAACATCTCCATGGGACTGGAAATCAACGCCATCAACGAGTTCGAGGAACTGGCAGAGACCGCTGCCGATGCGCCCACCTCCATCCTGGCGCTGCAGGCCTGACCATGCGGATCGTCATTGCCCCGGACAAGTTCAAAGGATCCCTGTCCGCACCGGAAGTGTGTGCGCACTTGGAGAAGGGCCTGCAACGCGGGGCCGAAACGGCACACATCCACAACCTGGATGTGGTCCGGATTCCGGTGGCCGACGGCGGCGAGGGCACCCTCGACGCCGCCGTCGGCTCCGGTTTCACCCGCCGCGGCGCGGTGGTGGCAGGACCCACCGGCGACGCGGTCATGGCGGAGTTTGCCGTCCGCGGCAATGAAGCGGTCATTGAAATGGCGGCTGCCTCGGGCCTGGCCCTGCTCCCCGCCGGTGCCTTGGTGAACGGACGGCCAGGCCCGACGGCGGCACGCACCGCCACCAGCATGGGCACGGGCCAGCTCATCCGCGCCGCCCTGGACGCCGGCTGCAACCGCATCATCCTCGGGGTGGGCGGCAGCGCCAACACCGACGGCGGCGCCGGCGTCCTGCAGGGCCTCGGCGCCAGGTTCCTGGACAGTGCGGGCCGCGAACTTCCGGCCGGCGGGGCGGCACTGGCCCACCTGGACCGGATCGACCTCAGCGGGTTCGAACCCCGGTTGAAGGACACGCGCTTTGTGCTGGCGTCCGACGTCGACAATCCCCTGCTGGGTGCCCGGGGCGCCGCGGCGATCTTCGGCCCGCAGAAGGGCGCCGCACAACAGGACGTCGAGCTGCTCGACGCCGCCCTGGCCAGGTTTGTCGAAGTCCTGGCCCGGGAGATCGGATTCCGCGCGGTGAAGGCCGCCGAGGCTCCCGGTGCCGGGGCAGCCGGCGGCGTCGGCTACGCAGCCATCGCCGTGCTGGCCGCGACGCGGCGGCCGGGAATCGACGTCGTCCTGGAATTCACGGAAGTGGAGCAGAAACTTGCCGGCGCCCACTTGGTGATCACCGGCGAAGGCAGCCTGGATGAGCAGAGCCTGCTCGGCAAAACACCCCTGGGTGTGGCGCGGGCAGCCGCAGCTCAAGGGGTCCCGGTGATCGCCGTGTGCGGACGGTCCACCCTTACGCAGGGCGAGGCGAATGCCGCCGGATTCGAGGACGTTTACGCTTTGACGGAACTCGAAAGCAATGTAGACAGGTGCATAGCAGGGGCAGCGCAGCTTCTGGAGCAGTTGGGCACCCGGATCGGCGGACGGCTGGCGGCCAACACGCCTGCCACCGCAAGCACCAAGGAGGACCTCCGTGTCTGAAGAACGTCTTGACCTCGTCATCCGGGGCCGGCGCATCCTTACCACCGCCGGCATCGCGCCGCGCGAGGTTGGCGTCCGCAACGGCAAAATCGTCGCGATCGAACCGCTCGGCACCAACCTGGCCGGCACCGAGGTCCTGGAACTGGCCGACGACGAAACCCTGATCCCCGGCCTGGTGGACACCCACGTCCACGTCAACGAACCCGGCCGCACCGAGTGGGAGGGCTTCGCCTCGGCCACCCGCGCCGCGGCGGCGGGCGGCGTGACCACCATCATCGATATGCCGCTGAACTCCGTCCCGCCCACCACCACGGTGGAAAACCTGAAGCTCAAGCGCGAGGTGGCCGAGGACCAGGCGTTCATCGACGTCGGGTTCTGGGGCGGTGCCATCCCCGGCAACAAGGCCGACCTGCGCCCCCTGCATGACGAGGGTGTCTTCGGCTTCAAGTGCTTCCTCCTGCACTCCGGCGTGGACGAGTTCCCGCACCTGGATGCGGCCCAAATGGAGGAGGACATGAGGGAGTTGAAGTCCTTCGACTCCCTCATGATCGTCCACGCCGAGGACCCGCACACCATCGACCGCGCACCGCACCCCGGCGGCGCCCATTACTCCACGTTCCTTGCCTCCCGCCCCCGCGGTGCCGAGAACAAGGCCATCGCCGAGGTCATCGAACGGGCCCGCCGCACCGGTGCGCGCGCCCACATCCTGCACCTGTCGTCGTCGGACGCGCTGCCCATGATTGCCTCCGCAAAGCGCGACGGTGTCAAGCTCACCGTTGAGACGTGCCCGCACTACCTGACGCTGACGGCCGAGGAGATCCCGGACGGCGCAACGGCCTACAAGTGCTGCCCGCCCATCCGCGAGGCCTCCAACCGGGAACTGCTCTGGCAGGGGCTGCTGGATGGCACCATCGACTGCATCGTCTCGGACCACTCCCCCTCCACACTGGACCTGAAGGACCTGGAAAACGGTGACTTCGCCGTGGCCTGGGGTGGCGTCTCATCGCTCCAGCTGGGCCTGTCCCTGATCTGGACGGAGGCCCGGGACCGCGGCATCCCGCTCGAGCAGGTGGTGTCCTGGATGGGCGAAAAACCCGCCGCCCTGGCGCAGCTCTCCGGCAAAGGCCAGCTGGCGCTGGGGTTCGAAGCCGATTTCGCCGTTTTCGCTCCGGACGAAGCCTTCGTGGTGGACGCCTCCAAGCTCAAGCACAAGAATCCCATCACCCCCTACGATGGCAAGGCCCTCTCCGGCGTGGTCCGCAAGACATTCCTGCGCGGCGCCGTGGTGGACGGCAAGACCCCCATGGGCAAGCTGATCCGCCGCGGCGGGGCCTAGGACGCGCCATGGCAGTGGAAGCCCACCATCCGAGGGGGTTGTCCCGGCATCCTGTTCCGGCCAAGCGCCCTGCTGCCCAGCCTCCCCGGGCAGCTGCCCGCGGCCTTGCCGTGTGGGTGGTCCCCAGGGAAGGCACCAGCCCCGAACTCATCGCCCGCGCCGCCCAACTGGTGCTTGCCCGCGCCCTCCAGACCGCTCCGGAGGCGGAAGTCCACGTGCCTGCCGCCGGAGCACCCACACCCGCGACACCCAGCCAGTCAGCGTCGGAGAACCCAGGCGGTAAGCAGGACGACGACGGCACGCGCCTCCCGCCGTCGGCGGGCCCTGTCAGCAGGGTGGCCGTGGACCTGGCGGCGGATACCGTCCTGCTGGACGGGCGCCCGGTGCCGCTGACAGGCGTCGAATTCAAGGTGCTCAGGTACTTGGTGACCCACCTGTCGCGGCCCGTGGACCGGGAGGAATTGCAGGCGTTCCTGGAGTCGCTGCAATTTCCCGGTGCGTCAGCCCGGGCCATCGATGTGTATGTGGGCCGGATCCGCCGGAAACTCGGGAATGCGCGCCATGCCGTTGCCACCGTCCGGGGCGGCGGATACCAGTTTGTGCCCGGTCCCTGCGCCACCGTTCGCGGCCCGGCGGAATACTGCATATGACGCCGGAGTTGTATGACTAAGCGGAAACCCGCTTCACTTGATGTTTTGCCATTACCTGACAAAGACTTCCAAAGGAATGCCATGAGCCAGACCCTGACCACCAAGCTTCAGCCCGGAACCCAGGCCCCTGATTTCACCCTCCAGGACGCCCAGGGCCGCGGGACTGCCTTGGCCGACTACCGTGGCAAGAACGTCATTGTGTACTTCTACCCCAAGGCCGCCACCCCTGGCTGCACCACCGAGGCCTGCGACTTCCGCGACAGCCTGGCCTCCCTGCAGGGCAAGGGCTACGAGGTCATCGGCATCTCCCCCGACGCCCCCGAGGCCCTGGCCGGCTTCACGGGCGACTTCTCCCTGACCTTCCCGCTGCTCTCCGACCCCGACCACGCCGTTGCCTTGGCCTACGGCGCCTGGGGCGAGAAGCTCGTCAAGGGCGAAATCGTCGAGGGCATCGTCCGCTCCACCGTGGTGGTGGACCCCGAAGGCAAGGTCACCCTGGCCCAGTACCAGGTGAAGGCCGACGGCCACGTCGCAGCCCTGAAGGAAGCCCTGGGCATCTGACGCTCTCGCACTTAACGCGGCATTTCCCCGGACGCTCTCTCACTTAACGCGGCGGTTCGACCAACGCTCCCGCACTTAACGCGGCATTTCGACCAACGCTCCCGCACTGCGCACCTGCGCACTGCGGGAGCGTTCAGGGTTTAAGGCTCTGCACCCTTCGCCGCTCGCTCGTCTGCCGCCGCCTGCTCGTCTGCGGCCGCCCGGGCGTAGGAGACTGAGATCCGCCGGTAGACCGGGGTCAGGAAGGCCAGTAGCGCGGCCACAACCATGATGGTGCCGGCAACCAGGAACACCAGGGCGATCCCGCGGGAGGTGCCTTCGCCCAGGAGCGGGGCCAACTGGGCGGCGCCGTCGGCGGAGCGTGCGTAGGGGATGATCCAGAACTGGGCGATCGGTGCGATGAGGAATGCCGTGACCGGCGAGGCCGCGGACTCGAACGCCATGGCGAATCCGAACACCCGGCCCTGCCGCTGCAACGGCACCACCTGCTGGATGACGGTCTGCTCCGCCGCCTCCACAAAAGGCACCAGGACCAGGTACGCCCAGATTCCTGCGATGTAGAGCCATGCCCACTCCCGCAGCGTGAACACCGCCCCGAGGACCCCCATCAGGACCACGGCGAGGAGCAGGGTGCGCAGCGGGTTGGACCCCAGCCCGAACTTTCCGATCAGGGCACCGCCCACCAATATCCCGGTGAAGCCGACAGCAGAGAAGATGCCCCAAAGCTCTACCGGGAACATTTCCAGGCCGTACGGGTCCATCAACGCCATGTACACGCCGCCGATGAAGTTGTTGAACGTGGAGAAGAGGATCAGTGCGAAAAGCCCCGAAATGGCCAGCACTGCGGCGAGGGAGCCGCGCAGGTCGAACCCGCCGTGGGCGTCGGTTGCAGCCGCGCGCACCTCCTCGGGCATGCGCAGGGTGAGCAGGTGCGCGAACGCGAGTGCGGTGAGCACCAGGGCGGCTCCGATGGTCCAGCCCATGCCCAGCAGTCCCACCGAGAGCCCGGAAAGCACTGAAGTGACAATGAACATCAGTCCCTGCACCATGCCCACCAGCCCGTTGGCGTTAGCGCGCCGGTCCGGCTCGATGAGGATGGTGACAGTGGTGGAAAGGGCGATGTTCCGCATGTTCTCCACCACGGCGCCGATCAGGACGACCAGGACGAAAATCCAGAACCACGGCCGCGCCAGGTCCAGCAGCGCCGACGAGGGCGTCAGCAGGAACATGACCCCGGACAGCACGAACATCACCAGGGTGAAGGCAGCGGCAAAGCGCATCACGGCCAGTTTGCGGTAGCGGTCCACAAAAGTGCCGAAGCTGATGCTGGAAAGGGCGATCAGCAGCATATAGGCGCCGCCCACCACTCCGGTAGCTATGACGTTGCGCGTTTCCAGGTACACCCAGAACGTCAGCGCGAACCAGAGGTAGCTGGTGGTGACATTGGCGAGGGCGGTGTTCACCAGGATCCCGGTGAAGGTGCGGGAGCGCTGGGCCGGAGTGCGCAGTGAGGTGTCGACGGCGTCCGGATCAGTGAGGTGCGGAGCCTCCCCTACCTCCACGGGCGCGGACGTGTCCGCCATGTCCTCGCTGGGTCTTTTCCCGCCGTCGGAAGCCGAAGCGGCGCGCGGCCGGACCGGTTCCTGCTCGGTCATGCGTCCCAGTGTAGTGACAACTGACACTCATGGACACGGCCAGGACCAGCAAGAGGGGTCAGCGTTGGTCGCGGTCGTTGAATTCAACATCCAGTTCGTAGTGGCGGAACTCCGTTTCACGGTTCACTTCCCCGTCGACCACCACTTCGTGGTCAAGCTGGCGTTGAACCCGGCTGTCCAGGACCTGGAGTTCCTGGTCAGACACCTTTTCCAAATCATCCGGGAACTGGTCTTCCGGAGTGAGGTGCAGCTTATCGTTCATTGACCGCCATGCCTTCCTGCAGTTGCCTGGCTGCCCAGTCTAGCGCTGCTTGCGCGCCGTTGCCGGACTCCCTGCCCGGTGACAGGATGGCCGCATGGCGATCCACGTCCGTCCCGCAACAACGTTCGAGGACGTCAAAACCGTGCTGGGGCCAAAGCGGCCGGACGCGAACGTGTGCTGGTGCCTGAGCTACCGCGTCCCGTCCAGACTGAACCAGGCCCTTCGCGGGACCGAGCGCGGGGACCTGGTCAGGCAGTTGGTGGCGGAGGATCCTCCGCCAGGGGTTTTAGCGTACGACGGCGATGAGCCAGTTGGGTGGGCAGCGGTCCACCCGCGTGCGGACACGAGTTTCGCCGGCAACCGGAAGATCCCGCACGTGGACAGCCTGGACGTGTGGTCCGTCTGGTGTATCAGGGTGCGGCCGGGATACCGCGGCAGGGGCATTTCGCACCACTTGCTGGCTGGCGCCGTGGACCTGGCCCGGAGCTACGGCGCACCGGCCGTAGAGGGCTATCCGGTGGATAACGGCGGCAGGAAAGTGGACCTCACCATGGCCTATGTGGGCACCCGGAAACTGTTCGAGGACGCGGGTTTCAGCAAGGCCGCGGACACGGAGTCAGTCCTGAATGGCTTCCCGCGGGTGCTGATGCGACTTGAGTTGCAGCCGCGCTGAAGACGCCCAGACCTTAGGGGGCCCAGGGCTGAAAGGCGTCAGGGCTTCTTCCACCAGCTACCCGGCCAGCCCTCATCAATTGCCCACAGCGCCAGGAGCAGCGCGTCGGCAGTCATGAGGCCAGCAATAAGGTACGCCCACCCTGTAAACCAACTCATCGCAATCTCCTGACTTGGTAAACCCCCAGCCACTCGATTGCTCATAAGTGTGGCACTTAAAGCGCCGCTACGGAACGGCTCCAGTCCGCAGTCCTGAAAAGCGCTTCCAACCTGTGGTGCGCTTCGGTTTCCAGCTTGAGGCGGCGGGTCAGCTTCTCCACCTGCTGGGACATTTCGGCGCCTAACGGAAGCCTGTCCCCCGGCCAGCTCCAGACCTCCCGCGATTCCGCCAAGGCTTCGGCCAGCGCACTGGCGGCAGCGCGCACCTTCCGCCTGTGAAAGTAGACGCGCAGTAACGCCCGGCCCTTGAGAAGGGCCGCATCCAGGGCCGCGCAGGCCAGGGCACTGACCGCCTGGTCTTTGATGTTGATTTGTCGCATGGGCTGCACCTTCTCCGAGCCGTTCAGCTTCCCGGCGGGTCGTCTTTGACCCTCGCCGTGGAAGCTGCTGCCTGTCTTCGAGTGTCCCGCGCGCACCTCAACGTCCAGGCAAGCCGGCCTAAGGATTTCCGCAAGATCGGGTAACGCGGCATCTGTTGTAGTCTCTTGACACCACAGCCTGACTGCTTTTCAATATTACGTATGCTGAAATAACAGTTCCATGATGCGGAATCCGCGTAGCAGTCCTGCTGTTGCCGGCGCCGGAAAGGCCGGCCTCCGCATAGCCGTCGCCATGGATGCCAGCAGATCGCACCTAGGAACCAGCCAGCATGAAGCTTGCCGAATTCAACAGCGCGGACCCCGGGCGGGCCGCGGAAACCTTGAGGCCCTGCATCGACGTCACACGATGGGTGGATGCCATCACGGCCAGCCGCCCGTTCACCAGCAAGGACGCCCTGCTCGCCTACGCGTCGCAGGCAGCCAGCCCCTTCACCCCTACTGAGGTTGAGGCCGCCATGGCGCACCATCCGCGCATCGGGGAACGTCCGACGGCGGCCAGCACCGAAGCGTCCATGTCCCGTTCCGAGCAGGCCGGGGTGGATCCTGCGGACACCGCCATCGCCGAAGCCCTGGCCCGCGGCAACAGGGATTATGAGGAGAAGTTCGGGCGGGTTTTCCTCATCCGGGCCGCCGGCCGCACCGCTCCGGAAATCCTGCAGGCCCTGAACGAACGGCTGGCGAACTCCCCGGCCGAAGAAGACACCATCGTGGCCCAGCAGCTGCGCGAAATCGCCGTACTCCGGCTTGAAGGACTGATCACCGAATGAGCGTCTCGCACATCACTACGCACATCCTCGACACCGGCGCCGGACGCCCGGCGGCGGGAGTCGCCGTCGTCCTTTACCGGAATGATGGCGGCACCTGGCGCCACGTTGCAGATTCCACCACCGACACCGACGGCCGCGCCAAGGACCTAGGACCGGAACGGCTGGAGGCCGGGCACTACAAACTCAACTTCGCCACCGGCGACTACTACGCGGGCCTGCAGACAGCCACGTTCTTCCCCGAGGTTGACCTGGTGTTCGAGGTGACCGGGCCGGAGCACTACCACATCCCCCTCCTCCTGAGCCCGTTCGCCTACTCCACCTACCGCGGCAGCTGAGGGCCGCGAAAAATGTAGGCTTGAAGCATGCCTTCTGAACAACCCCCCGCCGAGCGGCGCGAAGTTACGGTCCGCCGTGCGCCCAAGTATGTGCCGTTCCTCATCCTCGGCGCACTGGTGGGCATCGGGGCCGCAGCGGTGGCGGCCTACGCTGTTCCGGCGAACCCCAGCTTCGACGCCGGCGCCGTCTTCGGGTTCTTTATGGTCCTGTTCGCCGGCGGTGGCGCCATCCTCGGCGCGGTGCTGGCACTGGTTCTGGACCGCCGCAGCGTCAGGCGGCAGGAGCGGGCCGTGGTGGAAGCCGTGCCGGACTCCGAGCCGGACACAGAGCCCCAGCCGTAGGCCCGGCGCAACGGGCCCGGGTCACAAACGGGCGGCCGGAAAAGTCCTACCCCATGTCGTGAGATAATCGACCAGTGGCACGCGGCGATGGAAAACTTTCCCATGATCTTCTCCCTGGCGAAAAAGGCCCGCAGGACGCTTGTGGCGTCTTCGGAGTCTGGGCACCAGGTGAAGAAGTAGCAAAACTTACCTATTACGGGCTGTATGCACTGCAGCACCGCGGTCAGGAGTCGGCTGGTATTGCCACCAGCGACGGCAAGCGGATCAACGTCTACAAGGACATGGGACTCGTCTCCCAGGTCTTCGACGAGACCACGCTGAACACCTTGACCGGGCACCTGGCGGTGGGACACTGCCGCTACTCCACCACCGGCGCGAGCCACTGGGCCAACGCGCAGCCCACCCTCGGCGCCACCAGCACCGGCACCGTCGCCCTGGCACACAACGGCAACCTGACCAACACGGCCGAGCTCAATGCCATGATCCAGGAGCGCCACGGCGACCAGCTCACCGGCGAAATGAAGCAGGGCAACACCTCGGACACCGCCCTGGTCACCGCGCTGCTGGAGGGTGAACCGGGCAAGAGCCTCGAAGAGACCGCCATCGAGCTCCTGCCCAAGATCAAGGGGGGCTTCTGCTTCGTCTTCATGGATGAAGGCACGCTGTATGCCGCCAGGGACACCTACGGCATCCGCCCGCTGGTCCTTGGCCGGCTGGAGCGCGGCTGGGTGGTCGCTTCCGAGCAGTCCGGCCTCGCCACCGTGGGCGCCAGCTTCATCCGCGAAATCGAGCCGGGCGAATTCATCGCCATTGACGAGCAGGGCGTACGGTCGCAGCGTTTTGCGGAGCCGACGCCGGCCGGTTGCGTTTTCGAATACGTCTACCTTGCGCGTCCGGACGCCGCCATCGCCGGCCGTTCCGTGTATGAGTCCCGCGTGGAGATGGGCCGCCAGCTTGCCCGCGAGAACACGCAGGTGGCGGACATCGTCATCCCTGTCCCGGAGTCCGGCACGCCGGCAGCCGTGGGCTACGCCGAGGAATCCGGCATTCCCTTTGCCCATGGCTTCGTCAAGAACTCCTACGTGGGCCGCACCTTCATCCAGCCGTCCCAGACCCTCCGCCAGCTGGGTATCCGGCTGAAGCTCAACGCCCTTGAATCCGTGATCCGCGGCAAGCGCGTTGTGGTGGTGGATGACTCCATCGTCCGCGGCAACACCCAGCGCGCCATTGTCCGCATGCTCCGGGAGGCCGGGGCAGCCGCCGTCCACGTCAAGATCTCCTCCCCGCCCGTGCAGTGGCCCTGCTTCTACGGCATCGACTTCGCCTCCCGGGCCGAGCTGATCGCCAACGGCGCCACCATCGACGAAATCTCGCAGGCCATCGGCGCGGACTCCCTGGCCTACATCTCCGAGGACGGGATGATCGGCGCCACCCGGCAGCCGCGGGAACGGCTCTGCACCGCCTGCTTCACAGGCAAGTACCCCATCGAACTTCCGGGCTCGGACAAGCTGGGCAAGAACCTGCTGGAACGCAAGGACCTCGGCGGACTGAAGCCCTCGCCGTCGGCCCTTCCGGGCGCAACAGCGGCCCTTTCCGTCGATTCCGAGGAGGATCCGGCGGAGAAGTCCGGAGCCACCGGGTGCGATCCCGGACCGGACTCCGAGTTTGAAAACCTGCTGACCGACGCCGATCTCGTGCCGGAGATTCATCAGGCAGTCACCACCCCCGACGCTGACAAGAAAGAGTCCGTATGACTTCCGCTGCTCCTGCCCCTGGCAACACCCCCGGTAACGCAGCCGGCATCACCTACGCCTCTGCCGGCGTCGACGTTGAAGCCGGGGACCGCGCCGTCGAGCTGATGAAGGGTGCCGTCAAGGCCACCCACAACTCCTCGGTGATTGGCGGGGTGGGCGGGTTCGCCGGCCTCTATGACGTCTCCAGGCTCCTGACCTACAAGAGGCCGCTGCTGGCCACGTCCACCGACGGCGTGGGCACCAAGGTTGCCATAGCGCAGGCCATGGACATCCACGACACCATCGGGTTCGACCTGGTGGGCATGGTGGTTGATGACATCGTTGTGGTCGGCGCGGAGCCGCTGTACATGACCGACTACATCGCCTGCGGAAAAGTAGTGCCTGAGCGCATCGCCGATATCGTCCGCGGCATCGCTGCAGCCTGTTCCGTGGCCGGGACAGCACTGGTGGGCGGCGAGACCGCCGAGCACCCCGGCCTCCTGGGCGAGCACGAGTACGACGTCGCCGGAGCAGCCACCGGCGTGGTTGAAGCCGACCAGCTCCTGGGACCCGACCGGGTCCGCGCAGGCGACGTTGTTATCGGCATGGCCTCCTCCGGCCTGCATTCCAACGGCTACTCCCTGGTCCGCCGCGTGATCAACCACGCCGGCTGGGCACTGGACCGCCAGGTCTCCGAACTGGGCCGCACGCTGGGCGAGGAGCTCCTCGAGCCCACCCGGGTGTACGCCGCGGACTGCCTGGACCTTGCCCGCGCCTTCCCCGTCACCGGGACGTCCGCCGTGCACGGCTTCAGCCACGTCACCGGCGGGGGCCTCGCCGCCAACCTGGCACGCGTCCTCCCCCAAGGCCTGGTGGCTACCGTGGACCGGAACACCTGGGAACTGCCGGCCATCTTCAAGCTGGTGTCCGAACTGGGCAACGTGCCGCTGGCAGACCTTGAGCGCACTCTGAACCTGGGCGTGGGCATGGTGGCCATCGTCTCCGCCGATGCCGCCGACGCCGCAGTCTCACGCTTGAACGACCGCGGCCTGCCGTCCTGGATCATGGGCACCGTCACCGAGGATTCGGATTCCATCCTCAAGTCCGGCCCCGATTATGTGCAGGGCGCCAAGGGCGTTGACGGCGGCGCTGTCCGCCTGGTGAACGCATACGCCTAAACCCTTAGCGAGTGCTCCGTACCTGCCGTTTTGACCCATCAGAACGGCAGGTACGGAGCACTCGATTGCTTTTAACCGGTGCCCCTGGAATGCCGCCAGAACCGGAAATCCGAGGTAGAACACTCACTTCCCTTGACTACTAAGCATGCTTAGCTTTAGGCTGTTAATTGGAAGCGCAATACAGATGATCAACGCGGGGCCTTCCGAAGGCCTGATGCCCAGCCCGAACAACCGGCGCTTGGGCGCCCGCACAGTTGGTCCGCCTTCCCCGCCGATCCGGCGGAAGCCAGAAGAAGCAACCACAGACACGCCAGGTACTTGCGCCGCGCACCAGCACGGTAGCAGCCAGTCGGAGTACTCATTCCGGACTGCCCGATAGGGCGCCAGGCCAATATCCAAGGGAGCAAAAACCATGTCAGTTCTTAAGAAAGCCACCGCCGCAGCCGCTGGAAGCCTGTTCTTGCTGGGCGCCGTTGCCGGACCTTCGCAGGCAGCAAACAACAACACTCTGAATGATGGCCTCGTCAACGTAACGGTCGGCGACGTCACCGTCAAGGATGCTGTTGACGTCAATGTGGCCGCCAGCGTCGCAGCAACCCTTTGCGACGTCGCTGACATCGGATCGATCGCAGTGCTTGGTGAAGCAGTAGACGCCACCGGCACCGAGCAGACCGTCTGCGATACCGCCACCGGCCCGGTTCGCATCGTGAATAACTAGCAGTTCAGCGGACTGGATTGAGGGACAATCCACAACGCGCCCAGCGCACCGTCCCCAATCCGGATCCACGCAAAGAGCCCCAGCCGATATCGGCTGGGGCTCTTTTGTGCCCAACAGCCAACCCCCGGATCCACCCTCAACCCGCCCCCAATTACATACAGAGCACCAGTCCCGCCCCGATGACGTACACGGCGTCAGGCTCTGGACGACGGGCCGTCCGGCCGGTCAACGCCTACACCCAAACCCCCAACGAGTGCGACGGGCCGTCCCCCCTGAGTTTTCACGCTAAGAGCCCCCGTCATTGACTGCGGCTCTTTCGCGCGCAACAACGTTTGCATAGTGGGCATCGAACCCGCGCTTGTCCTAAATGATAATGATTCTTGATAGCATGTGTCTCGACCCTTAGTGATCCGCCCAAGAATCGACGTTTCCATGCCTCCGTCCGCCCTGTCCGTGACAGACCTTGCCCTCTCCAGCGGCACCGGGCAACTGGTGCATCCCCTGACCTTTTCAATAGGGGCTGGTGAGTGCGTTGCCCTGCTGGGAGCCTCGGGGTCGGGCAAGTCCCTCACGGCGTCGGCGCTGGCTGGCTCGCTTCCCGAGGGGATCACTGCCAGTGGGACGATCTCCTATCCGGCGGGACCAGTGCCGGGCAAGGCAGCCTTCATCAGCCAAGACCCGGCAACAGCCCTCAACCCGCTTGTTCCCGTCGGCAAGCAGCTTGCCATCCCGTTGCTCGCCAAGGGGTCCAACCGCGCAGAAGCAACGGCTGAAGCGGCCCGGCTGCTGGCACGGGCAGGCATCGAGGACCCCGGCCAAGTTCTTCCGCGTTATACAGGCCAGTTGTCCGGCGGACAGCTGCAGCGCGTCTGCATCGCCCTGGCCCTGGCCTGCGGCAGTTCCGTCCTGGTGGCCGACGAACCCACCACCGCCCTTGACGCCGTCAGCCAGCTGAAAGTAATCGCGACCCTCCGCGCATGGGGCGCCGGGGGCCGCAGCCTAGTCTTCATTACCCACGACCTCACTGCAGCCGCCGCGCTGTGCACCCGCGCCATTGTGATGGAAGCGGGACGGATCGTGGAGCAGGCACCCATGGCCGAGTTGTTCGAGAGCCCGCAGCACCCCTACACGCGCCGCCTGGTCCAGGCAGCCGCCCGCGCGGCACAGCCCATGACCGCTGCACGGACGGCAGCTGCAGCGTGATGGAACCGCTCACCGCCGACGGCATCTCCTTCGCCTACACCAGGCCCGGTTTCCGCAAGGGCCGGCCCGCAGGAACACTGCACAACGTCAGCCTGCAGATTTCCCCGGGCACCAGCACTGCCTTGGTGGGGAGCTCCGGCTCCGGCAAGTCCACCCTGGCGCGGATCCTCCTGGCACTGGCAAAGCCCGACGCCGGCACGGTCACACTCGGCGCCCGGGCGGTAAGGCCCGGGCCCGTAAGATCGCTGCGCTGGTACCGCAAGGCAGTTCAGTACATCCCGCAGAACCCGGCCGGTAGCCTCGACCCCCGCATGACTGTTGCGCAACTGTTGAAGGAGCCGCTGCGGCAGCTCCGGGCACCGGGAAACCATGGCCAGCTGGCGGTCCGGGCGCTGGAACGCGTCGAGATGTCCGCTGCCCTGATGGAACGCCGCCCCGGCGAGCTGTCCGGCGGCCAGAACCAGCGGGTGGCCATCGCCCGCGCGCTGGTGCTGCAGCCCGCGTACCTGCTGGCAGACGAGCCCGTCAGCGGCCTGGACCTCCCCTTGCGGGACAATGTCCTCTTGCTGCTGGACCGCCTGGTGCGGGACGAGGGCCTGGGCCTGCTCCTGGTGACCCACTGCCTCGCCACGGCCGCGAGGATGTGCGGCACCACGGCCGTCCTTTCACGCGGCCGGATCGTGGAGCACGCGCCCACCGACCAGGTGCTGTCGAGTCCCGTCAGCCCGGCCGCCGTCGCGCTCGTGGAGGCTTCAGCCGGCACCCAACTCCCCTACGCCGTCCCGGCGGCCGCTCTGTGACGGCCCTCAGCGGTGCAGAACGGACAGCAACAACGCCGCGCCCGGCACCCCGCCTGCTCCTGGCAAGCCAGCTTGTTTTCAACATCGGCTTCTATGCCGTGGTGCCGTTCCTGGCCCTGGTCATGACCCAGGACTTCGGCATGACCGCCACGGCCGTGGGTGTTGTCCTGGGAGCCAGGGTCTTCAGCCAGCAGGGGCTGTTCCTGGCGGGCGGGATGATCACGGACAGGTGGGGGCCGCGGCGGGCCATGCTGGTGGGCTGCCTCGTGCGCATTTCCGGCTACCTCACCCTGGCCCTTGCCGGCAGCTTTCCGCTGTTCCTCCTGGGCGCGGTCCTCACAGGCATGGGTGGTGCGCTGTTCTCGCCGGCGCTGGAGTCCTTGGTGGGCAAGGCGGAAGAACGACGGCGGAACACCCGCGGGAAGGCCGCGGGACTTTTTGCGCTCCTCGCCATCTGCGGAGAGATCGGTGCGGTGGCCGGGCCCCTGCTGGGCGCCCTCCTGCTGGACGTTTCCTTCAGCTGGGCAGCCGTGGCGGGGGCAGCGGTGTTTGCGGTGATGACCGTGGTGCTGTGGCGCAGCGTGCCCGCCGAGGCGCCGGACACCGTGCGCGGCCCACCTGCGGGTATCCGGCCCGCCGCACCTCGCGGTGAAGGGATTGCGGCGATGCTGCGGGAGAGGCGGTTTGTGGCCTTCGCGGCCCTGTACAGCGTCAACCTCCTGGCGTACAACCAGCTCTATTTCGGCCTCCCCATCGAACTAACCAGGAGCGGGGCGGGGGCCGGCGCGCTGGCCGGGCTGTTCGCCGCAGCCTCGGTCCTGACCATTGCGCTGCAGCTGCCCATCTCCCGGCTGACCGGCCGGATAGGCCCGGGACATGCGCTCACCGCCGGCTTCACCCTCAAGGGCCTCGCCTTCGCCGGAATGGCCCTGCTCGTCCAGTTCCCTGCCACCGGCACACTCCAGCTCCTGCCGGCACTGCTGCTGGTGGCGGGGCTCTGCCTGGGGCACATGTGCGTCGGTCCGGTGGCCATGCCGCTGGTCCTCGACTTTGCCTTGGGCCGCCGGTCCGGCATCTACTACGGACTCCTGGCGAGCATGGGCGGGTGCGCGGTGCTGCTGGGCAACGTCGTCCTGGGACCGCTCTACTCAGGGGCCACCCAGCCCGGCCCCGCAGCCGCCTGGCCCTGGGTGGTGATGGCGGCACTCACGGTGATTCCCGCCGTCGGACTTTCCAGGCTCCTGCCACCCGCGCGCCCTGCTCCCTAGCACTTAAAACCGGGCCAGAGCCTTGGCCAACCCACATCACACATCGAAACAGGTAATCAACGTGCCCAAAATGCGACTGGAAACCGGCGTCATGACGCTCTCAGCCCTCCTCCTTACGATCAGCCTCACCGGGTGTTTCACCGGCGGGCAAGCTGCGGACAGCGTGGACGGCGGGGACCGCATCAAACTGGCAATGCTCCAGCCGCCGCGCTCGGGACTGTCGCCCCTCAGCGATGACGCCTTCAAGCTTTCACGGTGGAAGACAGCAGAAACCCTGGTGGAACTGGACGAGCTCGGCGAGGCGCAGCCGGCCCTGGCAACCGGGTGGCAGCAGGTGGACCCGACCTCCTGGCGTTTCGCGGTCCGGGACAGCGTGGAGTTCCACGATGGAACAGCCATGACCCCGGTGGAAGTCGCTGCATCCCTGACTGCCGCGGCGCAGGCCAGCCCGAAGCCCCGGATCCTGGACGGCGTGGAACTCACCGCCCGGGCGGAAGGCGTGGGATCAGTCATCATCACCACGGCAACCCCCGATCCGCTCCTGCCCCAGCGGCTGTCCAGCCCCCAACTGGCCATCCTCGCAGCCTCGGCGTACAAGGAAGGCGGCGTGGTCAGTCCCGTGAATGCGGGTACCGGGCCCTACCGCCTGGTTTCGGTGGAGGGCACCAGCTCGGCCCGGCTGGACCGCTTCGATGCGTACTGGGGCGGGCCGGCGGAAGCCGGGGGCGTGGACGTCCAGTTCGTCCCGGACGGCACTGCGCGGGCAGCAGCCCTCCGGACCGGGGACGCGGATGTTGTGGAAGCCATTCCGGTGGGCCAGGTGGCCCAGATCGACCCCGAACTGGTCCACGAAGTGCCCATGCCGCGGACCAACACCCTGTACCTGAACACGGCAGAGGGCCCCTTCGCGGACCCGGCCGCCCGTGCCGCAGCCCGCGCCGCAATCGACGCCGGCACCATCGTGGACCGGGTCTATGAAGGCCGGGCAGACAAAGCCGCCGGGTTGCTGGGCCCGGCACTCCCGTGGGCGGCGGAGCAGCGGGAAAGCGGGGAGTACGCGGCGGCCCTGGCCACCCGGGCGGCGGCCGCGGCGGTGAAGGGAACAACCATCCGGCTCGGCACCTTCACGGACCGCGCTGAGTTGCCGGAGGTGGCGGTCCAGCTGGAACAGCAGCTGGAAGCCGCCGGCTTTACCGTGGAACAGGACGTCCGGGAGTACCAGCACATCGAGGCGGACGCGCTGGCGGGGAAGTTTGATGCCTTCATCCTCTCGCGCGCCACCGTCCTGGATTCCGGTGACCCGGTGGCTTACCTGTACAGCGATTTCTCGTGCGCCGGGTCCTTCAACATCTCCCAGTTCTGCGATCCCCGGGTGGACGCAGCCCTGGCCACAGCCGCGGCCATTCCTGCCGGCAGGGAACGCCGTGCCGCCATTGCCGCCGCAGAAAGCCTCATCCTGGCCCGGGACGCCGCCATTCCGCTGCTCCACGAACGCGTCATCCAGGGCGAATCTGCCCGGGTTCGCGGGGTGGAGCGGGATCCGCGCGAGCGTGCACTGATGACCAGCAGGACTGGGATTACGGGCGGCGCCCGCTGATGTCCGGCGTATCGGCTTCAGCGAAAACCACCGCGTCGCGGGTCCTCGCGCTGCTGGCCCTGGTAATGCTGATCGGAATGATGCCGTGGCTTTCGGGCCGCGGCGCCGAATACACCGTCCTGCGGGCCAGGTACTCGGACCGGGAACCCACACCGGAGGCACTCGCCGCCATCCGCGCAGAGCTCGGCCTGGAGCAGGGGCCGGCGGCCATGCTCCTGTCCTGGGCCCAGGGGATCTTCGCCGGGGACCTCGGCACGTCCTGGATCAGCAACACAGCCGTGGGACCCGGGATTGCGGCCGCGCTGGGCGTCTCGGTGACCCTGATGGGGTTCGCGGTAGGTTCGGCGGCGTTCGTTGCGCTCCTGGCATGCGTGCCGGCGGTGTGGGACGGGTTGCAGGGGCGGCGCAGGCCGGCGTCGGGCGCCCTTTCCGCTGCGCTGACGTCCCTGCCGGAATTCCTCCTGGCCGCCGTGCTGCTGGTGGTGGGCGCCATCTGGCTGCGGTGGTTTCCGCCCTTCGGCTGGCAGGGTCCGGAGCATGCCGTCCTGCCGGCCCTTTCGCTTGGGCTTCCGGCAGGCGGGCTGATGGGGCTGCTGGCCTCCGACGCCATCCGGGCAGCGTTCGCGGAGAAGTGGGTGGCCACGTGGCGGATGGCAGGGGCTGGACCTGCACGGCTGACTGCTGCGGTGCTCCGCCGTGCGCTTCCCGCCGTGCTGCCGCAGACCGGCCTGGTCCTGGTGGGGCTGACCGGCGGCGCAGTGGCAGTGGAAAAGACGTACGCCATCCCCGGGCTCGGCCGGGCGCTGCTGGGCGCCGCCAGCGCGCAGGACATCCCCACGCTGCAGGCGGGCATGCTGGCCCTGATGGGGTTTGCCCTGCTGGTTGGGACGCTGACGACGGCGGTGCGGCACCTGCTGATCGGGCCTGCGGTCCGCTTCGGAACGGTTCCGCTTCCTGAGCCGCTGCGGCCGGGGAACCGCCGGCAGTTGGCCGTACCGGCGGCCGCCGGACTGGCCCTGCTCCTGGTCGTCGGGGCAGGGCTGCTCCGCGACCCCTTCACCTCCGGGCACGCCCGGCTGGCCCCGCCCACCTGGGCGCTTCCGTTCGGTGCCGACGCCAGCGGCCGGGACCTCCTGGCGCGGGTGGGGCACGGGGCCGTGGGGACACTGGGGACAGCGCTGGTAGTGGTGCTGGCCTGCCTCGCCGTGGGAATCGCCGTCGGACTCTTCCCGCTTGCCGCCACGGGGCCGCTGGAGGTAACCAACGCGGCACCGCCCATCCTGGCCGGCCTGGTTGTTGCGGCGCTCACCGGGCCTTCGGCACACGGCGCGGCCCTCGCCGTGGCCGCCGTGAGCTGGGCACCCCTGGCCGCGCATACGGCGGCTCTGGCCCAAGAAGCAAGGGCCCAGCCCTATGTGCGGATCCTGCCGGTGCTCGGGGTGGGCAGGGCGCGCATCATGCTCCGCTATGTCCTTCCGGCGGTGGCCGCCCCGCTGCTGCGCCATGCGATGCTCCGGCTGCCGGGAACCGCACTCGCCCTCGCGGCCCTCGGGTTCCTGGGGCTGGGCCCGCAGCAGCCCTCGCCGGAGTGGGGACTCGTCCTGGCGGAAGGGATGGGTTACGTTGAGCGCGCGCCGTGGGCGGTCCTGGCGCCCGCCTCCGCCCTGGTCCTGGCGTCCGTCCTGGCCGTGGGACTGGCCGGCGGAGGGCAGCAGAAAGCCCGCCGCCTGCACCGATGAGGTGCGGGCAGCGGGCCCAATAACTGAAGTCAGCACCTGGGACCCGTGAGGATCCAGGTGCCGAAAAAGAAGCGCCGCACCGGTCCGGGGACCAAGATCCGCTATGGATCCGTTAGTGCTGCGGCGTCACAGGGCTGCCCGGTAACGGCAACAGCACCTTGCGACAACTAGCCGATCCGACGGGTATCTACCTCGTCGTCGTCTTCTTCCAAATCATCCGCGTACTTATCCACATAAGCCGAATAGTCCGGCTCAACCGGCTCATTCGCGTAATGGCTCGTGGCACGACTGCTAGGACCCGTCAGCTCACGCTGAAGTGCCGAGTAGTCAGTGTTCGGGGAGTAGTACTTGATATCCCGAGCCTGCTTGGTAGCTTTTGCCTTTTGACGGCCGCGCCCCATGGCGTGACCCCCTTTTGTACTTGGACCGGAGGTGGTCACCTTGGCTATCGGTGAGGCCCCGGAATGTTTGGTCAATTTGTCGTACACCTAGATTACATGCTTTCGACTGCCCCCGCTTGCCACGCACGCCCCCCGGACGTGGTTTGGGTTACCATCCGTGGCCCCAACCCGCGGGTTTCCGGCTTTTTTCTTCGGTAGAGTCACTTGGACAACTGCTGATACAGGCCGCAGACCGGCTGCCCGCCGCGGAGAGAACGCAGGAGGATCCATCCCCGTGAACAACCAGGACGTCCCGCCCAGGCCCTCCTCGCCTCCCACGGCCGGGCTGCCGCGCGTGCCTGCCCCCGCAGCCCAGCCGGTCCTCCACCCGCACATGGAACCGCAGGACGGCCATGCGCCGGGGCCCGGCCGGGTGAAGCGGCGGACGCTGTGGATAGCGTTTTTTGTGGCCGTGCTGCTGGCCGTCATCGGCTCGCTGGTGTGGCTTGCCCTGTGGCTGGACTCCAACCCGGATACGGGCACTTCACGGGGCCCGGTTCCCGGCGTGCTGGAAACCGCTGTCACGCCGCCTGCAACACCGTTGCCGCTCCCCCGTGAAGGGGTCCCGCCCGCCGATTACGCTCTGGGCGACTGCTTCAAGGACTTCGACCCCGAGTCCCTGTCCTCCACCGTGGTGCCCTGCGATACCGGACATTCCGCCCAGCTCGTGGCATTGTTCCGCTACCCGGAGGGAGGGTCCTACCCCGGCGCCGAGGCGCTGAAGGCCAAGGCACTGGAAGCGTGCCAGGCGGCCAGGCTGGGCCCGGCCGCCAACGACTACGACCTGAACTACGAGCGCAGCTTTCCCAGCACCACCAGCTGGGAGTCCGGCGACCGCAGGGTTGACTGCTATGTGACCGCCCCGGGCGGCAATGTGATCAACGCAAGCGTGCTGCCCTAGCGGCCAGGCCGCCAGGGCAGCAACCCTGCAGTCAGTCCTTCCGCCGGACCGAGAGCCCGGAGCCGGGTGCCCCCGTCAGGACATCCACGCTGCCCTCGGAGAGCTCCCCCAGGTCCGCCGCCGTGTCCACCAGCACGGTGTCGCCGTCGCTGATCTCGCCGGCCAGGATGGCTTTCGCCAGGCGGTCGCCGATTTCCCGCTGCACGAGGCGGCGCAGCGGCCGGGCGCCGTAGGCGGGGTCGTAACCGGAGAGCGCCAGCCATGCCTTGGCGCCATCGGTGACTTCCAGGGTTAGCCGCCGCTCGTACAGCCGGCGCCCCAGCTCCGCCACGTGCAGCTCGACGATGTGTGCCAGCTCCTCGACGCTCAGGGCGTCGAACAGCACAACCTCATCCAGCCGGTTCAGGAACTCGGGCTTGAAGGAGGCGTTGACGGTGGCCATAACGGCGTTCCGCTTGGCCTCCGCGTCCAGCGACTGGTCCACCAGGAACTGGCTGCCCAGGTTGGAGGTCAGCACCAGGATCACGTTGCGGAAATCCACCGTGCGGCCCTGGCCATCGGTAAGGCGACCGTCGTCGAGCACCTGCAGGAGGATGTCGAACACCTCGGGGTGGGCCTTCTCCACCTCGTCCAGCAGCACCACGGAGTAAGGACGACGGCGGACGGCTTCCGTCAGCTGGCCGCCCTCCTCGTAGCCCACGTAGCCCGGAGGCGCGCCCACGAGCCGGGCCACGGAGTGCTTCTCGCCGTACTCGGACATGTCAATCCGCACCATGGCGCGTTCGTCGTCGAACAGGAAGTCCGCGAGCGCCTTGGCCAGCTCCGTCTTGCCGACGCCGGTGGGGCCCAGGAACAGGAACGAACCGGTGGGGCGGTTGGGGTCGCTGATCCCGGCACGCGCGCGCCGGACGGCATCGGAGACTGCAGTAACAGCCTTCGACTGGCCGATCAGCCGCTTCCCGAGCTCCTGCTCCATGTGCAGCAGCTTCTGGCTCTCGCCCTGCAGCATGCGGCCGGCGGGGATGCCGGTCCAGGCGGAAATGACCTCGGCGATATCCTCTGCCGTGACTTCCTCGGCCACCATCTGCGAGGACTTGTCCGTCACGGCGGCTTCCGCCTCGGCGGCGGCGTTCAGCTCGCGTTCCAGCGCCGGGATTTCCCCGTAGAGGATCCGCGATGCAGCCTCCAGGTCGCCCTCGCGCTGGGCCTTGTCCGCAGCGCTGCGCAGCTCATCCAGTTTCGCCTTCAGGTCACCCACCCGGTTGAGCCCCGCTTTCTCGGCCTCCCACCGGGCGTTCAGGGCAGAGAGCTCCTCTTCCTTGTCAGCCTTGTCCGCCCGGAGAGCCGCCAGCCGCTCCACTGAGGCCGGGTCCGATTCCCCGGTCAGGGCCAGCTCCTCCATGGTGAGCCGGTCCACCTGGCGCCGCAGCTGGTCGATCTCCTCCGGGGCGGAGTCGATCTCCATCCGGAGCCGTGAAGCGGCCTCGTCCACCAGGTCGATGGCCTTGTCCGGCAGCTGGCGGCCTGAGATGTAGCGGTTGGAGAGGGTTGCGGCCGCCACGAGGGCAGAGTCTGCGATGGACACCTTGTGGTGCGCCTCGTAGCGTTCCTTGAGGCCGCGGAGGATGCCGATGGTGTCCTCCACGCTGGGCTCGCCGACGTACACCTGCTGGAAGCGGCGTTCGAGGGCCGCGTCCTTCTCGATGTTTTCGCGGTATTCATCCAGGGTGGTGGCACCGATCAGCCGCAGCTCGCCGCGGGCCAGCATGGGCTTGAGCATGTTTCCGGCGTCCATGGAAGAGTCACCGGTGGCGCCCGCCCCGACCACCGTGTGGATTTCGTCAATGAAGGTGACGATCTGGCCCTCGGAGCCCTTGATTTCCTCGAGGACCGCCTTCAGCCGCTCCTCGAACTCGCCGCGGTACTTCGCGCCGGCAACCATGGAACCGAGGTCCAGGGAGATGAGCGTCTTGCCGCGCAGGCTTTCGGGGACGTCGCCCGCCACCATCCGCTGCGCCAGCCCTTCCACCACGGCAGTCTTGCCCACGCCCGGCTCGCCGATGAGCACCGGGTTGTTCTTGGTGCGGCGGGACAGGACCTGGACCACGCGCCGGATTTCGGAGTCCCGGCCGATCACGGGATCCAGCTTGCCGGCACGGGCCATGGCAGTAAGGTCGGTGCCGTACTTCTCCAGTGCCTGGAAGGTATTCTCCGGATCCTGGCTGTCCACCTTACGGTCTCCGCGGACACCCGGCAGCGCGGCGAGGAGCGCCTCATGGGAGGCACCGGCGTCGCGCAGCAGGCGTGCTGCGGCGTCATTTCCGGCGGACAGGCCCAGCAGGAGGACCTCGGTGGACACGAAGGTGTCCCCCAGCCGGTCGGCTTCATTCTTGGCGGTCTGGATTGCCTGCAGGGCGGGGCGCGAAAGCTGGGCCTGCTGGCTGGAGCCGCCGGAGGTGGCCGGCAGCGCCTTGATGGCGCTGCTCGCCTGCACGCTGACGGAGTCCGGATCGGCGCCGGTGGCGCGCAGCAGGGCCACGGCCACCCCTTCGCGCTGGTCCATCAGCGCCTTGAGCAGGTGCGCGGGCTCCACCTGGGGGTTTCCCGCCGTGGAGGCGTTCATGGCCGCAGCCGAGAGAGCCTCCTGGCTCTTGGTGGTGAATTTGACGTCCAAAGAGAGCTCCTTTCGGGGGCAGATTTCCTAAGTTGAGTGTACTACGCTCAACTTTGATTTGGGGACGCTTTACCGGAACTGTTTGCCTACAGCGAAACAGGCCCACCACTAAAGCGGAAGGGGCAACCGGCCCTATCTGCCTCCACCGCTCCTGTTCCCATTCGCAGCCATGCGCTCTACTATCGGCCTGTGGCCGGGAGCAGCGTGCCGCCGGCGCAGTACAGAGGGGACAATCCATGAAAAAGTTTGTTGTTCTTTACTTCGCACAGCAGTCAGCCCAGGCCCAGATGGCGGAAAGTTCGCCCGAAGCCGCGCAGGAGGGGATGAAGGCCTGGATGGAATGGGCCGCGCGTGCCGGGGACGGCATCGTGGACATGGGAAGCCCCTTGGGCGCCGGAACGGAAATCACGGCGACGGGGGCCACTGAAGCCAAGACGGGGGCGGCAGGCTACAGCATCCTCCAGGCTGACGATCTTGCCGGAGCCCAGGCGCTGCTGGACGGCCATCCCCACCTGATGATGCCCGGAGCCAGCATCCAGGTCTACGAAACCCTGGACCTGCCCGGCATGTAGGCGCTCCGCGCGGCTTTCCTCTTACAACGGGTAGACCGAAACCGCCGTCGCCTTCACCACGAAGTGCACCGGCAGGCCGGGGACCAGGCCGAGGTCCGCCGACGCCGCCGGAGTGATGTCCGCCGCGAGGCTTCCTGCCCTGACCCGGATGAAGTCGCCGTGCGGTTCGAGGTCCGTGATGGCCACCTCGAAGGAATTGCGAGGACTTCCATGGGCGTCGGTGAGGAACACGGATACGGACGACGGCGGGAACACGGCCACGGCGGCCTGGCCCGGCGGGATGGGGTCCTCGCTGTGGCCGGCAATGTGCTGCCCCCGGCCTGCCAGGACGCCATCCCCGGCATACGTTCCGGGAATGAAGTTGAGCCCGGCGAGTCCGGCTCCGAAGGCGCTGCGCGGCCGCTGCAGCACCTGCCGCGTGGGGCCCTCCTCGGCGATGCGCCCGTTTCCAAGGATGACCACCCTGTCCGCCAGCATCAGCGCGTCCAGGACGTCATGGGTAATGATAATCGCCGGCCGGTCCGCGAGGACGTGCTTGAGCAGCCGCCGGAGCAGCGGGGCCGAGTGGATATCCAGCGCGGCCATCGGTTCATCGAGGAGGAGGAGCCCGGGATCCGCGGCGAGCGCCCGGGCCACGGCAACGCGCTGCGCCTGCCCGCCGGAAAGCTCCGCGGGGCGGCGGGCTGCAAGGTCTGCAGCCTCCACTTCGGCCAACCACTGCAGCGCCTTGGCCTTGGCCGGGCACTTGGGCGTACCCGCGCTGCGTGGACCGAAGGCCACGTTGTGCACCGCGGTGAGATGCGGGAAGAGCAGCGGTTCCTGTGCGAGCAATGCCGTGCCGCGGAGGTGGGGCGGGACCCACTGGTTCCGGCCGTCCCCCACCTGGAACAGGGCCCGGCCGTCCAGCTCGGCCCGTCCGCTGTCCGGCCGCAGCAGCCCCGCAATAATCGAGAACAGCGTCGACTTGCCCGCCCCGTTGGGCCCCATCACTGCCACGGTTTCGGCAGGCCCCAGGGAGAAGGCGACGTCGAAACCGCGCTCAGCCACGGCTGCCTGGAACGAGAACGTCACGGCACGTCCCCGCCCGGTGCGGCAGCCGCCGTCGGCCGCTGTCCGGAAGCCTTGAGGCCGCGTGTCCTGCCCGCGGGGCGCCGGTAGGCGAGTGCCACCACGGCGACTGCCACGGCCACCAGCACCAGGGAAAGCGCAACGGCGGCGTCCGGGTCGGTCTCTCGCTGCAGGTAGATTTCCAGCGGCAGCGTCCGGGTGACCCCCTGCAGGCTGCCCGCGAACGTGAGGGTGGCGCCGAATTCGCCCAGGCTCCTGGCAAAGGCGAGGACCGCCCCGGATGCCAGGCCCGGCAGGACGAGCGGCAGCGTGACGCGGCGGAAGACGGTTCCCGGCGATGCGCCGAGCGTCGCTGCCACGGCCTCGTACCTGTGTCCGCCGGTGCGCAGCGCACCCTCGAGGCTGACCACCAGGAACGGCAGTGCCACAAACGTCTGGGCCAGAACCACGGCCGTGGTGGAAAACGCGATCTGCAGCCCCAGCACGTGAATCGCCCCGCCGAGGAGGCCCTGCCGTCCGAAGGTGTACAGGAGGGCGATGCCGCCCACCACGGGCGGCAGGACCAGCGGGAGCAGCACCAGCGAGCGCAGGAGCCCCAGCAGCGGAAGTGTGCCGCGGGCAAGGACCACGGCCAGCGGAACGCCCAGCACGATGCACAGGGCAGTACTCGCCGCCGAGGTCCGCAGGCTCAGGCCCAGCGCCGCAAGGGCGGACTCGGACGTGACCAGCGGCAGGAAGTTGGCCCAGTTGACCCGCGCCACCATGGCCACAAGCGGCAGGACCACCACTGTGGCGGCGAGCACTGCCAGCGCGTACAGCCACCGGGGAATGCCTGTGTACCTCTGGTGCCCGGTTTCCTTGTGCCGTTGGCCGGCCTGCCGCCCGCCCGGACGCCTGCCGGTCACGCGCTGCGCCTCATCTGCTGCCATTAGCGGCCCGGCCCAAACCCGGCGGCAGCCAGGATTTCCCGGCCACCGGGGCCGGTGACCAGTTCCAGGAACTTTGCGGCGGCGGCCTTGTGCCGGCTGCCGGCCAACGTTGCGATCGGGTATGTGTTCACCGCTCCGGCGGCCTCCGGGAAGGGAATGTTCTCCACCTTGCCTCCGGCTGCCCGGACATCGGTGACATACACGAGTCCGGCGTCGGCCTCGCCGGAGGTCACTTTGCCCAGGACATCGGCCACGGAGTTTTCCTCGCTGACCGGACTGAGGTCCGTTCCCGTTTGCTGTTCGACGGCGGCCGCGGCGGCTCCGCAGGGCACCTGGCGGGCGCACATCACAAGTTTCGTACCGCTCCTGGCAAGGTCCGCGAAGGATCCGATCCCTGCCGGGTTGCCTGCCTGAACTGCGATGGCCAGGGTGTTGGTGGCGAAGTCGCGCGGGTCGCCGTCCACCAGGCCCGCATCCTGCAGCTTGGCCATGTTCCTGTCATCCGCCGAGGCGAACACGTCCGCAGGCGCACCCTGGCTGATCTGGGTGGCCAGGTCGGCTGAACCGGCAAAGCTGAGGGTCACGCTGGTTCCGGGGTTCTCCTTTCCGAACCGTTCAGCAAGCTCGGTGAAGCTGGTTTTTAGGGACGCCGCGGCGAAAACCGTCAGCGTTTCCTGGTCCGCTCCCTTGCCCGTTCCCTGAGTGGCGTTGCCGCCGGCGGTACTGTTGCCCGCGCCGCCGGCACAGGCGGCGAGCGGTGCCGCGAACAGGACTGCCGTAAGCAAGGCCACGGCCCGCCGCGCCCGCGTCACGCGGCGCCCTTTCCCTGCGGGGTTTCGATGATGACCGTGGTGGCCTTGACCACGGCCGTGGCCACGGAGCCGAGTTCCAGCCCCAGTTCATTGACGGCCTCGCTGCTCATCAGGGACACCACGCGGAAGGGTCCGCACTGCAGTTCCACCTGGGCCATGACGCTGTCCGCCTTGATGCCGGTGACAAGTCCGACGAACCGGTTGCGGGCCGAACTGCCCGTGCGGTGCGGATCGTCCGGGAGCTGCGCCAGTTTCTGTGCGTGCCGCGCCAGTTCCAGGCCATCAACCGCGAGCCGGCCGGCGTTGTCCTTACGCGGCGTCAGGCTCCCGTTCTCCGTCCAGCGCCGCACGGTATCGTCACTGACACCCAGGAACCGGGCAGCTTCGGAGACGCGAATAAGACCCATCCGGCCATAATAGTCCGCATCTGCGGATAACAGGGCACCGCAAAACCGCTTATCCGGAAACGCGTTCGCACCCTAAGCTTCAGCTTGCCGCGTGCGTTCCAGCCCAGTTACTTCCGGTTTCCCCGGCACGGACACCCGGAATTCCGCGCAGCAGCGGACTGAGCGGACCCGCAACCGGGAAGCAACTGGGCTGCAAGGCACAGCCGGTGCGGGTACGGTGCAGCACTAGACTTCCCCCATGGCTCTCTACATCGACCCGCCGTAGTTCGCTGGCCGAGGTGCGGCCCCGGCTCCCTCCCTGGGCCCGTGTTTCTTCCTGGAAAGAATTGCTGAAGCTTTTCCGCGTCCATGCGCAGGAAAGGTGGGTAGATTCTCGGCATGGGGATTCAGAAAGTGTGGACTGAAATTGTTGAGTGGCTGAGTGTTAACGCACCAGAAACAGCCAGGACCATACGAGCCCCCGCGCCCGAAGCACTCATTCGCTCATTTGAAGAGGCAGCACCCAACGGGTGGCACAAAGACCTGTCGACTCTCTATCGGCTCTTCGACGGCGCCGAGCCGTCAACCGCAGGCTATGTCTTCCCGAACTATCGGCCGCTCCCACTGAAAGAAGCGGGGAAGACACAACAAATGTTGCTCGACATCTGGGCGCGGGTTGGAGAGGAAGCAAATGCCGTGGACGAACGGGAGAAGGGTCGCCTCTTTACTTGAATCTGCGCGCCGTCCACGAAGCTTACGGCGGTACTCTTGCGCCCACGCCCCATCAACCGTACGACCCGGCACGTGCTGCAGCTGAAGAAGCCGGCACCAGGGTTTCTATGTTCATCTCATCCTTCCTCCCGGTCGCAGACGACGGTTCCGGCGACTTCCTGTTCGTCGACCTCAGAAAAGGACGGCGGCACGGCTGCATAAGTGAATATTTCAAGGACGAGGCCGATTGGCGCCCGGCGGTTTGGCCATCGCTTGAAGCTCTCTTGGCTGACACTCTGTTAAGCCTGCGGACTGGCCAACCTGCGCTGGCCTTCATACCCACAGTTGCAGAGGGCAAGCTCCGTTGGGGAATATCTCCGGGACGTTGGGGTTCTCCCGGCCGCGTGTTGCTGGCACAAGGTCTGGAATTCCGAATGATGGAACGACGGACCCGAGCGGCGCTAGGATCTTTTCAGCAGGCGTCCGAAAGGTTCCGGGGCTCGGAAAGGATCACTTGATATACATCGACCCGCCCCTCTGGCCTGCGCACGGAACACACTTCTCGCACCTCATTTCCGACGACTCGCTGGCGGAACTGCATGCGTTTGCGGCTGCGGCCGGTATCCCCCAGCGGGCCTTTGACGGGGACCACTACGACGTTCCGGAGCGCCGCTTTGATGACCTCGTGGCAGCCGGCGCCGTTCCTGTGGAAGCCAGGATCCTGGTCCGAAAGCTGATCGCCAGCGGCCTGCGCATCCCGGCCCGGCAACGGAACAAATCGCTCAAGATGCCCCTGCTGAACCGCTGGAACTCGATCATGCCGGGCCATGACTCCCTGTTCCTTGACCTCCTGGACCGGTGGAGCGAGGACCACCGCCACTATCACGGCTGCACGCACCTGCTGGGAGTGCTCGAAGCCCTCGACCTCCTCACCGATCCCGCCGACCCGCCGCGGACGGTCCTGTTGGCGGCTTGGTTCCACGACGCCGTCTACCGCGGCATAGCCGGCCAGGACGAGGAGGAGTCCGCCCGCCTCGCCGAGGAGCGGCTGCATGACGCCGGCCTTCCGGAGGCAGAGGCGGCCGAGGTGGCACGGCTTGTCCGGCTGACCGCCGATCACCGCCCCGAACAGGGGGACGACGACGGCGCCCTCCTCTGCGACGCCGACCTGTCCGTCCTCGGCGGGGACCCCGAGGAATATGCCAGGTACGTTGCCTCCGTCCGGAAGGATTACGCGCACATCGGCGACGCCGACTTCGCGGCCGGGCGCGCCGCCGTCGTACGCCAACTGCTGGAACTGGAGCCGCTGTTCCACAGCGGCAGGGCACAGGAGCTGTGGCTGGCTGCCGCGCACCGCAACTTGAAGGGCGAGCTGGCGTGAACGCACCCACCTCCAATCCCCGCCACACGTTCACCGCAAGCGCCGCGCACCGGCAGCTGCCCTATGAGGTCCGGGTGGAATGGGGGCCCGACGGCGCCGGCACAGTAACGTCCGGCGCGGACCTCGCCGTGGTGGTTGACGTCCTGTCCTTCAGCACCTGCGTGAGCGTCGCCCTGGACCGGGGCGCCGCGGTTTTCCCTTTTCCCTGGAAGGACACCGGCGCGGAGGACTTCGCCGCCCGCCACCGGGCTGTCCTGGCCGGGCCCCGCGACGGCGGCGGGCTCAGCCTCTCCCCCGCGAGCCTGCGGGCCGCCGATGCCCTGGATAGGGTGGTCCTGCCCTCCCCCAACGGTTCCGCGCTCTGCCACGGACTTGCGCGCGCCGTTCCACTGGTGGCCACTGTGTGCCTCCGGAATGCCGCGGCCACTGCGGACTGGGTGGCTGCCAACATGCCTGAGGATTCAGTGATCGCAGTGGTTGCGGCCGGCGAACGCTGGCCGGACGGCACCCTCCGGCCGGCCGTGGAGGACCAGATCGGGGCAGGGGCGTTCATCGCGGGCCTTGTGGCAGCAGGCAAGGGCGGCTATGAGGCCGAAGACGGCAGGCACGGATACTCACCGGAGGCGGTGGCGGCCATGGCCGTCTTCGAGGCCGCAGAGCCGCGGCTCCGGGAGATCCTGCACGGCTGTTCCAGCGGCCGGGAGCTGACCGGCGGAGGCTACGCGGCCGACGTCGATATTGCCGCGGAGCTGGACGACAGCGACGCGGTGGCCATCCTGGTGGACGGGACGTTCAGCCCCCGCTGACGTTGTCCCTGTTCCGCGCCGGCGCTTAGCGGTAGGCGGAAACGAACGGCTGGCTGGTGGGCACGATCTGCTTGCCCAGCGGCATCAGGGACACCGGGATGAGCTTCAGGTTGGCGATGGCCAGCGGGATCCCGATGATGGTCATTGCCATGGCGAAGGCTGTGACCACGTGTCCGATGGCGATCCAGATGCCTGCCACCAGCAGCCAGATGACGTTGCCCAGCAGGGAGAACACCCCGGCGCCGCCGGGCTTGTCCACCACCGTCCGGCCAAATGGCCAGAGCGTGTAGGCGGCAATCCGGAACGACGCGATGCCCCACGGAATGGTAACGACCAGCAGGCAGCAGATGACCCCCGCGAAAAAATAACCCAGCGCGAGCCAGAAACCGCCGAAAACCAGCCAGATGATGTTGAGCAATGCCTTCATCCCTCCATTGTGCCCCGGGGACTGCGGCAGCGGGATGGGGGCCTGCCCTGACGGGCCCCTGAATCCACGGCTAGGCCGGGGCAGCCACACCCTTGGCTGCCTGCACGAAAGCGCTGACCTTTGCCAGGTCCTTGACGCCGCGGGACACCTCGACACCGGAGGAAACATCGACGCCCCACGCGTGTGCCGCCGTTGAGGCCTGCGCAACATTGGCCGCGTCCAGCCCGCCTGCCAGCAGCCATTTGCGTCCCCGAAGCACAGGAAGTTCGGCCACGGATGCATAGTCCCAGGCCTCGCCTGAACCGGGGACGGCGGCGTCGATCAGGAGCAGGTCCTCTCCCCAGTCCTCCAGCTCCTCCGCCGTGGCACCCATGGTGACGGCCCTGACCAGCTTCATGCCGGCGTCGTGCACTGTGGCCACGTCAGCGCGCGAGCGCCGGCCGTGCAGCTGGATCCACTCCAGCCCGGCGGCACGGGCGATGGCCACGGCGTCGGCGGCCGGCTCGTCACGGAACACGCCGATGGGCGAAACCCGGTCCGGCACTTCGGCCAGCAGCGCGGAGGCCTGGGACGGCGAGACCACGCGGGGGCTGGCCGTCAGGACGAACCCCACCGCGTCCGCCCCCGCCTCAACGGCAACCCGGACGGATTCTGGCGTGCTGAGGCCACACACTTTGACGAACATTCCCGGCTCCTTCAGGCTGTTTTGATGTTGTCCCCCGCAGGAGAGTAGCAGGGAAGGCGGGCAGCTGCCGATAGGGGCAGGAAGGGCAGGCCAACTAGGCTGGACGGATGGAGATCATCCGCTTCGCCGACCGCAAGCCCCAGCCCTGGCGTAACGGCGGCGGCGTCACAACCCAGATTGCCGGCCATCCCGACGCCACGTCCCTCCAGGATGGCGGATGGGACTGGCGGGTAAGCATCGCCGAGGTCACCAAAGCCGGGGACTTCTCGCCGTTCCCCGGCATGGAGCGGGTGCTGACGGTGGTGGAAGGCGAACTCCTGCTCCTGACGGTGGACGGCGCCGAGCATCCCCTGGAGAAGTACCGCGCGTTCCGGTTTCCCGGCGGGGCCGCCACCTCGTGCGCCCTTCCCACGGGGGATGTCACGAACCTCAACGTCATCACCCGGGCCGGCAGCTTCAAGGGCTTCACGTCCATCATCGAGATCTCCAGGAAACGCGCCCATCCGCTGTTCGCCGGCCAGTTGGGGATCCTGCTGCAGGGGCAGGCCACGGCCTCCGAGGGAACCAGCGAAGCTGAGGTCCTGGGCCGCTACGACGCCGTGGTGGGCTCCGATACGGCGTCCCCGGAGATCCTGGGCCGCGGCTTCCTGGCCGTTGTGTCCATCGACCCGGTCACTGCCTCAGGCTGAACGAGCCAACCTGAACCACGGCGCTGCTCCTGCGGGCCTCCTCGGCGGCGAAAACGGCAGCGTGGCTGACGAGGGACTCTTCCAGCCCGGACACCACCGCCGACCAGTCACCGGTGGCAAGCGCCGCCACCCACGCCTGAACCAGGCCGCGGTCGCCGCCCTCGTGCTTTTCCCCCTGGACCTGCGGTGGGGCAGCAGGGACGGGGTGGACAGTGGTTGCCCCGGTCAGGAAATCGAAGACCGAGATGGCGTCCGCTTCTACCGAGATCTCCCCGTGGCTGCCGAAGATCCGGGTGCGCCGCGGGCCGGCGGCGGTAAAGGCCGTGGCTGTGAAGGACGCTGTTGTGCCGTCTTCGTATTCAATGTTCACCACCTGGTGGTCCACAGCGTCGTTGTCCGAAAAATAGACGCAGCGGCCGTAGGGGCCGGTTGCCAGGGCGTGCAGCAGCGTCTCGGGCGTGCCGCCGGGATCCACCACGTCCGCAAAATACGCCCGGGCGGGGTCAGCCTTGGCCCCGTTCGTGGGGCGCCCCGCACCATAGATTTTCAGCGCGGAGTAGGGGCAGCGGGGCTCCGCGGGACAGCCGACGCAGCGCCGGGCAGCGCCCTCCGGCGCCCCTTCAGGGCGAAAGTGGGCCAGAGATCCGAAGGACGACACCTTCAGCGGCCTGCTGCCGATGATGTAGGAAAGCCAGTCGACGTCGTGCGTGCATTTGGCAAGGAGGAATGGGCTCGAGTCCTCCTCCCGGCGCCAGTTTCCGCGCACGTACGAATGCGCGAAATGCCAGAAGCCCACGGGCTCCAGGTGCTGGACGGAAATAATCCGGCCTACCGCCCCGCCCTCCAGGAGCTGCCTGAGGAGCGCGGTCAGGGGGGTGTAGCGCAATACGTGGCAGACAGTTGCGCTGGCGCCCGTTTCGCGCCCCACGCGTTCCAGCTCGGCGCAGCCGGAGGCATCCACCGCAACCGGCTTCTCCAGGAGGATCGGATAGCCGTGGGCTGCGGCTGCCGCGAAGGGAGCCCCATGCTGGCGGTCAGGTGTGGCGATGATGATGCCATCGGCGGGCAGGCGGTTCCCGAGCATTGACTGCCAGTCCGCGAAGACACCCTCCGCAGGCACTTTCAGTTCGGCTGCCAGGCGGCTGCGCAGCACGGGGCGCGGCTCGGCCATGCCCACCACGATGGCCTGGCCGGTGGCGACGGCGAGCCGGGCATAGGCTGCACCCCTGGCACCGGCACCGGCGATGAGGAGCCGCACCGGGTTCCGGCGCACCGGCACGGCGTCCACCGGTCAACCGTTCCGGGGATCGGCAAGCCATTCAAGCGCGACGGCGGCTGTCCACGACTGGTCCATGCTGCCCAGCGGTTCGCCGGTGAAGGGTTCGTAGTACTCGCCGAAATGGCCTTCCATGAGCTGGGCGAGGGAGGCCTCGCGCAGCTGGCGGTAGCGTTTCTCGTCGCCGCGCCTCCGCAGGCAGTGGGCCAGGTACCAATTCATCACCGGCCATACCGGTCCGCGCCAGTACTGGCGCGGCTTCAGCCCCTCATAAGTGGTGGACGTGGAGGCCGGCAGCGGGAAGGCCAGGCGGGGGTCGCCGGTCCAGTCCGGCCCTTCGAAGACCTCCAGTTGCCGGTCCAGGAGGGCCTGGTCCGTGGTGGAAATCAGGGGCGCGAAGCCGGCCATGGTGGGCGGTCCGATCCATTCCCCGGTCAGCACGTCCCGGTCGCGGGCAAGTCCGGTCCCTTCATCCACCGTCGCGTCAACGCCCTCGCGGAATTCCCGGGCCCACTGCCGCAGCTGCGGGGCCTCCCCCGGCAATCCGAACTGTTCCGCCAGCACGGCCAGGTCCTCGTTGGCCGCGGCATAAATGGCGGACATAAAGACGTCCTTGACCTGGAAGGCCATCACCCGCGGCAACTGCGCGTCGTCGAACCCCACGTCCGCCATCTGCTGCACCAGCCACAGGTAGCGGCTGTATTCCTCGTCGCTGGGGCGCTGGCTGTGGTCCTTGACCTTCTGGGTGTCCGTGCGGACGAACGGCTCCATCTCGCCCGGCTTGACCCTGGAGTACGGTCCGTCGAAGCGCGGGGAGTTGTCCATTCCGGACTCCCAGCCGTGGTAGATGGTCAGCAGGCCCGAGCCGTCCCCGCCGCGCGCGCTGCGCAGCCAGGCGTGCCAGTCGATCCATCCCGGCAGCGTCCGCCGGGTGAATTCATCGGCGAGCCTGGCATCCTCGCCTCCCGCCGCCGTCGCCCGTTCCACGATGCGGCGCAGCATGGTGGCATGCACCGGCGGCTGGCAGATGCCGCTGGACTGCACGCCCTCCGGCGCGGCCCCGCGCGTCCCCCAGCGCTCAACGTCGGGGAAGTAGCCGGGGACGTCGGAGAAGACGATGTGCGGGATCATCCCGCTCTTCCACTGGGCGGCCAGCAGGTAGTCGAGCTCCCGGAGGGCCCGTTCGACGCTCACGGTCGAAAGTCCGGTGGCGACGAAGGCGGCGTCCCAGCTCCACATGTGCGGATACAGGTTGGGTGCGGCAGTCACCATGGTGCCGAGGTCGTTTGCTGCCAGGACGTCCCTGGCACGGCGCCCGAGCTCTTCGAGGTCCTGGATCGGATAAGTGTCCCTGTCCGGCGCCGCGCTCATGCCGTGAGCCCCAGCTGCGTCTCCGTGTCGAAGAACCGGATGGCAGCCTGGTCGAACCTCAGGCCAACCTTTTCTCCCGGGGAAACCCGTACGGTGGAGGCAACCTGCACCTTGATGGGCTGGCCGCCCAGGTCCACGGTCAGCAGGGTTGCATGGCCAAGCGGTTCCACCACTTCCACGGTGGCATCAAGGGTCCCCGGCGCTCCGCGCTGCTCAAGATAGATGTTTTCCGCACGGATACCGACCATTACCGGGAGACCTCCGGACCGGGCTGCGGAACGGGCCAGGAATTCAGGCGCCTCGGTGCTTTGGCCGGCGACTTCCAGGGCGCCCTGCTGCGTCACGCGGCCCTCGAGGAAGTTCATTGGCGGCGAGCCGATGAATCCCCCGACGAATCGGTCCGCAGGCTCCTCGTAGACGGTGATGGGATGCCCCAGCTGGGCAATCTGCCCTTTCTTCATCACGGCCACCCGGTCCGACAGGCTCATCGCCTCCACCTGGTCGTGGGTCACGTAGAGCGTGGTGGATCCCAGCTGCTGGACGATCTTTTTCAGTTCCGCGCGGAAGTCGAGTCGCAGGAGGGCGTCCAGGTTGGACAGTGGCTCGTCCATGAGCAGCACGTCTGCGTCCATGACGATCGCCCTGGCGACGGCGACGCGCTGCCGCTGCCCGCCCGAGAGCTGGGCTGGGTAGCGGTCCAGGTAGGGGGTGAGTTGGAGGAGGTCGGCCGCCCAGGCGACCTTCTTCTCGAGTTCATCCCGGGGAACCTTCTTCATCACCAGGCCAAACCCGATGTTGGTGCGGACCTTGCGGTGCGGGAACACGGCGTAGGACTGGAACACCATGGAGAGGTTCCTGTCCTGCGGTGGCAGGTAGGTTACGTCGCGCCCGCCGATGGAGATGCTCCCCTCATCCGGGAAGTCCAGCCCCGCTACCATGCGCAGGAGGGTGGTCTTCCCGCAGCCCGAGGGCCCCAGGAGCACCATGAACTCACCCTCTGCAACCTCGAGGGACACGTTGTTCGTGGCCAGCTCGGTGCTTCCGGGGTAGGTCTTGTGGAGACCCTTGATGGAGATGTCAGCCATGGAACAGCCTCTCTGGGGAGAACTAGCGGATCGTGGAGCCCCACATGTTTGTGAGGTAGCGGCGCATGAAGAAGATGAAGATCAGTGCCGGGACCACCAGCAGGAAGCCGCCGGCGAACCGGTAGGCCAGCGGTGACTCGGCGAGGGAACTGAGGACCTGGGCGGGCAGGGTGCGCTGGTTCAGGGTCAGGATCGACGCACCCAGGACTTCATTCCAGGACATGACGAACGTGAAGATGGACGCCGCGGCGATGCCGGGGATGGCCATGGGCATGACCACCTTGAGGAAGGCCTGCACGGGGCTGCAGCCGAAGATGCGGGCAGCTTCCTCGACGTCCCGGGGTACTCCCAGGAACACCGAGGACGTGATCAGGATGGTGGTCGGCAGCGCTAGTGCGGTGTGGAGCAGGACGACGGCCAGGACGCTGTCGTACAGCCCGGTCTGGAGGAACAGCTGGGCCAGCGGCACGGAAAGCACCACGATGGGCAGCGCACGGGTGAAGAGCAGGAACAGCTGGTAGGGGTCCCGCCCGGGGAAGGCGAACCGTGCCACCGCGTACCCCGCGGGGACGCCGATGAGCAGGGACAACACGAGGGTGAAGACGCCCACCTGGACGGAGTTGATGAGGCCGGCCAGGATGCCCGTGGACTGCAGGAACGTCTGCATCGTCTCCAGGGAGAAGTTGTCCGGAATAAAGCTCAGGGGGAACTTCTGCAGGGCCGCCCTGCTGGAGGTGGCGGACAGTGCGATCAGGTAGATGGGAAGTGCCATGAAGAGCGTGATGAGGATGCAGCCCACTTGGAGCAGTATCCGGCTCCGGCGCCGCCGTGCCAGCGGCCTGCGGTCCACCTCCGGCTGCGGCCGCGATTCGGGAGCCGTTTCCTTATTGGTGGTGGCGTGGCTCATCGGGCTGCCTCCGATTGGTCTCTCAGGAGCTTGAGGTAGCCGACGGCGGTCACCATGGACACCGCCATGACCACCAGGGCCAGGGCAGAGGCCACGTTAGCGTCCTGCAGGCCGGTGTACCACCGGTATGTCTCACCGACCACCAGCGGGAAGTTCTGGCCGGTGAGGGCCAGCGCGACGGCGAAGGTCTGGAACGCGAGGATGGTCCTCAGGATCAGGGCCGTCTGGAGGCTGGGGCGCAGCAGCGGGAGGGTCACGTGCCAGAGACGGTCCCAGAAGCCGGCGCCGAACACGCCGGCGGCCTCCTCATAGTCCTTGGGGATGGACTGCAGGCCGGCCACCACGATCACGAACACGAGGGACGTGGCGCGCCATACCTCCGCGATCAGCACGGCCATGAACATCGAGGCGTAGTTGTCGTAGGCGAGCCAGGAGACGGGCTCAAGGCCCGCGGACGCCAGGATGGAGTTGAGGTATCCCCGGTCGGTGAAGACGGTCAGCCACACCAGGCCGGCGGCAAGGTCGCTGACGGCCAGCGGTATGGCCCAGATGTAGAAGTACACCGACGAGCCCCTCGGTTTGGCCCGGATCAGCAGGGCCATGGCAAGCGCCAGGACGAACTGGATCGGAATCATCACCACGATGAGGAGCAGCGTGTTGCCCACGGAGGACCAGAAGTAGGGATCCTGCGCCATCCGGGTGAAGTTCGCCGTCGTAAGCCCCTCGGGGCCGCCGAACGCCTGGAGGATGCCGCTGACCATCGGCCAGCCGAAGAGCAGCGTCATGAAAACGATGGACGGGGCGATCAGCAGCATGGCCGCCGACGTGCCGCTCCTGCGCGGCGGCCGGCCCCGCGGCGCTGCGGGCCGGGGCCGAGGCTTGGCTGCTGCCGGGGCGTCGGGTGCGGCCATCAGGCAACCCTGCATTGATCGGCGTCAGGATCGGGGGCCCAGCAGGGAACGTTCAGCGTCTCCATGATGCTGGCAAGCTCTGCCCCTTGCCGGTCCAGCGTCGCCTTGACGTCCGCGTTGTTCAGGCAGATCTCCTGGAAGCAGTTCTTGAACAGCTGCGAGACCTGGGGATCCTTGTCTCCCAGTCCCACCGGCGGGAGGGCCAGGATCGCGTCCTGGGCTTCCTGCTGCGCCTTGACCGCCTTGGCTTCAAGGGCGATGCCGCCGGGCAGGTCGCTGCCAATGTCTGCCTTCACCACCGGGAAGAAAGCGTTGGACTTCAGCGTCTCTATCTGCGCCTCAGGCTTAGACAGTGCCTTGATCAGCTCAAACGCCTTGTCCTTCTCCGGTGAACCCTGCGGCACGGCCATACCGCCCACCACCAGCAGGTAGCCCTTGCCCTTCGGTCCGGACGGTGCCGGCACCATCATCCAGTCGTCCGGCTTGTCCTTGACGGCGTTGATGAGGCGGGCCACGTGGTCCCAGGCCACCAGGACCTCGCCGTTGCCCAGGGGTTCCTGCATGAAGTCGTAATTCGCGGAGGCCGGGTTCATGTTGGCCCACAGGTCCCGCATGTACGTCCAGGCGGTGACCGCATCCGCGTTGCGGAACGTGGTGATCTGCCCGCCGGTGAAGCTTGGCAGGAGGAAGCCCTGGTAGAAGCGGTGGTGGAGGCCCTTTGGCCCGGCTGGGATGCCGAAGACCGGGCGGCCGCCGTTGGCCGCCTTGGCGGCCTGCGCCCATGCGAGGTAATTCTCGTAGGTGAGGTTGTTGACGTCCGCGCCGGAGGGCAGCCACTCAAGCGCCTTCTTGTTGACCGCAACCACGTAGGTGGCCTGGATCCAGGGGATGTACCGGGGAACATCCGTGCCGAGCTTCGCCAGCTTCAGCAGGTCGTCGGAGAAGCCGGCGGATGACAGGTCCTTGGTGAGGGAGCTGAGGTCTTCGAACTGCGAGGCGAACGGGATGAGGTCGCTGTGGAGGCCGGCGGCGATGCCGATCTCCACTTTCCCTGCGGCGAGCTGGGACTTCAGGGTGGTGTTGAAGACGCCGGTGTCAACGGGGTTGTAGGCCACCTTGATGTCCCCTGCAAACTTCTTCAGCGTGGCTTCGTACTTCTGGCGTTCCTCCACCGGGGAGAACTGGGTGGACAGGAAGTTGACGGAGCCTTCCCCTCCGCTTCCGCTGGTATTCACACCGCAGGCCGCGAGGAGTGGGCCAGTAGCCAGCGCCAGCAGGCCTCCCTTCAACAAGGTCCGCCGGCTGACGTCGAAGTGAGCGAGATCGGACATGAGAGCCTCCTGCTTCAAGGGCAGATAGTATTTTTGTCTGATGATCGATCATAATTGTGTGATCCAGACCACGTCAACGTCCGGCGCGCTGGACCGCCCGTCCGCACTTCCGAGGGAGCAAGCAGCATGACCCAGCAGAGGACGCTCGTCGGGGGCTCGGGCCAACCTCCGGTGGGGCTTGCCACCAGTGCCGGCCATGTCCTCCAGCTGCTGCGCTCGAACGCGGGCGGATACAGCCGGGCGGAACTGCTGGACATCACGGGTATGGCGCGGTCCACCCTCTATGAGCGGCTCGATGCGCTTTTCGCCGCAGGCCTGGTCTACGAATCCTCGCCACTACATGCACAGCGCGGCAGGCCGCCGCGCGCCCTTCGCTTCGATGACCGCAACAAGCTGGTCCTCGGCATCGAGATCGGCCACACCCACGCCGGGATCCATCTCCTGTCCCTGGGCCGTGACATCGTGGCCTCCGCGCGGCTGCCCATCGACATCAGGCAACCCCAGGAGGCGGTGGCCGGCCAGGTCATCGGGGAGTCACTCCGGCTGCTCGACGGGCGGCAGCCGGTGGGAGCGGGAGTGGGCCTGCCCGCCCCCGTGGACCCGCTCCACCGCCTGGGACTGGAGCGGACTGTCCTGGCCCACTGGAACCTGCAAAACCTGCAGGAAGTGATGGAGTCAAGGCTGGACTGCCCGGTCCTGCTGGAAAATGACGCCCGCTCCATGGCTGTGGGCGAGGTACGCGAGCCCCTCGAATCCCTCGTGGCCGTCAAAGTCAGCACCGGCGTCGGCTCCGGCATCATCGTGGGCGGCGCCCTGGTGCGGGGCGCCCACGGGGCCGCGGGGGACATCGGACACGTCCGCATTCCGGAGGCGGCCGGCCGGCGCTGCCGCTGCGGCAGGGACGGCTGCCTTGCCGCGGTGGCCTCGGGACGGGCGTTGCTGGCCGATCCCAAGCTCTCCAGCTACGGTTCGCTGCGGCAGCTGGTGGACGCCTGTGGCAGCGATCCCGCCGTCCGCGCCGCCGTCGCAGAGGCCGGCCAGCTGCTCGGGCGGACGCTCGCGGCGACGGTGGGCACGCTGAACCCCGGCCGCATCGCCGTGGGCGGGCTGGTTGGCGTGCTCCCGGACTTCCTGCTCGCCTGCCGCCGGCAGATTCTGGACGACGCCTTCGAGCCCTCGCTGGTGGACCTTGAGATTGTGCCGGCGGACAGTCGGACCGCCACCGCCATTGGACTCTGCCGGCTGGTGGAGGAGAGCCTTTACGCTCCGGAGCGTGTGGAACAGCTGCTGGCCCAGCGGGCCGGCTGAGAAGCAGAGCCTTCCCACACTGGCCACTCCCCGCGGCCGTCCCTAGACTCGGGCTATGACCACTTCAAACTTCAATGCCCTCCTGTCCACCCAGATCGGCAATGAGTTCGCTGCCTCACAGCAGTACATTGCCGTGGCCACTTGGTTCGCGAACCAGGACCTCCCCCAACTGGCCAGGTACTTCTACCGCCAGTCCGTGGAAGAGCGGAACCACGCCATGATGATGGTCCAGTACATGCTGGACCGGGACATTCCCTTCACCATTCCCGGTGTTCCGGCCGTCCGCAACGATTTCGACTCCGTCACGGAACCGCTGGCCCTTGCCCTGCAGCAGGAAAAGGACGTGACCCGCAACATCGAGGACCTGTTCCGGGCCGCCCGCGGCGAGAACGACGCCCTGGGCGAGCAGTTCATGCTGTGGTTCCTGAAGGAGCAGGTGGAGGAAGTGGCGTCCATGACCACACTGCTGAACATTGCCGAGCGCGCGGACAACCTGTTCGACATCGAGAACTTCATCGCCCGGGAAACAATCGGCGACGGCGGCCGGGACTCCTCCGCGCCCGAAGCTGCGGGTGGCGCCCTCTAACCCCACCCCCCAACTAAGTAGCGCCAAGTGTCGTTTTGGCGCCCCATAACGACACTTAGCGCTACCCAGTTGGGGGGCCAGGGGTGGTGAGGTTGGGCACCACCGGTGGCCCGCCGTCGTCGCGCGTTGCTACGCTGGAAGCCAAGGCTCAGCACCCGGGCCTCCGGACGACGGTTCAGTACCCGGCACACGACAAGACTGGCCAAAGGATCCTTTATGTCGTGGCTGATACTTATTCTTTCCGGCGCCCTTGAAGCCGTGTGGGCCGCAGCCTTGCACCGTGCCTTCCAGGCTTCCGGACGCCGCCGCATCGGCCCCGCCGCCCTCTTCCTGGTGTCCGCCGCGGCAAGCACCGGCGGCCTGGCCCTCGCCATGCAGTCCATTCCCACCGGCACGGCCTACGCGGTGTGGGTAGGCGTGGGCGTGGTGCTGACCTCGGCGTATGCCATTGCCACCAAGGTGGAACGTCCGACGGCGGCACGCCTCCTCCTGCTGTCCGGCATCGCCGTGTGCGTGGTGGGCTTGAAGGTGGTGGCGTGATGCGGCAGCACAGGGTTCCCTGGCTGGTTCTGCTGGCCTCGGCGGTCCTCGAAGCGGTGTGGGCAACGGCACTGGGCCTGTCCGACGGCTTCAGCCAACCGCTCCCCACCTTGGTTTTCGCTGTTACGGCAACACTGAGCATGCTGGGATTGGGCTGGGCCATCCGGCACATCCCGCTGGGCACTGCCTACGCCGTGTGGGTGGGAGTCGGCGCTGCGCTGACCGTCGGCTGGGCCATGGCCACCGGAGCGGAAGCCTTCAGCGTGCTCAAAGTGGCTTTTATCGCGGGGATTGTTGGCTGCGTTGGCGGCCTGAAGGCTTTGCCGCAGGACCGGTAGAACCGCGCAGCACCAGGTCGGACGCCAGAACCACCGGCGAGTGCGTGGACTGCTCGCCTGCCATGTCGGCAGCAAGCGCATGGACGGCAGCGTGGGCAATCGCCGCAGTTGGCTGCCGCAGCGTCGTCAGCGGCGGATCGGTAAGTGCCATCAAAGCCGAATCGTCAAAGCCTATGATGGACACGTCTTCGGGCACCCGCAGCCCCCTGGCGCGGGCTGCGCGGATGGCGCCAAGGGCCATGACGTCGGAAGCACACACAATCGCAGTATGGCCGGAGTCAAGGAGTTCATTGGCTGCACTCTGGCCGCCTTCCACCGTGAACATACTCGTGGCCGTGTGGGCCTCGGGGTTGTCCACACCCAGGAATTCCGCGAGTGCCGAGCGGAAACCGGCAAGTTTCTGCCGGCTGGGAATGAAGCGGTGGGGCCCAATGGCCAACCCCACTTTGCGGTGTCCCAGACTGGCAAGGTGCTGGACAGCGGTGCTGATGGCCGCTGCATCGTCGTTGGCGACCGACGCCGCGCCGAGTTCCGGCCGGGGGCCGTTGACCAGCACATACGGAATGCCGCGGCCGCGTAGCCGGTGGTAGCGCTCCAGGCTGGCCTGGCCGTCCGCATGCGCGCTGCAGATGAAAATGATGCCGGCGGCTCCCTGCGCCACGAGCATCTCGATGTACTCGTCCTCCGAACGCCCTCCCCCGGGCAGGGCACAAATGACGGGAATGAAGTCCTCCTGGGAAAGCAGGGAGACCACGGCCTGGGCAATGGCGGGAAAGATCGGGTTGGCCAGGTCCGGGACGATGATGCCAACCTGGCCCCTCACGTCGCTGCGGGCACGGTCGGGGCGTTCATAACCGAGGTCGTCCATGGCCGCCAGGACTGCCTGGCGGATTTCCCGTGAAACTCCCTTCCGGCCGTTGACCACCCGGGACACGGTGGCGATGCTGACGCCGACCTTCCGTGCGAGGTCTTCCAGTTTTGGCCGTTCGGCTGGGGCGGGTGGGGTCCGGCTCCCGGTCATGCTCATGCAGCTCCTTCACCGGAACAGGAGTCCGGAAGTCTTGGTGCCTTCAAGTGTACGGACAGCAGACCGGTAGCTTCATGAAAACAGGACGTGAAATTTTCAGCAAACGGTTGACGCTGCGTGAAACGAATTCTAGGCTCAGGGGTACCCCGCTCCTCACCGCTGACGGCCGGGGCGTCTCCAAGGAAGGTCTTCCATGACTCATCACCCCACATCCTCCGGGCTGCCCCCTGCCCTCAGAAGGAAGCTTGCAGCGGCCCTGGCCGCGGCCTGTGCCACGCCCCTGGCGCTGGGCGGCTTTGCCCTCCCGGCGTCCGCGGACCACACGGCCGCGCCCCAGGCCGTGGCGCTCGTTGGCTCCCTGCAATCCGAAATTGGCTGCCCCGGGGACTGGCAGCCCGACTGCACGGCCAGCAGGCTGCAGCCCGTCGAGGGCTCGGCAACGCTGTACCGCGCCACCTTCGACATACCGGCCGGCACCTACGGCATGAAGGTCGCCCTCAACAATTCCTGGGATGAGAACTACGGTGCCGGCGGAGCAGCCGGCGGCGGGGACTTGGTGCTCAACGCGCCCGGCGGTCCCGTGACCTTCACCTATGACCACGCCAGCCACACGCTGAGCGACGATGTCCCTGATGCGCTTGGAACGGAGGCCGGCGCGCACTGGCTCTCGGCGGACACCATCGCCTGGCAGGCGCCGGCCGCGGAGGGAACTACGTACCGGCTCTACAACGCGCCCGACGGCGGCCTGGCGCTGGCGGACGGCCAGGTCACCGGCGGCAGCTACACAGCGCTTGAGAAAACGTCCGGCGCTTTGGATGCAGGGCTGGCAGCGAAGTACCCACACCTCGCCGGTTTCACCCCGTTGCGGCTGGCGGAAGGTGATTCCGTTCGCGCAAAGGAACTGCTCAGGGGCCAGCTGCTGGTTGCCGCCGTTGGGGCCGACGGCAAGGTCACCGCAGCCACCGGCGTCCAGGTCCCCGGCGTCATGGACACCCTGTACCAGGGCGCGGCCGGCCAGGAGCTCGGGCTGACGTGGAAGGGCAACCGCCCCGGGCTCGCACTGTGGGCGCCGACTGCCCGCAACGTCACCGTCCACACCTACGCTTCCGGTTCGGGCGGCGATCCTGTGGCCAGCCGGGCCATGGAACCGGGCGAGGATGGCGTCTGGTCCCTGACCGGGGAGAAGGAATGGAGCGGCGCCTACTACCTGTACGAGGTGGAGGTCTTCGTGCCGGAAACCGGCAAGGTGGAGCGGAACCTCGTCACTGATCCCTACAGCGTGGGGCTCTCCGCCAACTCCGCACGCAGCCTGTTTGTTGACGTGGAGGACAAGTCCCTGGCCCCCGAGGGGTGGAAGAAGCTGCAGAAGCCCGCGCTCAACAAGCCGGAGGACCTTTCCCTGTACGAGCTGCACGTCCGCGACTTCTCCATCACCGATGCCTCCGTCCCGGAAGAACACCGGGGAACGTACAAAGCCTTCGCACAGCAGGACAGCAACGGCATGCGCCGCCTCCGCGAACTGACTTCAGCGGGCCTCAACGCCGTCCACCTGCTGCCGGTGAACGACATCGGCACCATCGAGGAACGGCGCAGCGAACAGCTCGAACCCGCCTGCGACCTCGCCGCAATGCCTGCAGATTCAGAGGAGCAGCAGGCCTGCGTCGCAGAGACAGCCTCCAAGGACGGCTTCAACTGGGGCTACGATCCCCTGCACTACACCACCCCAGAAGGCTCTTACGCCACCAACCCGGACGGCACCGCACGCATCACCGAGTTCCGGGAAATGGTGGCCGGACTCAACGCCGCCGGGGCACGCGTCATCCAGGACGTGGTCTACAACCACACCTCCAGCGCCGGCCAACCCGGGTCCAACAACCTTGACCGGATTGTTCCCGGCTACTACCACCGCCTGAACGCCACCACCGGCTCGCTGGAGACCTCCACCTGCTGCGCCAACACGGCCACCGAGAACACGATGATGGGCAAGCTCATGATCGATTCCCTGGTGACGCTTGCCAAGACCTACAAGCTGGACGGGTTCCGCTTCGACCTCATGGGCCACCACTCCAAGCAGAACATGCTGGACGTGCGGGCAGCCCTGGACGAGCTGACCCTGGCCAAGGATGGCGTAGACGGCAAAAACATCACCCTCTACGGCGAGGGCTGGAACTTCGGCGAAGTGGCCAACAACGCAAGGTTCGTCCAGGCCACCCAGGAGAACATGGCAGGAACCGGCATCGGCACGTTCAATGACCGGCTGCGCGACGCCGTACGCGGCGGCGGCCCCTTCGACCCCGACCCGCGGGTCCAGGGCTTCGCTTCGGGCCTGTTCACCGACCCCAACAGCTCCCCTGCCAACGGCACCCCGGAACAGCAGAAAGCATCCCTCCTCCTGGCCCAGGACCTGATCAAGGTGGGCCTGACCGGCAACCTGAAGGACTACTCCTTCGTTGACCGCACCGGTGCAACCGTCAAGGGCTCTGACGTGCCGTACAACGGCGCCCCGGCCGGATACACCAGCGATCCGCAGGAGGCCGTCACCTACGTGGAAGCGCACGACAACGAGACGCTGTTCGACGCCCTCGCCCTGAAACTGCCGCAGGACACCCCCATGGCGGAACGGACGCGGATGCAGACCCTCGCACTCAGCACCACGGCCTTCAGCCAGGGCATCTCGTTCTGGCACGCCGGCGGGGAATCCCTCCGCAGCAAGTCCCTGGACCGCAACAGCTACGACTCGGGCGACTGGTTCAACATCCTTGACCACACGGATGCCACCAACGGCTTCGGCCGCGGACTGCCGCCCAAGCCCGACAACGGGGACAAGTACGGCTACCTGCGCCCGCTGCTGGCGGACCCCGCACTGAAGCCTGCTCCCGCCGCGATCGCCGAGGCGCGCGGCCGGGCTGCCGAGCTGCTGCAGATCCGCAAGAGCACGCCGCTGTTCCGCCTGGGTGACGCCGCCCTGGTGCAGCAGAAGGTCTCGTTCCCCACGGCGGGCCCGGACCAGGCGCCCGGCGTGGTGGTCATGCGGATCGACGACTCCGTGGGCCCGGACGTGGACAAGGACCGGAGCGGGCTGGTGGTGGTGTTCAACGCCGCCGACGAGGCCGTCAGCCAGGCAGTCGCCGGCACCACAGGCACCGCTTACGGCCTGCACCCGGTCCAGGCCTCGGGCAGCGACCCGGTGGTCAGGACTGCCGCCCATGATCCGGCAACCGGGACCTTCACCGTCCCGGCCCGCACCGTAGCAGTGTTCCAGGCCGGCTAGCGCCCGGCAAAGCCGGCCGGGTGCCCCTGGCCTCCGGCCGGCCCAACGGAATCTCCCACCGCTGAGTCTCCCCGCCTTTAAGGACGGACGACGGCGTGTCCCGCCAAAACGCCGTCGTCCGCCGCCTGTGCCGAACCAAAGGTGGGGAGACTCAGCGCATGTCCGGGCCCCGGTCTAGGCTTTTGCCATGGACTCACCCGAGATAGCCGAAGCGATGGATGCCCTCCGGCGCCGACTGGTTCCCGGGACGCGCGTCATACTGGGCATTGCCGGGGCGCCCGGCTCCGGGAAATCAACGTTCGCGGAATGGATCCGGCAGCAGTTTGGTCCGGGGCAGGCAGTGGTGGTGCCCATGGACGGCTTCCACCTGGGCAACGCGATCATCGACGGCACGCCCCTTCGGCAGCGCAAGGGAGCCATGGAGACCTTCGACGCCGGCGGGTACCTTTCATTGCTCCGCAGGCTGGTGCGCCGGGACGAGCCAGTAGTGTACGCCCCGGAGTTCCGGCGGACCCTGGACGAGCCGGTGGCGGCATCGATCGCTGTCCCTGCCGAGGTGCCCCTCATCATCACCGAGGGCAACTACCTCCTGATGGAGCATCAGCCGTGGAAGGATGTCCGGGCGCAGCTGGACGAAGTGTGGTTCGTGGACACGCCCCCGGTGCTGCGGTTGGCCCGGCTCGTGGAAAGACACGTCTCGTTCGGCATGGATAGGACTGCGGCGGAGGCCTGGGCCAACGGACCGGACGAAGCGAATGCGGTGCTGATCCAGGCCACCTGCCCGGCCGCGGACCGGCTCATCCCCTGGAAGTAGCCCACGACCGCAATCTTGAACCCTGCAACAGAGAACGAACAGGAGAACCCATGCCAGCAACTGTGGACCTCGGCGACGGCCTCAAGGTCAGCCCCCTCGGCTTCGGCGGAATGGCGCTCACCCCGGTGTATGGGGAGGTGGACCAGGAGGACGCGCTCCGGACGCTGCATCACGCCGTCGATTCCGGTGTCAGCTTTATTGACACCGCGGACATCTACGGCGGGGGCAGCAACGAGGAACTGATCGCCCGGCTGCTCAAGGAGCGGCGGGACGAGGTGCAGCTGGCCACCAAGTTCGGGCTGGTGGGAACTCCGACGGACGGCTACACGGACATCAGGGGCGACGCCGCCTACATCCGGCAGGCGGTGGACCGCAGCTTGCAGCGGCTGGGAACCGACCGGATTGACCTCTACTACATGCACCGCCGTGACCTCCGCGTTCCGATTGTGGAAACCGTGGAGGCCATGGCAGAGCTTGTGCAGCAGGGCAAAATCAGGCACCTGGGGCTGTCCGAAGTGACGGCCCAGGAGCTTCAAGAAGCCTCTGCCGTCCACCCGATTGCGGCGGTCCAGAGCGAATGGTCCATCTGGAGCCGCGACGTGGAACGCAACGTTGTTCCTGCCGCGGCCGCCCTCGGGGTGGGTTTTGTCCCGTACTCGCCGCTGGGCCGCGGGTTCCTCACCGGCACTGTGGACGCCTCGAGCCTTGGCGAAAAGGATTTTCGACGCCGGATCCCCCGTTTCGCCCTGGACGCAGCGGACGCCAACCAGGCGGTCGTGGACACCGTCCGGTCCGTGGCTGGCGAACTGGACGCAACACCTGCCCAGGTTGCCCTGGCCTGGCTGTTCGCCCAAGGCAGGCGGCTGGGCCTGCCGGTCGTCCCGATCCCCGGCACGCGCAAGCGGCACCGGATCGACGAAAACCTGGGCGCCTTGGCGTTGGACCTCACCCCTGCCCAACTGGACGCGCTAGGTGAAGCCTCGGACGCCGTCGTCGGCTCCCGCTCAGCGGATCCCACCTGGGTGTCCGAGGGCCGTGAATAGACTCAGAGCCATGGACTCACTTCTGTATGACCTGCCCGCCCTGACCATCCGCCGGATCTCCGTGAGCGAGATGGACAACAACGTGTACCTGCTGACGGCGAAGGCCAGCGGAGAGCAGGTGCTGATCGACGCCGCGGACGATTTTCCGGCCATCCAGCAACTGCTGCAGGATGCGCCCGGAGACACCTCCGCAACGCCTCGGCTGGCACTGATCGCCACCACCCACCAGCACTGGGACCACGTCCGGGCGCTGAAGGAACTGGTGGAGGCTACCGGGGCGGCCACCGCAGCAGGAACGGACGACGCCGAGGCGCTGCCGGTTCCGGTGGACCGGCCCCTTGGGCACGGGGATACGGTTGCCGTGGACGGCTTTGAGCTGGCGGCGGTCCACCTGAGGGGACACACGCCGGGCTCGATCGCCTTTGTGTACGAGGACCCCGAAGGGCCTGCGCACATTTTCTCCGGCGATTCGCTGTTCCCCGGCGGCGTTGGCAACACACAGAAGGATCCCGGGCGTTTCAACCAGCTTTTGGACGACGTGACCCAGCGGCTGTTCGGCACTTACCCGGACTCCTCCGTCGTCCATCCCGGCCACGGCCAGCCGACAACCCTGGGCGCCGAGCGGCCGCACCTCGAGGAGTGGCGCGCCCGCGGCTGGTGACGACCACATCGATTGCTCCGCACCTGCCGTTATGGACCTTCTAAACGGCAGGTGCGGAGCAATCGATGGACGTTAAGGGGCCTTGTTAGCGGCTGCGGCGTTCGTTCGACGCCGGAGCCGACGCGCGGCGGGGACCGCTGCGGGCGGGACGGCCGGAGCCGCCGCCGTTGCCTGCGCTGTAGGAGCCGCCTGAGGTGCCACCGGTGTTGGAGGACCAGACTGCCTTGTTGCCGCCGGCTGCACCTGCACCGGCGGAGCGTGAACCGCCACCCCGGGTGCCTGCACCCGCACCCGCTGCTGCGCGCTGGCCGGTTGCCGGGCGTCCGCTGCGCTGGCCACCGGATGCTGCCGGACGTCCTGAGCTTGCCGGCCGGCCGGTGCCGCCGCGGGGCGCTTCGCTGCGGGTTACGCGTGACTCTGCGCGGCCGTCCGAACCGCGGCCGGCCGATGCACGGCCACCTGCCGCGGGGACGTCGTTGCGGTGTGTGGAAGCGGTGCCGCGGCCGCGGTTGTTGCGGCGGGCAGCCGCTGCGGCAACGGCGCGGTCCTCGTTCTGCTCGGCCACGCGGTCAAACGCTGCGCGGGCTTCGGTGCGGCCCTCGAAGGCAACTGCCCGGCGCTCGGCGCGGGGTACGTCGGTGCGAACGGGCTCGGCCCCAACCTTGCCGCGTCCACCACGGCCGCCACGGCCGCCGGCCGTGGGTGCAGCCTGGCGGCGGGCGCGCTTGCGCTCCGCGTTGGCGCCGGTGGAGGTGCCGCCGCCCTGCTGTGCAGCCTTCTTAGCCAGCAGTGCAGCGCGGGTGCGCGGGTCGATCTTTTCGGCCATCTCGCCCACGAGTTCAGCAACGATGGGCGAAGAGGCGGTGACGCGCTCAAAGTTCACGTCGACGCCGGCGGCCTTCATCAGCTTCTTCACGTCGGTCTGCTGCTCCGGCAGGGTCAGCGTGACCACGGTGCCGTCGGAACCGGCGCGGGCGGTACGGCCTGAGCGGTGCAGGTATGCCTTGTGCTCGGTGGGCGGGTCCACGTGGATGACCAGCTCGACGTCGTCAACGTGGACACCGCGGGCGGCGACGTCGGTGGCCACCAGGACACGTACTTCGCCGGAGGAGAACTCGGCGAGGTTGCGGTCACGGGCGTTCTGCGAGAGGTTGCCGTGCAGGTCCACGGCGGGGATCCCGGCGTCGGTCAGGGTCTTGGCCAGCTTGCGGGCGTGGTGCTTGGTCCGCATGAAGAGCACGCGGCGGCCGGCGCCGGAGGCGAGCTCCACGATCAGCTGCTTCTTGACGGTCTGGTCGTTGACCACCAGGACGTGGTGCTCCATGGTGGTCACCGCGGCCTGCGGATCGTCCACGGAGTGGGTCAGCGGGTTGGACAGGTAGCGCTGGACGATCTTGTCCACGCCGTTGTCCAGGGTGGCGGAGAAGAGCAGGCGCTGGCCCTGGCTGGGGGTCATGTCCATGAGCTTCTTCACCACGGGCAGGAAGCCGAGGTCGGCCATGTGGTCCGCCTCGTCCAGCACTGTGATTTCCACGGCCTCGAGGGTGAGGATCCGCTGGCGGATCAGGTCCTCCAGGCGGCCCGGGCAGGCGATGACAATGTCGACGCCGGCGCGCAGGGCCTTCTCCTGGCGCGCCTGGGAGATGCCGCCGTAGATCACGGTGGTGTTCAGGCCGGCGGCCTTGGCCAGCGGCTCGATGGTGGCGTTGATCTGGGTGGCCAGTTCACGGGTGGGTGCAAGGACCAGGCCCATGGGGCGGCCGGGCTTGCGGAAGTACGGGGCTTCGCGCTCGGCGAGGCGTGCCACCAGGGGGATGGCGAACGCGATGGTCTTGCCGGAGCCGGTGCGGCCGCGGCCCAGGACGTCGCGTCCCGCGAGGGTGTCAGGGAGGGTCTTCACCTGGATGGGGAACGGGGTTTCGATTCCCTGGGCGGTGAGGGTGTCGGCGAGGGCTTTGGGCGTGCCGAGGGCAGCAAATGTAGTCAAAGTCAAAGGTCTTTCAGGCGGTATCCGTATGGATATCGGCCCCCGATGCCGGTTGGCTCAAGGGTTCGCCGAAGAAAATTCAGGTGGTCAACCAGCCTGCTGCCGCTTATGCAAAGCGGCGGCCGGGACCAAATGGAATGCGTTCATCGACGCAGGATGTGCCTCTCACATGAAAAAAGCCCTGTCCCCTGGATGAAGGGGTACCTTCACACAGGAGATCCTGGGCATCACTGCACATCAAGTTCCACCAGTCTAGCATCCCTGGCCCACCCCACTTTCCCGCCCCCTCCCAAGTAGGTAGCGCCAAGTGTCGTTTTGAACCCTCAAAACGACACTTAGCGCTACTTGGTTGGGCGTTGCCTTGGGGGCGGGGCCGGGGCACGCTTGAGGCATGAGTGAACACGCCGCCCCCGGGAATGACGCGCAGCATCCTGGACCACGCCAGCAGCATCCTGAAACGCACCAGACGATGCACGACGCCGGTTCTGGCCATTCCGACGCCACGCTCGGCGAGGGGTTGGCAGTCCACAGCGGGGCCGACGCCGCGGCCATCTGGGACGACCGCTACCGCAGCAAACCCCGGATGTGGAGCGGCAAGCCCAACCCGCAGCTGGTCCGGGAAGCCGGTGGCCTTCGCCCCGGGAAGGCGCTGGACCTCGGCTGCGGGGAAGGCGCTGACGCCATCTGGCTTGCCCAGCAGGGGTGGACCGTCACCGCCGTCGACGTCTCCGCGGTGGCCCTCGACCGGGCACACTCCCACGAGAAGGCCGCGCTGGCCCGCGAAAGCGTCCATGCCGCGGAGGGAACAATTGCCAGCAGGATCACCTGGCAACAGGCAGACCTCAGCCAATGGCAGCCCGGCGACTCCTTCGACCTCGTGACGTCGCAGTTCCTGCACTCGCAGGAGCTCGCCTGGCAGGGCCCGCTCCGCACCGCGGCGGCCGCAGTCAAGCGCGGCGGCACGCTGCTGGTGGTGGGCCACCACCCGGACAGGCTGCCGCCGTGGGGCGGCGGGCACGACCACCAGGGGATGTTCTACACCTGTGATGAGCTCGTCCAGGAACTGGGGCTTGACGGTCCCGAATGGCAGCTGGAGGTCCAGACCAGCCGGGAGCGGCCGGTAACCGGGCCTGACGGCCAGCACGCAACCATCGCCGACGTCGTCCTGCGGGCCACCCGATTGCCCTGACTGCCGCCCGCCCAGGCCACGGAGTTTTTGTCCAACTCAGGGGGTTTTGGCGGCGGTGACCCGGGGCGCGACGGCGGCCGCGGCGACGGCGAGCACGGCGGCGAGGCCGAAGACCCCGGCGAAGGATTCCGTCGTCGTCGTAAACGCTGCGAAGACGATGCCCGTCGTTGCGAGGGCCAGTGCGCCGCCCAGGGAGTCCGCGATGGACATGGCGGAGCTGTTGAAGCCCTCGTTTTCCTTGCTGGACAGCGCCAGGGTCATGACACTCAGCCGCGGATACAGCAGTCCCATGCCGCCGCCGGCGAGGATCCAGCCGGCAATGACGACGGCGGGCGGCCAGTGCAGCGCGGTGGTCACCAATGCGAGGATCACCGCCCCCAGGACCATCAGGGCGCCGATGCCCACCGCACGGCGATGGGACAGCCTGGCGCCCAGGCGCCCCTGCACTGCCGACGCTCCGGCCCAGGCCAGCGCCCCGCCGGTAAGCGTAAGGCCGGCAAATGTGGGCGAAAAGTCGTACAGCTCGATCAGCAGGTAGGGCAGGTAAACCTCGGCTCCGAAGAACGCTGCCGCGGCGAGCCCGCGTACCAGGATCACGCTGGGCAGGCCGCGGCGGGCGGTGAGGGTGCCCCGCGGAACCAGCGGGCGGACGGCCAGCAGGGCAAGGACGACGGCGGCAACGGCCAGGAGCGCCGGCGCGGCGGGAAGGCCGGGGATCCGGAGCTCTCGTGACAGGTTGAGCGCCAGGACAGCGAGCGCCGCCAGGGTTGCCCAGGCAAGTCTGCCCGGCGCCCAGGGCGGCAGCGCATCCCCCGGCTCCCCGGCCGGTCCGTGAGGCGGCTCGAGTCCCTTCAGCACGGGCGCAATCATCACCAGCGCGGGGATGACCAGGCCTACCACGCCCAGGAACACCCAGTGCCAGCTGAAGACCTGCGCCACGATTCCTGCCGCAAACGGCCCTACCAGGGACGGCACCACCCACGCGGCGGAGAACGCGGCAAAGATCTTGGGGTGCAGGCTGCCGGGATAGATGCGCGCCACCAGCACATACAACGCGACTGTCAGGGCTCCCCCGCCCAGCCCCTGCACCAGCCGGCCCGCAACCAGCACGGGCATGGACGCCGCGGTCCCGGCAATCAGCAGGCCCAGCACGAACAACGCCACTGATGCGTAGAGCGGGGCTGTGGGCCCGCGCCTGTCGGACCAGTTTCCGGCGGCAACCATGCCGATCACGCCTGTTGCCAGCGGACCGGCAAACGCGAGCGCATAGAGTCCGGCGCCGTCGAGTTCGCGGCTGACCAGGGGCATGATGGTGGTGACGGCAAGGGATTCGAACGCGGCCAGGAACACCAGGGCACACGTCCCCACGGTCACCCAGAGGTACGGCCCCCGGAGGATGCCCGCGGCGGGACGGGTGGCCGGAACAACGGAATCCCGCACGGCAGCCCGCCCCTAACTGACGAACCGGTCGCGGCCGGCCCGGTAGCCGAAGGTCCCCGCCAGCAACCCCACCGCCAGGAACAGGACCCCGGCGGCGGTGAAGGATCCGGTGGCCTGGTGCAGCTGGCCCACCATCAGCGTGCCGGTGGAGCCCAGCCCGTAGCCCACGCCCTGCATCATTCCGGACAGGTGCGCGGCGGTGTGCCCGTCGCGGGTCCGGAGCATGATCATGGTCAGCGCCACTGCGGTGAGGCTTCCCTGGCCCAGTCCCAGCAGGCCGGCCCACACCCAGACAAGCTCCAGGGGACCGAAGACGCTCAGCGCGAAGCCGGCGCCGGTCATCAAAGCAACGATGGTGTTGATGGCGCGCTGGTCCTTCAACCTGGCGGCCAGTGCGGGCGCGAACAGCGAGCCGAGCATCTGCAGCACGATGGACCCCGAGACGATCAGTCCCGCCGCTCCCCCGTCCACGCCCCGCTCGCGCAGGATCGGCGCCAGCCACGCGAAGACGCTGAAGGACATCATGGCCTGCAGCACCATGAAGATGGTCACCTGCCAGGCCACCGGGGAGCGCCACACGTTCACGCCCTCCCGGACGGCCTGGTGCCGGATGCGCGGCTGGCGGAGTGCCACGGGGAGGAACAGCACAAGCACGACGGCGGCAGGCACCGCCCAGGACCACAGCGCCAGGGTCCACTCCCCCGTAGCCGTGTAGACCGGGTAGGTGAAGCCGGCGCCCAACGCCGCGGAGGCGCAGATGGCGGTGGTGTAGAGCCCGCCCATCAGGCCCAGCCGGTGCGGGAAGTCCCGCTTGACCAGCCCGGGCAGCAGCACGTTGCACAGGGCGATGGCTGCCCCGCAGGCAGCCGTCCCGGCCAGGAGCGCGGGCAGGTGGCCGGCGCCCTGTCCTGTTGCTGCCAGGCCCAGTCCGGCGGGGCGCAGCAACAGTCCTGCTGTGAGGAGCGCCATGGCGCCCAGGAGCACCCGCTCGGCACCGAACCGCCTCGCCAGGACCGGGGCCAGGGGTGCGAACACGCCCAGGAGCGTGACGGGGACAGTGGTCAGCACCACCACAGCCCAGCCGGGGAGGGCAGCCTGGGCAGTTACCTCGGGAAGGACCGCGGAGAAGCTGGAAAAGACCGTCCGCAGGTTGAGTCCCACCAGGACCAGGCACAGCCCCAGGTACACGAGCTGCCGGCGGCTCCCAACCCGGGTGGGTGCCGGTGCCGGGGTCTCGTCAACCTCGGCGTCCACCAGGAACCCTGGTTGCTCCTTTGCCGCAGGGCCACCAGCCCGGCGGTTCCTTGCCTCGGCGTCGGTCGCTTCCCTCATCCGCCCATTCTTGCAGGCTGGGTTGCCTCCCTGGGTTATCCACATAGGGACCGCGGTGCCTTCTGGCAGTTCCGCCCCACGCCTACGCTGGAACCAGCAGCTGCACGGCAATCAGAGGAGGAACATCGTGGCAGCACCTGAACCCGGTCCCGGCCCTCCACGCCCTGATCCGAAGTCATCCGCAGAGGAGGGAGTACCGTCGGGGCCGTCACTCCTCACACCCTCATGCCGGGATCGCCCGGTGATCTGGCCGGCTGCCGCCAGCCTGGTCCTTGCAATTGCTGCCCCTGCCTCCCTCTTTGTTACTGCCCTCGTGCATATGCTCGTCGCAGTGCTGGCCTTCTCCTTTCGTTGGTCTCCCTTGCCGCCATGGGCAGTCGACATCCTCATCCTGAGTCTGCCTTCCGTTCTCATGTCAGCTTCCTTGGCCCTGGCATTCCACGCTGTGAAGCGGTCGGAGCAGAGGACCCCCGGCCGGACGTTCTCGGTAGCGTCGTTGTGCCTATCCACTGCCCTCGTTGCCGTGTACGTGGGCGTCTGGCTGTTCCTCGAGCGGTCTCCATAAGTTGTTCCCCTCCGGCGCCGCTATTCTGGAAGGGATGAGCGAATCCCCAGAAAACCCCCAGCAGCCGCATGTCCCGAGGCCCGTCACCCCGGGGACGCAGGCTTCCTTTGGCACGTACGGCGGCCGGCCGGTCAGCTTCGTCCGCCGCGGCACGCGCCTGCAGGGCCGCCGGCAGGCGGCCTGGGAAGAGCACGCCGAACGGTGGGCGGTGGACGTCCCGCGCCACGTTGCGAACACCTCGGTCCACCCCGACTACACGTTCGACGCCGAAGCCGAGTTCGGCCGCAAGGCTCCCCTCATTGTGGAGATCGGCTCTGGCCTGGGCGATGCCGTGTGCCACGCCGCCGAGCAGAACCCGGACACCGATTTCCTGGCCGTTGAGGTCTACACCCCGGGCCTGGCCAACACCATCATCAAGATCAACAGCCGCGGCCTCAGGAATGTCCGGGTGGTGGAGGCCAACGCGCCCGAGGTCCTGGCTACGATGCTCCCGGCGGGCTCCGTCAGCGAACTGTGGGTCTTTTTTCCCGATCCGTGGCACAAGTCCCGGCACCACAAGCGCCGCCTCATCCAGCCAGAGTTCGCGGACCTCGCAGCCCGCGCGCTGAAGCCGGGCGGGCTGTGGCGGATCGCCACCGACTGGTCCAACTACGCCGTCCACGTCCGGGATGTCCTGGCGGGTTCCAAGGATTTTGAAAACCTGCACACCGGCGAGCGCCGGGGGCCGGAAAGCCCCCTGACCCAGGTGTGGCAGTCCGGCGTCGAGTCCGTGGTGGGCGGAGCGCCGGTCAGGGAGGGCCGTGCACCGGTGAGCACCGAGCACACCGGACCCAACGAGGGAATCGACGAGACCGGAGGCTGGGCGCCCCGTTTCGAAGGCAGGATCCGGACCAGCTTCGAGGCCAAGGCCCACGAGGCCGGGCGGCTGATCTTCGATCTCTGTTACCGCCGGCGCTAGGGACAAGGCTGTCAGGCCGGGCTGATGCCGGCCACAATCTCCTTCAGCATGCCCAGCCGCGGCTCCAGGGACGGGTCGGTGGACGGCCAGATGACCACCACGCCGATGAACTGCGCGTTTTGCCACACGCCCACCGTGGCCGCGACCTTTGGCGACCCTCCGGCGTCGTTGTAGCCCACCACCACGGCGTATGCTGCCTTCCCTGGAAGGTCCAGTCCGCCCTCGGCCAAGAGGGTCCCGCCCCGCTCCTCCAGGTAGAACTCCGACATCAGGTGGGCCCAGCCGGTGGCCGGCGGGGCGCCGTGCACGGAGGTATCGTCCTTGACAACGGTGACCAGGACGCCGCCCAACAGACCGTACTGCCCAGTGTTGGGGCCGGCCGTGGAATCGGCCAGGACCTGGGTGTGCTCCGGAAAGTCTGCCGTGAACCCCAGCGGGGATTCGATGTGCACGGACATGGTCACAGCCTCTCGAGCCTGGTGTCGTTGGGCACCTTATAGTACGTGGACACGTTGGTGGTTGCCTTGTTCTCGGTCTTGACCTCCACCTCGCCGAGCTTCACGTCGAGGCCCGCCCCGGTGGAGGCAGTGACCACGTTATTGACCTGGATGGTTGCGGACCCGGCCTCATACAGCCTGGCGGCGTCGCGGGCGGCGTCGTACTCATTCCCCAGGGCGACGTTGCGGAGGTAGCTGTCAATGACTGGCCTGTTCTCCGGGGAGTAGTCCACGTCGATTTTCACGGTGCCCTGTGTCCCCACGCTGACCGAGGATTCGATCTTGGCCGCCTTGACGTCCGTACCTGCCTCGATCCCCCGCGCCACCGTTCCGTCCAGGGATACAGACACCGAGTCGATGTTGTTGTCCTTGTCCAGGGAAACCTGCAGCCCGCCCTTGCCCGAAGCCTCGAACACCCGGCCGTCCAGGTTCAGCTTGCCCTGGGCAGAAACCTCGCCCGCCGCCGTCGCGGTCCCGTCCGTGAGGTTCCGTTCGTACCCCAGGTCCAGCTTCGCGGAGCCGGTGGCGGCGCCGGTTTCCGTCCCGGCCTCCAGGGAGAGCGTGCCCTTGGCCTTGTCCGCCTGGCCGGTGGAGCCGTTGTCTCCGGCGGCTTCGTTGATGGTGTCCAGGATGTAGCCGGGCGGGTTGCCAGCAACATCCCTGATCTCGCCTACGCTGTCCGGCGGAAGGTCCCGGTACATCTGCTCCCGGGCAGCCATGGCCTCTTCCACGCTCCCGAACGTGTATTCCCGGGACACCTGGCCAGTGAGGGTGACCCCGGCGGCTCCCGCGGTGTCGTTGACACCCAGCCCCATGTTCCCGTAGACCTTCATGGTGGCGGAGCCGTCAACGTTCTCCACCACTTCCGTCCCCACTTCGGCGCCGCCGTGGACCCAGGCCACCCGGGCCTCAATCGACGCCGTTCCCGTCTCGGAGTAGACAGGGATGTCCGCCTTGGCCAGCTCCTGGAGGTGTTCCCGCGCCAGCGCCTGCACGGACGAGGGGATTCCGCCGTCCATGCGCATCAGGTCCACGGCGAACGGCCCGTCCCCGTCCCCGCCCACGATCAGGTATCTCCGGTCGGCCGCGGACAGGCTGCCCCACCAGGCGGCTTGCTCCACCGGGCCGGCGTCAAGCAACTGCTCCAGGTCCGCCTGCAGCTCCCGGCGATGTTCAGCTGCGGCTGCGGCGGCAGCGGCCTGGTCCGCCGGCCATCCCCCGGCCCGGCCGGCCAGCGACGTTACGCTGCCCCAGAAGCTGTTTCCGCCTCCGGTTGGGGAAGCCGAGGAGGACTTTTCCTGTTCCTCCGCGTGCAGCAGCAGGAGCCTGGCGTTCTCCCGCAGGCTGGAGGCGACCTTCTCCAGGCCGGGGCGGTGGCTTCCGCTCCACTCCTGCCGGAAGCGCTCCGCGTCGTCGCCCTTCCACGGTGCCGACTGGATCTGGCTGTGGAGTGACGTTGCCCGGGTGCCCAGCATGGACGCCGCCTGATCGGCCGCCCTGGCCAATGCCCGCAGCTGGCTGACGTCAGCGCCGTAAAAAGTCATGGTGTTTCCCCCGGCAGGAACTGGTGCGTGTTCAGTCGCTGGTCACATGCTTGCACAGCGCCCGTTGCCGGGCGATGGGGATTCCTCCCCATCGCCTGCCGTCCGTTGCCGGGCTGCCCGCGCACCCACTCCGGGTGCCGTGGGGCGGCCACTGTTCCGGACTGTCTTGGCGTGGCACGATTGCCCTGTGTGCGGGGGGCGCACGCCAGCTCAGCACATGCACAAAGGAACAGCCATCAAAAAGGAAATGAAGCAGGCCGTCGACGCGGCTGAGAACGTCACCAACTCGCGGACCCTGGAACTGCTGGCGAGGGCCGGGTTCGCGGCGAGCGGCATCCTGCACCTGCTGGTCGGCGCGATCGCCATCCGGTTGGCGTTTGGAGGCACGGGGAACGCTGATTTCAGCGGTGCGGTTGCCGAGCTCGCCACCCAGCCCGCAGGACCGTTCCTCCTGTGGGCGAGCTTCGCGGCCTGCGCGGGGCTGGCACTCTGGCAGCTCAGCGATGCCATCTTTGACTACAACCGCCTGCCCACCAAGGAAAAAGCCGGAAAGAAGGCGAAGGCCGGCGCCCAGGCCCTCGTTTTCACCGGGCTCGCGCTGACGCTTATGTCCTTCGCCAGGGGAACAGGTTCCGGCGCAGACAACCAAAAGGCCGCCTCTGATCTCACCTTCACCCTGCTGAAAGCACCCGGCGGTGTGGCTTTGCTGGTGCTGCTGGGCGCCGCCATCGCCGTCACGGGAGTCGTCTACGGCATCCGCGGCCTGAAAAAATCCTTCGAAAAGCACCTGGTCATGCCGGCTTCCCCGTCGGCGCGGACCGCCGTTACGGTCCTCGGAGTCACGGGATACGTGGCCAAGGGAACGGTACTGCTGCTGACCGGCCTGCTGATCGCCGTCGCAACCCTGCAGGCCCATCCGGAGGACTCCACCGGGCTCGACGGCGGCCTCCGGGCCCTGCGCGACCAGCCACTCGGCGTCTACCTCCTGGCCGCCGTGGGGGCAGGCCTGATCTGCTACGGGGTGTTCATGATGGTGCGGGCCAAGCTGGGCAAGATGAACCACTAATGCCCCACGCAGGCCGCAGCCAGGGCCAGGCCTCAGGGGACGGTGATGACCGCCACGGCGTGTTCGGTGGCGTCGCGCAGTTCAACGCTTGCGATGCTCCCCAGCTGAAGCGGCGTGGCCCCGGTGATCTTGACCCTGCCGCTGGGCGTGGCCGTCCACGCGCACGCCCGGTCCTCACCGCCGTCGCGGTCCCGGACCCACAGGGACAACGTCCCGTCGGCCGGGAGGCTGCTGCCGTTCACGGCGAGTTCCGTTCCCCAGGTCTTCCGGGCGAGGTCGACGCTGAACTGGAGGCCGCCGCCGGACTGCACGGAATACGTGGCGTCCGGCTGCGGCGGCCGGACCATGAGCGGACCGCCGGCCAGGCCCAGGGCAAGGCAGGCGGCAGCCGCGGCGGCTGCCAGCGCCGTCCACCGCCGTCGTAATGTCCGACGGCGGTGCGCCAGTTTGCGGAGCAGCGGCACCGGATCGGGGGACGGCAGCGGATCCGGCGCCCTCCCCGGCGCAGCCGTGAGCGCCACGGCGTCCGGCACGGGGAGGGCGTCCAGCAGCATGGGGATCTTCTCCAGGCCGGCAAGTTCCTTCCGGCATGTCCCGCACTCCTGCAGGTGGGCCTCGAACGCCTCCACGTCCGGCGCGTCCAGGCCGCCCAGGAGGTAGGCGCCCAGCAGCCTGTGCGGTTCGGCGCTGTTCACCGTTCCACCCCCATCTCGTCCAGGATGGTGCGCAGCGCCCGCACGGCATAGTAGGCGCGCGACTTGACCGTTCCGCTGGGGATGTTGAGCTGGACTGCGGCCTCGTTGACAGTGAAGCGCCGGTAATGCAGGGCCACCAGGACGTCCCGGTGTTCCTTGCTGAGCCGGACCAGGGCTTCCTCGACCAGCACCCGGTTGAGGAGCTCGTCCACTCTTTCCATAACGGCGGCCGGCTCGGTAACGTCGCCCTCCAGCATTTCGGCGGGGCGGCGCTGCGCCCTGCGGTAGTTGTCGATCATGATGTTCCGGGCGGTCCGGTACAGGTAGCTGCGCAGGCTTCCGGTGATCTCGGGCGTTTGCTGCCAGACGCGCAGCACGGTTTCCTGGACCACATCCTCGGCGAGCTGCGGATCCCGGGAAACCCCCAGCACAAAGCGGCGCAGGGCGGGGCCGTGGTCGCGGTAGATGGACTTCACCACGTCCTCATCAAGCGGCACGGCGTCCCTCCTGCCGGGGTTCTTCCACAGTTCTTTTATACGCCCGTAAAGACGCCGCGGCCCGGCAGAAGGTTCATCACGCAGGTAGGCGGGGGTGAACCATTCCTGGTCCCGGTGCGTCGTACGGGTTAGCGTCCGGTGATCCGACGCCGGGCCCAGCCAAGGAGCAACCCCATGAAACACAACTTGGGCGCAGGCCTCGCCGTCCTGGCCCTGTCCGCGGCGCTTGCTGCCTGCGGCGGCAGCACCGGAACCGCACCGGCAACCACCGCTCCGGCGGCCACGTCCGGTTCACCTGCGGCCCCTGCAACCGCGAGCACCGCCGTCCACCTCAAGACGGCGTCTTCAACCGCAGGGGCCATCGTTGTGGATGCGAAGGGCATGAGCGTCTACTTCTTCACGAAGGATGTAAAGGACTCGGGAACCAGCGCCTGCACGGACGCGTGCCTGGCGGCCTGGCCACCGGTCACCACAACCGCCGAACGGCCGTCCGCGGATGGCGTCACGGGGACGCTCGGCACCATCGCGACGCCGGACGGGAAGAAGCAGGTGACGCTGGAGGGACTGCCGCTGTACTACTACGCCAAGGACACCAAGCCCGGCGACATCCTGGGCCAGGGGGTCAATAACGTCTGGTACCTGGCCGCCCCGTCGGGCGCCATGGTCAAGGCAGGCGGCACAGCGGCCTATTAAGGGCAAGCCTCAGAACAGCGCTTAGGGTAGCGGCACAGGGGGCAGCGTACGGGGCAGCGGGATGTCCGACGGCCCAGGGACCGCGACCGGCGGACGGCTGAGTCCGTCCGCGAGGTCCTCCGGAACGGCGGAGGGCAGCGTGCCGGACCCCGGGACGTCCGCGGGCTTGTCCTGTGCTGCCTTGCCGGGGGCCGTCTCCGGGACTGCGGGCCCGCCGGACGGCGCAGCGGCCGGGTGTTCCCCGGCCGGAACGGACTCCGGTCCGGGGGCTGGTGCAGCCGGGGCGGTTGCCGGGCCGGCGGGATTCGCCGGACGGGGTGCGGCGGGTTCCTCGGCCTGGTTGCCGGCGGGTCCTCCCGTGGAGCCGGTGACAAACGAGGTGATGCTGTGGCCCAGCTGGGCGAAGGACTCGCGGATCCCCTGGTCCGAAGCCGCCGCAACAGCGCCGCCCGCACTCAGCGAGACTGCCACGGAGACCGTGGTGAGCGCGAGGCGCCGCTTGGCCCGGCGGCGTGCAGCCAGTTCATCCGTACGGGGAATTTCATCAAGGGTTGCGGCCTGGGGGGCCGCAGCCCCGGCAGGCGCCATCAGGGCAGCGACCGCGGCGGAGGGCTCCGGCGCAGCGTCCGCGAGCGCACGAAGCTCCAGCAGCGCGGGGAGGAGCTGGCCGTCGTCGTCCATGCCTGCTTCGAGGAGCAGCTGGCTGACGAACGCGTCGCTGCGGGATGCTGCGGTGTCACTCATGATTTCGCCTGGTTTCTTTGAAGCGTCTGTGCCTTGAGGTTGTGCAGTGCCCTGCGCTGGAGCTGCTTGACGGCTCCCGTGCTTTTGCCCATGATGCCTGCCACCTGTTCCACGGACAGGTCTGCCACGACACGGAGGGCCAGTACTTCCTGGTGTTCCTCGCTGAGTCCGTCCAGCAGTGCGGCGGCACCGCCCTGGAGTTCCACGGTGTGTTCTGCGGACGGCGTGGTCCGTGCGTCCTGTTCGGGATCGTAGGGGCTCAGCTGGGGCCGGCGCTCCAGCCGCCGGTAGTAATCAACCATCCGCGCATGCGCAATGGAAAAAAGCAGTGACTTGGCGCCCTGGAGCCCGCCGGTGAGAGCGCCGATTTTCGGATAGAAGGCAAGGAACACGTCCTGCGTTACCGCTTCAGGATCGTCCACCCCGCGGGCCCGGAGGTACCCCTGGACGGGGCCGGCGAAGGACCGGTAGGCAGCACCGAACAGCACAGCCGGATCTGTTCCGGCCGTGCCCTCAAATATGTCGGTCTCTTCTTGGGCCAAAGTGCTTAGCACCAGCGGCTCCTCCATCCCGGGGCGCGGCTCACGCCTGTCCCGGTTTCCGGTTCGGACTGCCAGTCTCCATGGTGTTGCCTGCCGTCATTCGGCATCTGGCCGGGGCAGACCGCCGCGCGTGCGGCTGGCGTTCGTGCAGTCCCGGACTTCTGTACTGCGGGAACGGTGCAAAGCCGTTCCCGCAGTACAGACTAGCGACTGGCCCTTAGCGGACTGAAACGGAAGGGGCGTCCACTACGTTGCCGCCCTCGGCGGGGACAGCGGGGATGGCGGGAACGGCCGGCTCGCCGTCGACGCCGGGAACCGCGGGAACTGCCGGAACAGCAGGCGCCTCGGGAAGTTCAGCATCAACAGCTGCAGACCCCGTGGCGGCGGCGCCGGCCTCGGCGGCGGTGTCAGCCTCGGCAACGACGTCGGCGCAGAAGCTTCCGATGTTCGCCTCGCCTTCAGCGGCGATCACCAGCGAGGAGAAGCCCTCGGCTGAAGCGTCCAGGCCGCCGTTGGTGAAGGCGGTGCACAGGCCCAGGGCTGCGGCGCCGGCGGCATCAACGGCGGTGTTGGCGCCGGCGGAGGCGGAGGCCTGGCCTGACACGTTGCGGTCCGTGACGGTGGCGTCGCCTGCGGCTTCAGCATCGGCGGTGGCAGCAGCGGAGGCCTCGGTGCCGGCGGCGGCGTCAGCGGCAGCCTCGGCGGTTGCCTGTGCGTCCGCGGCAGCTTCTGCTGCGGCCTTCGGCGCCGGTGCGCCGAAAAGGTTGTGGGCGGTCTGCTGTGCCTCGGCGGGGAGGACACCGGAAACGGCGGCGGCGCCGGTTCCGCCGACGGCAATGGTGCCTGCTGCCAGGACTCCGGCGGCTACTTTGCTGGTGGCAAGAACGGTGAACAACGACATAAGAGACTCCAAAAACCTAGACAACACGTTCAATCCGGGCCCTGCTGGCGGACCCATCACCTCCTACATCGCAGGGGACGGCGGAAAGGTTACGGGTGGCCGGAAATTCTTTTTTGGCCCCTGCTGCCGTGGGCTGCGCCGGCGGCCGGGCGGCCGGAAGCGGGCCGCGCTACGATCGATCCATGCCCACGGATCCGGAAGCGACAAAGAAGGCCGGCACCTGGCGGCTGATGGTGGACAACAACAGGGCGCTGCTTCTGCGGAAGACCGGCAAGGACACTGCGCACTGGGTAGAGCAGGCCCGCGCCGCCGGAATCAAGGACGACGGCGGGCTCCGCACCTGGATGCGGGACAGCTTCGGGGTCACTGGGTACGCCCGGTATGCAGTGTCATGGGAGATGTTCGGCTACCCGGACTTCATGCTGCGGGACGCCGATGAGCTGATCGACGGCCAGTACGCCCACCACCCCCAGTTGCGGCCCATCGCGGATGCCATCCTGGGCTGGGCGTCCGCCACCGAAGGCGTGCAGGTCCAGATGCGGAAGGGCTACGTCTCACTGCACAGCCCGCGGCGCAAGTTTGCCCAGGTCACCCGCACCACCAATACCGCAGTGGACGTGACCCTACGGCTCGACGCCCCGGCTGAAGGCAGGATCCAGGCGGCAAGGGCCCGCGCGGACGACCCCTTCACCCGGAAGGTGCGCCTGACTTCCGCGGACCAAGTGGACGACGAACTGCTGGACATCCTGGTCACGGCGTTGGAACAGAACAGCTGACGGGCCCGGGCACCCTGGCAGATGGCGGCCCGGGCCTGCAATGCCCTTAGGCGTTGGCCATCTCGGTGTCGGCTTCCTCGAACTCCACCGCGGCCACGATCTCCTGGGTCTCCGGGTTAATCATGAAGGCCTCGTCCTCTTCCTCGACCATGAGGAAATCGCCGTGGTCGGTGGAGAAGTGCCACGCCAGGACGCGCTCGCCGTCGTGCATGTAGTTAGGGTCGCCCATGGTGATCTTGAGGAGCTCATACCCCGCGATGCTGCAGAGCTCGCGGATGATGATCTCAAAGTCGGGGGCTTCCTCCAGCGCTTCCGCTTCGGCCTGGGCCTTGCGCTCGGGCAGGTCGGGGATCATTGACACCAGACGCTCGATGTATGCGCCGACCTCTTCGTCGTCGAGCACCAGCAGTTCGCTCTGGCCGCGCAGCCATGCCGCGTTCAGGGCAGTGATGTTCTCGCTCTCCAGCAGTTCCTCGAACTCGCCGTCGAGCTCCTCCATCCGGAGGACGCCGTCGGGCGTGTCCTCGGTGTCATCCAGCCCGCCGTCGAGGTAGTGCTCCTCGTCCTCTTCCGAGAGGTCGTCGAACGCCTCAACTGCCCTGTTGAAAAGGTCCAAGTGGGCGGCGGCGCCCATGCCGGCCATGCCTTCGCGGATCAGCGTGTCCGTTTCGGACCTGTCGACGGCGGTGAACACGTACTGGGCGAAACCACCCTCCAGTGCCTGGGTGAGGTAAAAGTCCACGTAGTAGCTGCGGACGGCCACGGGGGACATCTCCTCGGTCCGGAGCAGGGCAGTGTGCATGGCATCCACGATGCTGACATTGGCCTCCACGACGTCCTCGTCGCTTGAATCGATGCTGCTGCTGGTCAGGACGACGGGCTGCTGGCTGGTGATCATGGCAATCCTCACTGCTGTTTACGGGTGGTGCTGGGTACGTTTTCACGCTACGTCGGGCGGGCCGGCCCTTTGCTGAGGAAGAAATGAACGTCGGGCGAAGTTTGTGGGGCGGCGAAGTTTCCGCCCCGGACGGGAGGGGCCAGAGAGGAGAGGCCGGGCACGCGGGAGCCGCTGGAGTCGCGGCACGCCCCGCCCTGCCGGCGAACTAAGATGGATCAGATAACCACCCACCGGCCGCGGCCCCGCCGCAGCCTGCTGAAAGTAGCGCGCACCATTCCATCCCAACCGGACGAAAGTACGGCACTGGCAATACAAACCCCCGCCATCAACGACCGTTCCCTGGCGGCCGGGCTGGCGTACGCCATGGGCAGCCGTGTCTCGGGCATCTCGTTCGACGCCGCCACCGGGCTCATGCTGGGCAAGGTCCGCGGCGGGGCCGACGTGCCCTACTCCACCACCGCCAAGCTGGTCCGCAAGGGCGGCGGCTGGAGCTGCACCGTGGGCGTGTGCAGCTGCCCGGTCCGGAAGGACTGCAAGCACGTGGCCGCCCTGCTCTTCGCCGCCGAGGACAGCCCCGCCATCCGCGTGCAGCTACTGACGCCGTCAACGTCCGCTCAGGTGTCCCGCAACCCCTCCGGACCGGGCCTCTCCGACTGGGAGCAGGCCCTCAGCCCGCTGATCTCGCAGCCGGGAACCGCCCCCTCCGGCGCCGGTGTTCCGCTGGCGCTCCAATTCGAGGTCGAAGAACCCGCCCCGCATTTCTCCTACACGGGCCGGCGGGATCCGCTCCGCAGCGTCCGCCAGCTCAAGGCCCGCCCGGTCATCATGGGTGCCAAGGGCAAGTGGATCCGCGGCGACGTCTCCTGGACCACGCTGAATTACCTGAACTTCCGGCGCGAGTGCAACCCGGCGCACGTGGAGTGGATGCAGGAGTTCCTGGCCGGCCATTCCGCCGCTGCCGGCCGGACGTACAACTCCTCCGGCTTCTGGCTCGGCCTGAACTCCTATGCCGGCAAGAACCTGTGGAGCCTGCTGGCGGACGCCCGCAAGATCGGCCTCGCCCTGGTTCACTCCCGCGGCAGCGAGCCGGTTCGGCTCGCCGAAGTCCCTGCCGCCGTCGGCCTTAACCTGGGCCGTTACGGAACCCCCGCGACTGAACCCGCTGCGGGAGCCCCTGCCACGGAGCAGGCGTCCGACGGCGGGCTGGAGCTGGCTCCCACTATCACCGTTGAGGGGGCGGAGGTTGATCCTGCGTCGGTGGGTACCATCGGCCGTCCGGCGCACGGGATCTTCTTCACCTCCGGGGAAGCGTCGCTGCCGGGTGTCCCGGACCCGGACGGGACCATCACCCTTGCACCGCTTGAAAGCGGCTTGAGCGAGGAGCTGCTGGCGTTCGTGACGGCGGGCAGCACCCTGCATATTCCGGCCAAGGACGAATCGCGCTTCCTGACAGGTTTCTACCCCAAGCTCAAGCAGACGGCCCGGGTGACTGCCCGGGACGAGTCCGTTGAGCTGCCGGCGCTTGCCGTCCCCACCCTGTCCCTGTTGGCAAACTACGGCGCGGACCACCGGGTGCGGCTGCACTGGGAGTGGCACTACAAAACCGGGACCATGGTCACTGCCCAGCCCCTCTGGCGCCACCCCGGCGACCACGGCTACCGCGACGACGCCGCCGAAGCCCGCATCCTGGAAGGCGTCGGCCAGCCGTGGGACACGGTGCCGGCGCTCGGCGAGTCCGCCACCGACGGCTGGGGCACTCCCCGGCTCGCGGCATCCGCCGAGCTGAAGGGCCTGGACACCCTGGCCTTCACCGAGGAGGTCCTGCCGCGCCTGCGTGAGGCCCCCGACGTAGAGGTGGACACCGTGGGCGAGATCGCGGAGTACCGCGAGGCCGAGGAAGCACCCGTGGTCTCCATCTCCACCAAGGCCACCGAGCAGCGCGACTGGTTCGATCTCGGCATCCAGATCTCGCTGGAGGGCCAGCCCGTCTCCTTCGCCGCCGTGTTCTCCGCCCTGGCCGCCGGGCAGACCAAGATGCTGCTGCCCAGCGGCGCCTACTTCTCCCTGGACCTGCCCGAGCTGCACCAGCTGCGCGCGCTCATCGAGGAAGCCCGCTCGCTGCAGGACAACAAGGATGCGCCGCTGCAAATCAGCCGCTTCCAGGCCGGCCTCTGGGATGAGCTGGCCCAGCTGGGGGTGGTGGACGAGCAGGCGGCCGCGTGGCGGTCCGCGGTGGGCGGCCTGCTGGAGGGTGGCATGGACGGCCTCCCCCTGCCGGACACGCTTAACGCGGACCTGCGCCCGTACCAGCTGGAGGGCTTCAACTGGCTCACCTTCCTGTACCGGCACAGCCTGGGCGGCATCCTCGCGGATGACATGGGCCTGGGCAAGACCGTTCAGGCGCTGGCCCTGATGTGCGCCGCGAAGGAGCTGTCGCTGGCCGCTGCTGGGCAGGATTCCGCGTCCGACGCCGGTGCTCCCTTTTTGGTGGTTGCGCCCACCAGTGTGGTGGGCAACTGGGCCGCGGAGGCGGCGCGCTTTGCGCCCGGCCTGAAGGTCCATGCCGTCAGCGAGACGTTCGGGAAGAGCGGGCAGGATCCCGCGGTGGTCCTGGCCGGGGTGGACATCGTGATCACGTCCTACGCCCTGTTCCGGATCGACTACGAAACGTACGCCTCCCGCACGTGGTCCGGCCTGGTGCTGGATGAGGCGCAGTTCGTGAAGAACCACCAGTCCAAGGCGTACCAGTGCGCCCGGAAACTGCCGGCGGCGTTCAAGCTGGCCATCACGGGCACGCCCCTGGAAAACAACCTCATGGAGTTCTGGGCCCTGACCTCGATCGTTGCGCCCGGGCTGTTCTCCAGCCCCAAGCGCTTCGCCGAGTACTACCAGAAGCCGGTGGAGAAGAACGGCGACAGGGCCCAGCTGGACAAGCTGCGCCGGCGGGTCCGTCCGCTGATGATGCGCCGCACCAAGGACCAGGTGATCAAGGACCTGCCGCCCAAGCAGGAGCAGATCCTGGAGGTGGTGCTGAACCCGCGCCACCAGAAGGTGTACCAGACCCACCTGCAGCGCGAGCGGCAGAAGATCCTGGGCCTGATCGAGGACGTGAACAAGAACCGGTTCACCATCTTCCAGTCGCTCACGCTGCTGCGGCAGCTCAGCCTGGACGCCTCGCTGATTGACCCGTCGCTCTCCGGCGTGCGCTCCAGCAAGCTTGACGTGCTGTTCGAGCAGCTGGAGGACCTGGTGGCGGAGGGCCACCGCGCGCTCATTTTCAGCCAGTTCACCGGCTTCCTGGGCAAGGTGCGGGAGCGGCTGGACGAGGAAAAGATTGAGTACTGCTACCTCGACGGCGGCACCCGCAACCGTGCGGACGTGGTCAACGAGTTCAAGAACGGCAGCGCGCCGGTGTTCCTGATTTCGCTGAAGGCCGGCGGGTTTGGTCTCAACCTCACCGAGGCGGACTACGTGTTCCTGCTGGATCCCTGGTGGAACCCGGCGTCGGAGGCGCAGGCCGTGGACCGGACCCACCGGATCGGGCAGGCCCGGAATGTGATGGTCTACCGGCTGGTGGCCAAGGACACCATCGAGGAAAAGGTCATGGCGCTGAAGGCCCGCAAGTCGCAGCTGTTTTCCGATGTCATGGAGGGCGACGCCCTGGCTGGCGGAGCCATCACGGCGGAAGACCTTGCGGGGCTTTTCCAGGAGTAGCGGTGAAGGCGGGGCTTTGTGCCCTACGTACGGTTCGGGCTGCGCCTTAACCTGAAACGGGCAGAGCGGCTGGGGCGCCTGCCGAATTCCTGGAGGCAAACAGTGAAATCGGCAAACACAAGCATCATTACCGGCGTCATCCTGATTGCGGTCGGCGTGCTGCTGCTGCTGGACCTGCTCGACGTGGTCGAGAGCGCGGCCTATGTGCCCATTATGATCTTCACCGCGATAGGGGCTGTGTTCGTGTCCCTCTTCATCCGCGGCCGGGAGTACTGGTGGGCGGCGATCCCCGGATCGGTGTTCCTGGGCCTGGCGGCGGTGGTTGCCGTCACCCAACTCACAGGGGGTGCCGCGGGAGCGAGCTTCCTGTTCCTGTTCATGGCCGCCGGATTTGCCGCGGTTTACCTTCGCCAGCCAGCCAACTGGTGGGCCGTGATCCCGTGCGGGGTGATGTTCACGCTGGCACTCATCGTGGCCCTCCCGCCGCAAGTGCAGGGCATGCCCACCGCCGCCGTCCTGTTCCTGGGCCTTGCCGCCACCTTTGGCGTGCTGTCCGTTCTTCCGGTCCAATCGGCCGGTCAGGCCGACCGGATGAAGTGGCCCTTGATTCCCGCCGCCGTCCTTGCAGTGCTCGGGATGATTTTCGCGCTGCAGTCCACGGCGCTGCTCCTCGCCGCGGACTATGTTGTGGTTGCCGTCATGATCCTGGCGGGCATCGCCCTGCTGGTCTACGCCTTCCGGGCACGCCATGGCGGACAGGACAGGGCACATGGGTGAGTCCCTGCACCGAACATCAGGCACGACAAAGGGCCAGCCCCCGGAACTATAAGCCAGCTGCTGCTGGCACCGGTCCGGAGGTTGGCCCTCTGCCTGACTCGTCATCCGGATGGCCTGCATCCGGGATTTTGTCGGTCCGCTAGCTGCGCTGCGGGGAACCCAGCTCCACCGGATCTTCATCCGTGAGGTAGGCGAGTTCGGAGTGGGCGGCGAGGTCGATCCCGCGCATCTCGTCTTCCGGCTTAATGCGCAGGCCGATGGTCCGGTCGAGGATCTTCGCCAGGATCCAGGTGATGCCGAACGAGTAGGCCAGCACGGTGACTGTTGCGAGCGCCTGGACGCCCAGCAGTTCCACGCCGCCGCCGTAGAAGAGCCCGCTGACTCCGTTCGGGGCAGCATCGGTGGCGAAGAGGCCGATCAGCAGGGTGCCGAGGATGCCGCCCACCAGGTGGACACCAACCACATCCAGCGAGTCATCGAAGCCGAGGCGGAACTTGAGTTCGATGGCCAGCGAGCACACGGCCCCGGCAATCGCGCCGATGGCCACAGCGCCGAGCGGGCTGACAGAACCACAGGCGGGAGTGATGGCCACCAGCGCCGAGATCAGGCCGGACGCGGCGCCCATGCTGGTGGCAGCTCCGTGGCGAAGCCGCTCAACGAGGGCCCAGGCGAGGAGGCCTGCCGAGGCAGCGACGGCGGTGTTCAGGAAGACCACCGACGCCGACTGGCCGGCGGACAGCGCCGAGCCGGCGTTGAAGCCGAACCAACCGACCCAGAGGAGGCCTGCGCCCACCAGCACCAGCGGGCGGCTGTGCGGCTTGGCGTGTTCCACTTTCGGCCACCCGGAGCTCTTGCCGAGCACCAGTGCCAGGGCGAGGGCGGCCGCACCGGCGTTCATGTGCACGGCGGTGCCGCCGGCGAAGTCGATGGCCTTGATCCCGCTGGCGATCCAGCCGCCGGTCACGCTGCCGTCCGCCGAAGAGAAGGCGAAGACCCAGTGCGCGATGGGGAAGTAGACGATGGTGGCCCAGATGCCGGCGAACAGCATCCAGGCGCCGAATTTCATGCGGCCCGCTGCAGCGCCCGCCACGAGTGCCGTGGTGACGCAGGCGAAGAACAGCTGGAAGGCAGCGAACAGGATGACCGGGATGGACGCCTCCTCATCCACGGCCAGCAGCTGCCCCATGCCGGGGAACTCGGTGACGTCACCGATCAGCCCCAGTCCGCCTACCGAGTTCCCGAACGCCATCGAGTACCCGAACAGTGCCCAAAGGACGGCCACCAGGCTGGCGCCGCCGAAGCACATCATCATCATGTTGAGAATGCGGCGCGACCCCACCATGCCCCCGTAGAACAGGGCCAGGGCGGGGATCATCATGCAGACCAGCGCCGAGCTGGCCAGTATCCAAGCGACATTTCCCGAATCCATGGGAAACCCCTTTCGTGATGCGAAGAGAGAACGGAAATCGCCCGTTGAGGCCACTCCGGAGGAGGGACGCGGAGTCAGTACCACGTTCATCGGAGGGCAGCTATTGCCGTCTGGTTCCAACTGTATGGCGGCCATGAAGGGGTGGGTTTCGGGTGTGTTAAATCATCGTTTCAGTCATCCGCATCCGAGTTTCAGCCGTCCCGCTGATCGCAGGAGCAGGGCAGGAACTGCGGGACGGGCAGCACCAACGCAGGGCCCCTTGAGCCAAACCTGAGCTGATGTCCGCACGCCGGCTCCCTGCCGTTCACTGCACATTCACAGTCCTGTTAGTGGCACGGTGTGGATTGGGACTACCCATTACTCCGCACCTTGAATTGAGCATCCCTGTGCCACCCATGTCCCTGCTGCGCCGAGGCGCCGGGCTTCTGTTATTGGTCGCCGTGTTCCTGGTCTCCGGGGGCCTTCCCGCCTACGCCCATGTCAGGGATTCCACAGGCTACTCGAAGATCACGGCCAACGGCGCAGAGGTCTCCTACGCCCTGAGCCTCGAATACGAAATGCTCGCTCGGGCGGTGGACCTTGGGCCCGAAGCCTTGTCGGCCAGCGACGACGCCCAGAGAGGTGCCCTCCTGACCGCCGCGCGGGGCAACGTCGAAGCGTACCTCTCGGAGCGCGTCACCATTTTCCTCGACGGGGCAGCGTGCAGGCCCGCTTTGGAAGGCACTGCCATCAGGAGCCGTGACGGGGTTCCCTACGCCGAGCTGGACCTCGCGTACGGCTGCGGGGCGGTCCCGGGCTCGTACCAGATCAAATACGGAGTCTTCAGCGCCTCCGACGCCGCGGCCGACGACCATTCGAACGTTGTGGAGTACGCGCTGGGCGGTCAGGAAGGCCAGACGGTCCTGGACAGCGGCCACGCGGAATTCACCGTGGGAGGCGGATCCGTGGCAACGGCAGCCGCCCGCTTCGGGGCCATGGGCGTGGAACATATCCTGTCGGGTTTGGACCATGTGCTGTTCGTCGTCGCACTGGTTCTGGGTGCGGCCAACCTGCGGAGCCTGCTGGGGGTGGCCTCCATGTTTACCCTGGCCCATAGCGTGACCCTCATCAGCGCGCTCCTCGGCTGGATCAACATCCCCTCAGTGGTGGTGGAACCGCTGATCGCCCTGTCTATTGCCTTTGTGGCCATCGAAAACCTGCTTGGCGCAACGCGCCGGCGGCTGCCGGTGGTGTTCGTCTTCGGTTTGCTGCACGGACTGGGCTTCGCCGGATCCCTCCGCGTCACCGATGACTTCAGTTGGAGCCTGGTCACGTCCCTGCTCAGCTTCAACGTCGGAATTGAGGCGGGGCAGGCACTGCTGCTCCTGGCCGCCTTTCCCCTGATCCTGCTCGTGCGCCGGAGCGGCTGGTCCGTTCCGGTGTTGCGTGGGGCGACCATCACGGTCGCAGCTGTTGGTCTCTTCTGGTTCATTGAAAGGTTCCTTTTCGCATGAAACTCACACGCCCGGCACCCGACCCCCAAGCGGGTTCCGGGAAGCGCAACCTACGCCTGGCCCTCTATGCCAGCACAGCCGCCCTCGGCGGCCTTGTCATCGCCGCACCGGTGAGCACCGCCGTCGGCGAGGCGCTTAACCCGCCATCCGCAGCGGTCTCCGGCACGGTCTTCGAGGACCGCAACGGCAATGACGCCTTCGACCCGGGAGAGCCGGCCCTTCCCGGCGTCTCGGTGTCCGACGGTGCGACCGTTGCGGTAACCGATGCGAACGGCAAGTACAGCCTGGAAACGCGCACCGAGCGGCGGAACACAGACATAGTCTTCGTCACCCAGCCCGCGGGATACTCCGTGGGCACGGACGAATTCATGGCGCCCCGCTTCTACCGCAACCTGGGCCTGCTGGCAGCGGACGAGAAGAAGACCGCGGATTTCGCGCTGACCAAGGATGCAAAGTCTGAACGCAGCAACTTCACCTTCGGCAACATCGCCGACCCGCATGTGAATGCGCAGCTCCCGGAACAAATCCAGGAAATCAACGCCACCGGCCAGGAACTCGGCTTCATCCAGGTAAGCGGCGACCTCACCAACAACGCCACCGACGCGGAATTCAACACCTACAAGGCCGCCACTTCCCTGTCGAAGGTTCCGGTGTGGCCGGCCGTGGGCAACCACGAGTACACTTCCGGCACCGGTTACGCCAACCGCATCAACAACTACCGCAACCACGTGGGCCCCGAGTGGTACTCCTTCGACTACGGGAACCGCCACTTCCTGGTGCTTGAGAACAACGGCAGCGCGCCCTTCGACGAGCAGCTGGAGTGGGCCAGGCAGGACCTGGCAAAGAACGTCGGGGACAAGGAGCTGGTAGTCCTGACCCACCAGCCGATGAACGTGCCCTTTGGCTCGCAGAACATGTACGACCAGTACGGCGCCCTGCTCGAGCAGTACAAGGCGCAGCTCATCCTGGTGGGCCACGAGCACTCCAACGACGTGGAGCCGGACAGTGCGTTCGCCAGCACCGCCAAGCACGTCCAGACGACCTCAAGCTCCTACACCATCGACAACTCACCCCGCGGCTTCCGGTACGTCTCCATGACGGACGAATCCTTCGAGAACCCGGTCCGCAATTACGGCGCGGAGAAGGACCTGACCATCACCAGCCCGGCTGACGGCAGCAGCATCCCCCTGGACGGTTTTCCGGGCATCCAGGCCAACGCCTATGACACAACGGACGCTCCCGTCAAGGTCCAGTTCAGGATCGACGGCGGAAACTGGCGCCCGCTGGCATCCACCGGAGAGTTCACCTGGCACTCCGACCTGCAGGGTGACCTCCGCAAGGCCGGCAAGCACACGGTCGAGGTGCAGGCCACGGATGCCACCGGAGCATCGTGGAACAAGACCTCCACCTTCACCTTTACCGCCGAAAAGGCCATCACCCCGGTGAAGGGCGCCGACTGGTCACAGCACCACGGCGACCAGGGTCACACCGGCGTCGCAGCGGACCGCATTGATGCGGGACAGCGCCTGGCCTGGTCCTACCGGACGGAGGGCACTTTCCTGACGGGTTCACCCGCACTCGTCAACGGCGTGGTCTACGCCGGCACACGTGATGAAAACGGCGATGGCAACAGCGCGGTGCACGCCGTGGACCAGGCCACCGGGAAGCAGCTGTGGAGCTACAAGGTGCCGTCCTCGGTGCACGGAAGCATCGCCGTCTCCGACGGGCTGGTCTTTGTTCCCACCCTCCGTGGCAGCCTCTTCGCCGTCGACGCTGCCACCGGGCAGCTGAAGTGGCAGCACGATCCGGAGCCCGCGCCCGAAGGCTACAACCAGCGCACGTACGGCTACTACGGAGTCACTGTGGCCGACGGCAAGGTCCTTTACCCCTACCAGACGCGCCACGGCGAGGCGAAGCAGGGGCTGCTGCTGGCCCTGGACGTGAAGACCGGCTCGCGGGTCTGGGCGTCCCCCATGAGTGGCAGCACGATGAGCGACGGAACACCCGCCGTATCCGATGGCCGCGTCTACGTGGGCAACCAGACGGCAGACCGGGTCATGGCCTACGACCTTGCCACGGGCCAGCCGCTGTGGACGGGCGCTGCCACCCTGGGCGGCTGGCAGGACGGCATCCCCTCCGCAGGCAACGGCCGCGTCTACATCGGCTCCGGCAACGGCATCATTGCCCGGGACGGCGCCACCGGCCAGACCCTGTGGACCTACAGGAGCCAGCACCCGTCGCTGGTCAACGGCAACGCTACCCCCGCCGCGCCCACCATTGCCGGAAATGTCATCTACATGGGCTTCCCCTCGGGCGCCGTGACCGCCCTGGACGCCACCACCGGCGCAGTGCTGTGGGACCGGTTGCTTCCGGGTGAGCAGTACCGGGGAGGCGTGCACACCTCCCCGGCCCTGAGCGGTGACACCCTCTTCGTCGGAGCCAACAACGGGAACTTCTACGCCCTGGATTCCCGCACCGGCCAGCCCCTCTGGCATCACAACATCGGCACCTGGGTGGCTGCAGGCCCGGCCGTCAGCGGCAACACCGTCGTGGCGGGCGCGTTGGACGGCAACCTCTACGCCTTCACGCCGGGCGGCACTGCCGCGGAGCGCTGGTCCTCTGTTTCGGGGCGGGTGACCCACGCGGGCACCGGTGAAGCAGCGTCCGGCATCGGCGTCCAAGTGATGCGTGACGGCGTCATGGCGGGCACCACCACCACCGCAACTGACGGAACGTACCGGCTGGGCCTTGAACAGGGCGCCGGCACCTACACTGTCCAGGCGGCCCAGCTCGGCTCGGCCACAGCCACCAAACAGATCGAAGTACCGGCCGGGCAGTCTCGCACCGTGGACCTCGAACTGCGCCCGGTGAACGTGGATGCCAGCACGGGCAAGCGCCTGACCGGCAGCCTCGTGGAAGCCGGCGTCCAGGACATCGTGATCGAAAACAGGAAACTGGCCCTCGCCATTTCCAAGATGTTCAATGATCCGCAACTGGACCAGTCCACCGTCGGCAAGCCGCTGGACATGGCCATCACCGGCCAGCCGGACCAGCTGGACTGGATCAACCTGCCGTACGTTGCAACAGCTGAACCTACGGGAGGGAACGCCTGGGCGCAGACCCAGGTCCGCACTGATTCCGTGGAAATCCTGGAGAACTCCGGCGAGCGCGCCGTTGTCCGGGCATCGGGCACCTCCGCCGAGCACCCGGGACTGGTGGTGACCACCACCTATTCGGCCAACGCCGAGGACCCGTGGATCACGGCGAGATCGGAATTCCGGAACACAACCCAGGCAGCGCTCCCGCTCTGGGTTGGTGACGCCATGGACCACGACGGCACCGGCCAGCGCAGCGGGGTGGCCGGCCACCCCGTGATCAATACGGGCACGGCAGCCAGCTATGAGCCCAGCGGCAACTGGATCGGCCAGACCGGGACAGGTGCGGACCAGCAGACGTACGGCCTGGTCTACACCGCGGAGAGCGGCAAGTTCACCGGATACGGCTTCCGCAACTGGATCATGAGCAAGTTCCAGGTTGAGATCCCCGCCGGCGGCAGCCACACCCTGGACCGCAGGATCGTGGTGGCTCCGAACGGGGGAGCCGAGAATCCCTTCACCGTGCTGGACCAACTGGCCGCCCCGTAGTTTGGGCGACACGTAAGACCATCAAGGGGAGGGCCGGATCGCGGCCCTCCCCTTGATGCGTTTGCGTAACAGGCCTTCGTCCAGGCCTTCAGGGGACGAAGGCGGCGTTACGCGATGATCCGCGCCGCCCCTGCCAGCCCGGCCAGGGAGTCGGCCAGGGCGAGCGCGCCCGCCTCCGCGTCCCGGTCCTCCACCAGCTCCTCGGGGGAATGCGAGATGCCCGTCGGATTCCTGACGAACAACATGGCGGTGGGGATCTGCGAAGCCAGCACGCCGGCGTCGTGCCCTGCCCCGGTGTCCAGGACCGGCGCGTCCGGCAACAACGCGCGCAACCGGTCCCGCAGTCCGGCGTCGAAGTGCACGGTGGGGCTGAGCGACTCAGTGGTGAGGCTGGCAGCGCAGCCTTCCTCGGCGGCCAGGACCTGGGCGGTGAGCCCGATGGCCTCCACCAGCGCTGCCGTGACGGAGTCGTCCGGATGCCGCACGTCGATCCACAGGTCCACGCGGGAGGCAATGACGTTGGTGCCCCCGGGGACAGGCTGGAGCCGGCCCACGGTGGCCCGCGCATCGCGGTACTTGCGGGCAGTGTCCCGGATGGCCACCATCACCTTGGCCGCTGCGATCATGGGATCCTTGCGGTCCTTCATGAGGGTGGTGCCGGCGTGGTTGCCTTGCCCGGAAATGCTGAGCTTCCACCGTCCGTGGCCCAGGATGGACGAGCCGATCGCCACGGGCCGGTTCAGGTCAGCCAGGCCCCTCCCCTGCTCCACATGCAGTTCCACGAACACGCCGAGCTGTTGCAGGGCCTTGTAGTCGGCGCCGACCAGCCGCGGATCCTGGCCGTTCGCCGCTGCAACGTCCGCATAGGTGTTGCCGTCCGGATCCTTCAGCCGGCGGGCCTTGTCCGAATCCAGCCCGCCTGTCAGGAGCCGTGACCCCAGGCAGGCCACACCGAAGCGGGAGCCTTCCTCTTCGGGAAAGACGGCGATGGCCAGCGGCCTCCGGGGACGGAGGCCGCGGGCTTTGAGGAGGTCGACGGCGACCAGCGCCGAGGCGACCCCCAGCGGACCGTCGTACTCGCCTCCGCCGGGGACGGAATCCAGGTGGCTGCCGGTGACGACCGCGTCCTGGCGAATGCCGGCGGCGGTGTCCCACCAGGCCCAGATGATGCCGTTGTGGTCGGTGTGGACATCCAGGCCGCGCCGTTCTGCCTGGTCAATGAACCAGCTGCGCAGGTCCGTTTCCGCCGTGGAGAACACCGGCCGCGAATATCCGCCCCGGGATGCATCCCTGCCGATGGTGGAGATGTCCTGCAGCAGGCTGGTGACAGTGGGGGCGCTCGTCCGGCCGGAAGGCAAGGCCTCCGCCGTGGGGACTGTTTGTGGAATGCTCACTGGTTTCCGTCCTGGATGGTGGCAGGTGTTGACGTCGCGGCCCGGAACCGGCCCGGAACCGGCCCCGCACCGGTGGCCAGGTCCGCGGCCCACTGGCCGATGAGCGGCGCGAACTTGGCACCATGCCCCGAGCACGGCGAGAGCACCGTAAGGTTGTCCGCCCGGTCGATCACGAAGTCCTCGTCCGGCGTGTTGGTGAACAGGCAGGTGGTCTCGGCATCCGGTTCGGGGTCCAGCCCGGGCAGGTAGCGGCGGACGTAGTCCACCACCCGCGCCCGGTTGGCCGGGTCCACCTCACCGGTCTGGTGTGCCGCGGAAGGGATGAGCTTGCCGCCGTTGTATTCGGCGACTTTCTGGCCGGCAAAGCCGGCGTCGCGTCCACCCGGCAGGCCGTAGGCCTGGATATCGGCGGCCTTGTGGATGAACGTGGGCCAGGCAGCGGCACCCGAGGCTGCACCGCCGTCGTAATCCCTGTATGTGAAGTGGAACGCCTGCTCCTGGCGGACCGTGATCTCGGGAAGACCGGCCAGGAAACCCGCCGGCAGGGCCAACCGCCCCAGCAACCCCGGCAGCCAGCCGCCGGCGCTGACCACCACATTGCCCGCGTCCACCGTTTCCCCCGTGCTGGAATGCAGCCGGTAACCGCTGCCGTTCCGCTCCACGCTGTGCAGCTCCCAGCCGGTCAGCAGCCTGGCGCCATGCCCGACGGCGAGGCCCACCATGGCGTTGACGGCGGCTTCCGCATCAACCACCCCGGCGCCGGGATGCCAGAGGACCTCCGTATCGAAGGCGATCTGCGGCCAGCGCTTGCGGGCGTCGGCCGCGGAGAGCAGCTCGTGCTCAATGCCCTCAGCAGCAAGCACCGAGGCCAGGAGCCGCGGATTGCGCTCCGGGCCGTAATCCGCGGCGCCGGACGGCGTGATCAGCTCGCTTCCGGATGCGGCGGTCAGCCCGTTCCACAGCTCCTTCGACTCCAGCACGGCCCGGGTATAAAAAGCATCCGGGTAGGCGTAGCGGAAGATCCGGGCGGAGCCGTGGGAACTGCCGTCGTGGGCGGCCGGAACGTCACGCTCCAACAGGGTGATCTGGTGGCCGCGGGAGGCCAGCTGCCAGGCCGTTGCGGCCCCCGCCAGTCCGGCGCCCACCACCACATAATCTGAGGCGTCGGATAAAGCCGCAGGCATCAGAAGCTCCCCTGCACTCCGGGAATCCAACTGGTGCCCGCCAGCGGCACGCGGGCCATGGCGGAGGCCTCGATGGTCAGCGCCACCAGGTCCTCGGGCTCAAGGTTGTGCAGGTGGGACTTGCCGCAGGCCCGGGCAATGGTCTGGGCCTCCATGGTGAGGACGCGCAGGTAGTTGGCCAGGCGCTTGCCCGCAGCCACCGGCTCCAGGCGGGAGGACAGCTCCGGGTCCTGGGTGGTGATGCCGGCGGGGTCGCGGCCGTCCTGGAAGTCGTCGTAGAAGCCGGCCGCGGAACCCAGTTCCGCGTATTCGGCGGCGTAGCGGGGATCGTTGTCGCCGAGCGCGATGAGGGCTGCCGTGCCAATAGCCACCGCGTCGGCACCCAGGGCCATGGCCTTGGCCACGTCCGCCCCGGTGCGGATTCCGCCGGAAACGATCAGCTGGACCTTGCGGTGCACCCCGAGTTCCTGCAGCGCCTGCACCGCCTGCGGGATGGCGGCGAGCGTGGGGATGCCCACATTCTCGATGAACACCTGCTGCGTCGCCGCGGTGCCGCCCTGCATGCCGTCCACCACCACCACGTCCGCACCCGACTTCACGGCGAGCGCGGTGTCGTAGTACGGCCGGGACGCGCCAACCTTGACGTAGATGGGGGTCTTCCAGTCGGTGATTTCGCGCAGCTCGCCAATCTTGATTTCCAGGTCGTCCGGGCCGGTCCAGTCCGGGTGGCGGCTGGCGGAGCGCTGGTCGATGCCCACGGGCAGGGTGCGCATTCCGGCCACGCGCTCGGTGATCTTCTGGCCCAGGAGCATGCCGCCGCCGCCGGGCTTGGCGCCCTGGCCCAGCACGATCTCGATGGCGTCGGCCTTGCGCAGGTCGTCCGGGTTCATGCCGTAGCGGGAGGGCAGGTACTGGTACACCAGGTGCTTGGACTGGCCGCGCTCCTCCGGTGTCATGCCGCCGTCGCCCGTGGTGGTGGAGGTGCCCACCTCGGACGCGCCGCGGCCCAGCGCCTCCTTGGCGTTGGCGGACAGGGCACCGAAGCTCATGCCGGCGATGGTCACGGGGGTCTGAAGGTGCAGCGGACGGGTGGCGTGCCGGTCCCCGAGGACGACGTCGGTATCGCACTTTTCGCGGTAGCCCTCCAGCGGGTAGCGGGACATGGAGGCGCCGAGGAAGAGCAGGTCGTCAAAGTGCGGGACCTTGCGCTTGGCGCCCCAGCCGCGGATGTCGTAGACGCCGGTGGCGGCGGCACGCTGGATGTCCGCAATGGTGGCGCGGTCGAACGTGGCGGACTCGCGGAGGCCCAGCGCAGCGATATCGGCAGGAGCGGGAAGGGAGGTGATGGTCATGAAGGCCTCCTAGTAGGCAGTCGAGTTGTCGACGTGGAAGTGGTAGAGGTTCCGGGCTGAGCCGTAGCGCTTGAATTCGGCCGGGTTGTCCGTGCGGCCGGCAGCGGCCAGCAGTTCCGCGAGTTCGGCCAGGTGCTCTTCGCGCACCGGCTTTTCGATGCAGTCGGCGCCGAGCGAGGCCACCGAGCCCTTGACGTAGATCCGGGCCTCGTAGATGGAGTCGCCCAGCGCGTCGCCGGCGTCACCACAGACCACCAGCCGGCCGGCCTGGGCCATGAACGCGGACATGTGGCCTATGTTGCCGCCCACCACAATGTCCACGCCCTTCATCGAAATCCCGCAGCGGGCACCGGCGTTCCCGTCGATTACAACCAGGCCGCCATGGCCGGTGGCCGCTGCGGACTGGGACGCGTCACCCTTGACGTGGACCTTCCCGGACATGATGTTTTCCGCCAGTCCGACGCCGGCATTGCCGTTGATGGCCACGCTCCCCTTTTGGTGCATCCCGGCTGCGTAGTACCCGGCGTGGCCGTCGATGGTCACCGTGATATCCGCATCGATGCCGACGGCCATGCTGTGCTTCCCGCCCGGGTTGGCCACTACCCAGGACTTCCCGTCTGCCGCGTTGTGGATAGCCTCGTTGAGTTCCCGGACGGTGCTGGCGGCCAGGTCAACGGCCGTTGCCTGTTCCGCGCTGGCAGCTGCAGGGGCAAGGGTTTCGGGGGCTGTCAGAGTGACCATGTGTAGACCTTTCCGGGTTCCGGTTCAAAGATGCGGGCGTTGTTGATGCCGGGCAGGGATGCCAGTGCCCGGTACTCGGAGGCCATGGCCACGTAGTCGTCCGTTTCCGCGATGATGGCGGGCTTGCAGGCGATGGGGTCGCGGACCACGGCCATGCTGTCCGCGGTGGTGACCACCAGGGTGTAGAAACCGTCCAGGACCTTGCCCAGGTTCACCAGGGCTTCCTCAAGGGTGTCGCCCTGCTTCAGCCGGGAGGCGACGTAGCGGGCGCCCACCTCGGTGTCGTTTTCCGAGTCGAACACCACGCCCTCGCGCTTAAGGTCACGGCGGACCGTGGCGTGGTTGGAGAAGGAACCGTTGTGGACCAGGCACAGGTCGTCCGCAACGGAGAAGGGGTGCGAGCCGCCGGCGGTGACGGCGGACTCGGTGGCCATCCGGGTGTGGGACACGCCCTGGCTTCCGGCCATCGCCTCCAGGCCGTGCTCGGCGGCGATCTCCATCGGGTGGCCCACGCTCTTCATCACGGCAACGTGCTCGCCGCGGCCGATGATGGTGGCCTCCGGCAGGGTTTCGCTGACGGCCTTCACCAGCAGGTCAGTGCCGACGGCGGCACTCACCAGGGTGGTATCGCCCACCACTTTGACGGCTGCCTGTGCTTCAGACGGGAGGAGAGACGCGACGCCGGCGGTGATTGCCGCCGTCGTCATTCCCTGGTCCTTGCCCAGGAGGCTCAGGGTGGAGGAGCCCTCCTGGACGAGGCCGGGCGTGTTGTAGACGGCAAGGCCGGCTGAGTCCGGTCCGCGGTCCACGATCTGGCAGAGCATCGAGGACAGCAGGCTGCCCATCCGGGGATGCAGCGAGGGGTTGCGCAGCTGCAGCGCGGCGATTCCGCACATAGTGGTCCTTTGCTTGGGTGGTAGGGGATCAGATTGAGGTGAGGTACGTGCGGATTTCCCAGTCACTGACCTGGTTGTGCCAGGTGAGGAATTCCTCTTCCTTGGCGTCCGCGTAATAGCTGCCGACGGCGGGGTCGCCGCTGAGGCTGGCCAGGATCACCGGGTCCTTGCGCAGCGCTTCCACCGCATGGAGCAGGGTGGCCGGGAGGGAATGCGCGGCGGGCCTGGACTCCCCTGGCCCGGACGGCATGCCCGGGTCCAGCGACTTCTCCACGCCGTCCAGTCCGGCGGCAATGGCAGTGGCGATGGCAAGGTACGGGTTGGCTGAACCGTCACCGGAGCGCAGTTCGATCCGCTTGTTGTCCGGCACCCGGATCATGTGGGTGCGGTCGTTGCCGCCGAAGGAGGCCTTCCGCGGAGACCAGGTGGCGCCGGAGGAGCTGGTGGTGGCGCCGGTCCGCTTGTACGAGTTCACGGTGGGGGCGAGGAAGGCCTGCAGCGCGGGGGCGTGGTCCAGGATGCCGGCAATGAACGAATAGGCGAGGCCGGAGAGCCCAAGGCCGCGGCCGTCGTCGTCCGTTCCCTCTGCGGGGAACAGCGCGCTGGCGCCTTGCCACAGGGAAAGGTGGAAGTGCAGGCCGGTACCGGTGCGGTCCGTGAAGGGCTTGGGCATGAACGTGGCGGTCATGCCCCGCTGCCCGGCCAGGATGTTCAGGATGTAACGGAGGGACACCACACGGTCCGCGGTGGTGAGGGCGTCGGCGTAGTTGAAGTTCTGCTCGAACTGGCCGGCGGCGTCCTCGTGGTCGTTGGCGTAGTTGCCCCAGCCCAGGCTGTTCATCGCCCCGGAGATGGAGGTCAGGTGGTCGTACATGCGGGTCACGCCGCGGGCGTCGTAGCAGGGGCGGGGCGAATCGTCCTTGTCATCGGCGGTACTCAGCGTCCCGTCGTCGTTCTTCTTCACCAGGAAGTATTCAACCTCGGCGCCCACTTTTGCCTGCATGCCCTGGCCTGCCAGGCGGGCGAGCGTGTTCTTGAGGATGACGCGCGGGGCGTAGGGCCAGGGCTTGCCGTCCACGTGCGGGTCGCAGTGGATGATGGCCAGGCCCTCCTTGATGAAGGGAACCGGGGTGAAGGACGCGGGATCCGGGATGGCGATCAGGTCCGGGTCCTGCGGCTTCTGGCCCATCAGGCCGGCAGCGTAGCCGGCAAAACCCATCGCTCCGTTTTCGAGTTCATCGGCGGCTTCCACCGGGACCAGCTTGGCGCAGGGCTTCCCCGTCATGTCCACAAAGGTGGCCAGGAGGAACCGGACGTCGTGTGCCTTGGCGATGTCTGCAAGGGAAATACGGGCGGCGCCCTCCGCCAGGGGTGCCTCTGTTGGTACTTCAGGTGTCGCGACACTTGTCATCGGAACTGTCCTGTTCGCTTGCTGTTACTTGATATGAAACATTGTTGAACCACAGTAGTCAAAGTGGTGTTTCAAGAGGGCGCAGGAAATGTTAAATCTGGATGACGGAGAGCGCGGCTTGCCGCACTGGATGATTAACCTGCCGAAAACCAACCCGCTGAAGGGTTACTCGAGGAGTTATCGGGGGTGCGGCTGGGGCCTGTGGAGTTTGCTGATAAATGGCGGCGTTTTGTGATCGCTCTTTGTCGCACCACTGCTCGCTGGCTGTCTTGAATCTATAGGGATTCGAGGCAGAAAGGTTTTGAGACACCCCAGATTAGGAACGCCAACGGGATACTCGACTACCGGCAGCGGCGTATTTCTGCCGTCAGTATTCACCCGGTAATAGGTGGACTCATTCTGGTGGTTCGGACACTGAGGTATGAGTGGGCATCAGAATCGGCCTGTCCTCACTCAATGGAATCAGGTAGGTTCGCGGGAGACTTGTGGAAAAACTGCGGATCGGGGGGGCGGATGCCGGGAGCCGAGGTTGAGGTTGTCTGGACTTCGCTGTTTAAGGCGTGGCGGAAGGCCCAGTATGAAGAACTGTGGCTGCAGTTCCGGCCCCGTGGCTTGAAGGATGTCTTTGAGGCAGTTGAGGCTGCGGTCCAGGTGGCGAACCAGGCCGTTCTGGACTCCGGTTGGGATGACGTGTTCGCGGGAGGAGTCTCGGATTCGGATGCCGGTCCGGTGGCATTATTGAGCAGGGCAGGGCGCGAGGAGGGAGTGCGCTCCTGGTTGGCTGCTTTCGCCCAACATTTGCAGACGCTCGGGAAATCCGGACGAGTGACCGCTGCTGCGGAGGCGTTTTTCCCGGAATGGTTGAGCGGCGGACAGGTCCCGCAGCAGCTGACCGCGTTCGTGTCCTACCAGACTAAGGATCTGACCCTATTGGACGCCGAGGAAGAACGCCGCACCTGGCACGTCCCGGAGGCCCTGACGGCACAGATCTGCGACGCCGCCACGGCGTGGGGGCGCTTCGAGGGAGCCGACGTCTACCTCTACCGCAACATCCATCAGATTCGCTCCAAGAACCCTGACGTGGGGCCCGTGCTGGCTGCCGGCGCGATCAAATTCGCCATGGCTGGCGTGACCTACCTGCGGTCCAAACCACGCCGCTTCACATCAGCTTCGATGAGTCCCCTGGGACGGACCTGTTACGGGGTTATGGACGACACGATGTCCTGGCAGGACCGCTTGGCCCAGGTCAGCCGGGCCATGACCGCGTTCCCAGTGGACACCGATCTGGCGTTCATACGACATAGCAAAGCGCTCACCATCTCCTGGAGTGACCTCGCCGGTGCCGGGCCAGCTCTTCCTCACGTCGAGGAACATCACGTCCGCTACAACAGGCACCTGAACGGCCAGTACATCCCCGATGTCCACGGAATCCAGCTCCTCACCGACGCCCACCTGAAACACGCCAACGACCTCTCCGACTGGAACATCACTGACCTTGGCGGGGGAAAGCATCTCGTGCAGGCCAAAGATCTGCAGCCCTGGTATGCCACTATCGACCCCGAACCGGAAACACTGGCAAAGGCACGCGCTGACTTCGGCGGCATGATTCTGACCGAGCAGATTGTCGCGGACTTCCCTCCACCCTGGTCTCGGCCGGCGGGACTGCCGGAATAGCGGTGGATCCGTGGTTGGCCTGACACGCCGGGTGTTGCCTGGCGGGGAGGACTGATCATGAGCGGAACCATGGATCCCGTGGCACCAAGGCCTCTCATTACCCTAGGGTTATGCGGCGGAGGCTTCCCGTACGTAGAGCAGTCTTCCAACAAATCCGGCTGTAACCAGGATCGCGGCAATGAACCAGTAGTTCACGCCCTCCCAGGGAACCTGCCGCGGACACTTAACAACGTCTGCTGGGATTCTTCGAAAGAATGGAACGCGGTTCCGCCAAGCTTTGAATTGAACCCTCTGATGGGTTGCTCCCCCGGGCGAGGTGTACGGCTTGTAACCCGGCATTCCGGGCGCCTTCAACGTCGACGGTGTAATTGTCACCGACGTATAGAACCTGGGCTGGCGATACATTCAGTTCCTTGCACGGTTCTAGGAAGGCCTCTGATGCGGGTTTGGCGTGGCCGATCAGTTCCGAAGTGAAAATCCTGTCCACGAGTGGTTCGAGACCTATTTTCTTTACTTTCGCCCTCTGCTGGTCGGGACTGCTGACGGTTTGGTTGACTCCTGACCTGTGAGGATTAACCTCGCGGGTGGAAGGATGTTCATCATGCCCAAGGCCTTTCCCGAAGAATTCCACCGTGACGTGGTCGCGGTTGCCCGCAAGGGCGAAGCGCCCCTGACCACGATCGCCAAGGACTTCGGCGTTTCACCGGCTGCGCTGCACCGTTGGCTGAAGAAGGCTGACGAGGAAGAGGGCCCCAAGACCAGGGCCGCGAAGGAAGAATCCGCCGAGCTGCGTGAAGCGAAAAAGCGCATCAAGCTTCTGGAACAGGAAGCCGAAGTCATGCGCCGGGCTGTCGCTTATCTGTCCAGGGACATCAACCCAAAATGATGTTCCCGCTGGTCCTTGACCTTGCCGCTGACGGTGTTCCCGTCGCGGTGACCTGCCGGGTACTGAACTTCTCCAAACAGGACTTCTACAAGTGGAAATCCAACCCCGTCCCGGTTCGGGATTGGGAGGAAGCACATCTCATCAACGCTGCGATCGACGTCCACGCTGATGACCCGGCATTCGGCTACCGGTTCATCGCCGACGAGCTCAACGCCGGCGATAAAGCGGTGGCCAGTGAACGCCGGATTTGGCGGCTCTGCTCGGCCAATGGCATCCTCTCGGTCATCCACCGCAAACGGGTCGGAGGGCGTAAGGCTGGTCCGCCGGTCCACGATGACCTGCTCGAGCGGGACTTCAGCGCCGCGGCGCCGGATACGAAGTGGGTCACGGACATCACCGAGCACCCCACCGGAGAGGGCAAGCTCTACCTGTGCGCGATCAAGGACCTGCATTCGAACCGGATCGTGGGGTACTCCATGGACGGCCGGATGAAAGCGTCCTTGGCGGTGGCCGCGTTGGCCCACGCCGTGGCGCTCAGGAGCCCGTCAGGGACCGTGGTGCACTCCGATCGGGGTAGTCAGTTCCGGTCCCGCAAGTTCGTCTCGGGGCTGCACGCCAGCGGCTTGAATGGCTCGATGGGCAGGGTCGGCGCGTGCGGCGACAACGCGGCCATGGAATCGTTCTTCGCCCTTTTGCAGAAGAACGTGCTGAACCGGAAACGGTGGGATACCCGCCAAGAATTACGCTTGGCCATCACCACCTGGATCGAGCGAACCTACCACCGCCGGCGACGGCAGAAAGCCCTCGGTAAACTACCCCCGATCGAGTTTGAGACAATCAACAACGTGGCGTTAGCCGCCTAAAACTATCAACCCCACGAGTCAACTAAAACGTCAGCAGTCCCGTCGTCATTTCCGTTAGTGAGGACGCTGACTGGCATACGATCCTTGCGTAGTCCGCGCAGAACGGGAACGGCGTCTGGAAACGCCGTCCATCCATTCTCATAACTACTGAGGTAGGCCAGGAAGAGCTCGTCAAGCATTCCTTCCGATTCGGGGACCGTAACCCGGGCAAAGGGGAGGAAGCGGCGCAGCCGCTCACGCCGCTGCTCATCGAAAGAAATCTCCTTTCGGAGGAACTGGTCGTAGCAGGCCTGTTCGATTTCGAACCAAGAAAAGCGCAATTCCTCGGAAAACTCAGCTCCTAGATGCTTGAGGAATCCTGCCACCCCGGCGGTGGCGGATGCCGGATGGTCGAACAGTGTGTTGTCAAGATCAAAAAGAACCGCGCGAATTTCCACCTGCCAAGGCTAGCGGCCCTAGGCAAAATAGCAGATCCAGGCGAGAAAAGTTCGGCACGGATGACCCTTTGCTATCCAAAGCCCCGGGCCCGGCATCACCCGTAAAGGGCCTGCCCGCACAGCGTCCCGGTAGCCGGTCGGTCGACGCGCGGCTGGTTTGAAAAAATCATGGCGTAGCGCGGTCCTCCTTACTAATTCCCGTATGCCCCGCCCGATGAACCTCTCCGCGAGGTTGCCTTATCTGCGACCTTCCGGTGTCTCGAAACCCTTGCGTTTCGAGACACTGAGGCCATGAGACACCCAGGTGGGTTAAGAGACGGAGTCGGCGCCCGCGAGCGGGATCGTCTATCGCATCGGCTGGTCACTTGTCGGACCTGAACACGATGGAGTCGAAGACGGCGCGCGCCTCTCTCGTCAGCTCCGGGTTGATCGATTCGTGGAGTTGGCTCACCGCGATCACAGCGCGCTGGCCATTCAAGTCGACCACCCGGTAGGTCTCGCGCTCAGCCACGCTTGAGTACCAGCGTGAGCATTCGTATGAGGATCCTGAGTGGATGCATAACTTGCCGCCGTCGCAGGCTGTGGTGTCCGCGTCGCCCTCGACGGAGTGGTCGAACTCGAAGCCGGAGTAATTGCCCACCATGACCTCGACGGCAGGGGTGCTTGCCGTTGACGTCTGCGCCGCCATCGCATCGACGAAGGCCTTAGGCGACGAGTCGACCTCGGCGAGCTTGCCCACCCACGCGCATGCGTCCGTCGCCACATAGTCGGCGGGCCAAAAAGTGAGGTAAACGGCCCATTCATCCGGGTGACCAGGGTCGTCCTTGATCACGCTGTCGCCGTCGAAGGACTTCCAGCCGTCTGGGACGGTGATCTCGAAAGGCTCCGTGTAGCCGGGGACGAGGACGAGGTATGTGCCGGCGTCGATGTCGCCATTCTTCGGCAGAGGTGGGACCGTGCGAGTGTCGCCGCCGTCCGCCGGAAGCTGTGGGGGTGTGCGAACCTCCGTAGTCGCAGTACTGGCCGACGGGAGGGGGGCATCGTCGGACTCATACTGGCAGCCGCCGAGACATCCAATCAGTGCGATAGCTACCAGGGGCAGGAGATGGCGCGGCCGCTGAGTGGCCTCGTCGAGGGGTGTCATGGAGCTCATCGATCCACCAAGCCGCTACAGGGGGACCGTGAGGCCCTGCAGCCGGGTGGCCCCGCGGGCGGCCCTGGATGGGATGCCGTCGCCTCAAGTCTCCTCCGGCGCAGAACCCGTGACAATGAAGAGTTGTACGGAGATCAGTTTCGACTCATGCAATCCCCCGAAATGACAGGAGCGCCCTGAAGCAGTGTTGAGGAAACGCCAGATTTGAGGCAGCTTTTCACTGCCCGGGTCTAACTAGCCCGAGAGATCTGGCGGTAGCCTACGTCTCGTAACCCATGGGATACGAGACGTCTCATTGGCCCTGTCCCGCGGGATCCTAGTTCCCGTGAAATCATGTGACTTTCTCTGCGTCCGGCGATTCTCATAACTATGTATCGAAACCTTCTACTCGAATCGGCGAACAAATCATTAGTTATGAGACACATCCGAGGCAGTCATGTCGAAGCTTATTGGCTGTGCACGAGTTTCGACACGGCAGCAGTCCACGGACCGGCAGCGGGTGGATCTATTGGCCGCCGGCGTTCGACGCGATCACCCCTACATCGACCAGGGCGTCTCCGGAGCACGCGCGCCGCGACCAGAGCCTGATCAAGAGCGCTTGATGCCCTTATGGAGGGTGACACCCTCGTCATCACGACTCTGGAACGGCTCAGGCGATCCACCCAAAACATGCTCGCGTTTGCCGATGAACTCCGCAGTAGGGGCGCCGCCCTGCGCGTCCTCAACCTGGGCGGAGGGGGACGTCGACACAGCGACACCGATGGACTCTATGTTGCGAAGAGAAGCTGGCAGGGACCTTGGCGGCAGGCCCCGCCTGGTTACTGATAGTCAGATCAGGAGCGCTGTTCGCCTGGTCAAAGGTGGCGAGCCCGCTGCGCAGGTTGCGGGGGATCTCGGAATGTCCCGAGCGGCGTTCTACAGGAGGTCAAGAGCGCTTGCGGACTAGCAGGGCGAGACTTAGCGCCACAGAAAGACCGCCATTTACCGCCAACATTCACAGCTGAGGACCACAGCCGCAGGCGATGTCCTGTCGTGACGTGGAATGGGACCTACCTGGCAGCGACGGCAAGGAACTTGATGGGAAGCTCCTGGAGTTCCAGGGGGCCGTGCGGCCCCTCGCCGTCAAGCAGGAGCGAGTCGCCGGGTTCCATGGTGTATTCGTACCGGCCGTGCCCGTACACCATCCTGCCGGCAAGCATGTAGATGAACTCCGTCCCAGGGTGCTGGAAGAGCGGGAAAACGTCCGAGGCGTCCGTCAGCGTCACCAGGGTCGGCTCCAGCGCGTCCGTTCGGTCCTTGAGGGTGCCGAGGACGCGGTATTCGTGCCCGTGCTGGGTGCCGCTGCGCACTGTGAGGCTGCCCTCCCCGCTCTTGGTGAAGGTGGCGTCCCGGTCCGTGTCCGCACCGCGGAACAGCGCAGTCACCGGGATCTTAAGCCCGTCCGCGAGGCGTTGCAGCGTGGTCAGGGAACAAGAGGTGCTGGCGGTTTCAATCTTCGAGATCATCGCCTTGGACATCCCGGTGCGGGCAGCAAGCTCGGCAGAGGACATGCCCTGGGAAGTGCGGTAGTGCCGCAATTGGGCGGCGATTACCCGCTCGAGTTTTCCGGCAGCCTCGTCCCGGGCGCGTTCGGTCATGACAGCCATCATAGGTGGCCGGACGGAACGGCCCGGTGGCAGCCGCCCCGGCCGCCGAACCGTGGGACAAGGCCCCCGTCAGCGGACGCACCCTTGGGCGGGCGGCTAAGCTGGGGACACCCCCGCCGCTGCGACGCGCGGCACGGGTGGGGCAGCGGTGACCCATAACACTGGTCGCGGGAGGAAAGACGGAGATGGCGCGAGCGACAGTGCAGGACGTCGCGAAGACGGCAGGGGTGTCCGTGGGCACCGTCTCCCGGGTCCTGAACGGAAGTCCGGCCGTCAGCGAGTCCAGCAAGGAAAAGGTCACCGAGGCCATCCGCCAGCTCAACTACCGCCCGCTCGCCTCCGCCCGCGACCTGCGGCGGGACCGGACCATGCGCATTCTGGCGCTGGCCAAAAACCTCAATTCCCCCATCATCAGCGAAGTGTTCCGGGGGATCAGCGATGCCGCGGCACTCTCCGGCTATGTCAGCCTTATTGCCCCGACCGCCGGGGACCCCGAACGGGAGCAGCAGCTGGTGGACATGCTGCGCAATGGCTCCGTGGACGGCCTGGTGATGTTTTCACCAACGATGCCCGATGAGGACATCGGGGACATGGCCGAGCAGCAAAGCGTCGTCCAGGTCTGCGAGATCGCCAATGCCGAGGCCGCCTTCGGCGTTGCCATCGATGACCGCCAGGCCGCCTTCGACATCACCCGGCACCTCATCAAGACGGGCGGCCGCCGGCTGGCGATGATCGGCAACAGGGCAGCACGCTCCGGCCGGCTGCGCGAGGAGGGCTTCCGGCTGGCGGCCGCCGAGGCAGGCCTGCCCGCGGACCAGATACTCTTCGTGGAGGGAGACTTCGACTTCCGCACCGGGCGCGTCCAAGCCAAGGACCTCCTGAAGGCGGAGCCGCTTCCCGACGCCGTCTTCTGCGGCAGCGATACGGTAGCCGCAGGATGCGTCCGCGCAATTACCGACGCCGGGCTGCGGGTTCCGGAGGACATCGCAGTGGCAGGTTTTGACGATTCCGTGCAGGCGGAAATGTGCATCCCGGAACTGACCACCATCAGGCAGCCGGCCTACGAGATGGGCCGCCTGGCCTTTGAGGCCCTCCTCGCCAGGATGACCACACCGGGCCCGCACCGCAGGGGCAGGACATTCCTCCCTCATGAGCTCGTGGTCAGGGACTCCACCAACAGCTGACGGAGGGTTGACAGCCTCGCGTGGCGCCTGTCACACTTCTTTGGAATCGATTCCAAACAACAGAAGCAGCCATCGCGGCACACCTTGGAATCGATTCCAAAGCAACTCGAAAATGACGCCAGCCCGGCAAAGGAGCCACTTGTGGACTTGATTCGACGTACTTCCCCGCGCCTCACCGTTGCCGCCGCTGCGGCAATAGCCGTAGGCCTCGCGCTCAGCGGGTGCGGCGGTGGCGCGGCCCCCCAAGGCGCGGACCAAGCGGCAGCTGCCGATCCGTCGTCGGCAGCCAGCGCAGCCGGCAACCTCAACGTATGCGGCGGCAAAGACGCCTCCGGCATCTACAAAGGCACGGCCGAGGCCTTCACCAAGGCGAACGGCAAGGTCACGGCCAAATACACCGAAATCGGGGCCACCACCGACGAAGCCCGCACGCAGGCCGTGCAGCGGCTCGAGGGCAAGTCCACCGAATGCGATATCTTCCTCACTGACGTCATCTGGACCTCGGAGTTCGCCTCGCAGGGCTGGCTCCTGGACCAGACCAAACTCGTCGAAGCCAACATGGACAGGCTCATTCCGTCCACCGTTGAGACCACCAAGTACGAGGACAAGTACTGGGCCTCCCCGTTCTTCACGAACGCGGGGCTCATCTACTACCAGAAGGACAAAGTAGCCAAGCCGGAAACGTGGCAGCAGCTCTACAGTGAGGCAGCCGGGGCGCCGGGCAACAGCTTCGTCTACCAGGGCAAGCAGTACGAAGGCCTCACCGTGAACTTCCTTGAAATGCTCTACAGCGCCGGCGGAGAAGTGCTGGACAGCCAGGGCGAGGTCAAGATCGACTCCCCCGAAACCCGTGAGGTACTTGACTTCATGGTGAAGGGCCTCAAGGACGGTGCGGCGGACCGTGCGGTGCTGACCTACAACGAGGACCCCGCGCGCCTGGCCTACGAATCGGGCAACTTTGGCTACCAGCGCAACTGGCCGCACGTCTACCGCCTCCTCAATGCCACCCCGCTGGCCGGGACCTTTGGCGTCGCCCCGCTGCCGGCATGGGAAGGCGGCAAGGCCTCCGGCGTCCTGGGCGGCTGGAACCTGGCAATCTCGGCCCATTCGACCAACCAGGCCGCAGCCGTTGCCTTCATCGACTTCGCCACCACCCCGGACTGGCAGACGCACGTAGCCATGGACTTCTCGCAGGCTCCCGTCAACGAGGCAGCCTACTCGGACGCGGATGTCCTGGCGAAGATGCCGTTTGCCACCGAACTGCTCGCCTCCGTCAAGGGTGCCAAGCCACGGCCCATCTCCCCCGTCTACCCGCAGATCTCGCAGGCGATCTACAAGAACGTGTACGCCGTGCTCTCCGGCACCGCCACAACCGAGGACGCCGTGAGGACGATGGCCGAAGAGCTGAAGGCCGCAAAGGCGAGCTTCTGACCATGGCCACCAAGTCCCTTTCCCCCGGTAACGGGAACAGTCACGGGGTGGCCACGCGCGGCGTGAACGGCCGCGACCGGGCGGAGCGGAGGCTCGCATTCCGGATGACCGCCCCGTCCCTGGTCCTGATGGCCCTGGTGGCGGCAGTCCCCATTGGCTACGCACTCTGGCTGTCGCTGAACCAGTACAGCGTTCGCACCGCAGGCTTGTCCCGGTTTGTGGGCCTGGAAAACTACATCAGCGCCCTCAGCGGCCCCCAATGGTGGGCTGCGTTCGGCCAGACCTTCCTCTTCGCCGGACTCTCGGTCTCGCTCGAACTGGTCCTCGGGACGGCCATGGCCTTGCTGCTGAACCTGGCGTTCAGGGGCCGTGCGCTGCTGCGCACCGTTGTGCTGCTGCCTTACGCGGTGGTGACGGTGGTCAGCGCCATCACGTGGGAAACGATGTTCCAGCCCAACCTGGGACTCGTCACGAACGTCCTTTCGATGCTGGGTCTGCCTGGCGGGGATGTGGTGTGGCTCGGCGAACATGGCTACGCCATGGCGGTGATCATCCTGGCCGACGTCTGGAAGACAACGCCGTTCGCTGCGCTGATCATCCTTGCCGGCCTCCAGGTCATCTCCGCCGAGACCTACGAGGCAGCAGAACTTGACGGGGCCAGCAAGTGGCAGACCTTCACCGACATCACCCTGCCGCTGCTGCGTCCGGCGATTGTGCTCGCGGCGATCTTCCGCACCATGGATGCCCTGCGGGTTTTCGACCTTCCATTCGTGCTGACCCGCGGCGCCAACGGCACCGAGTCCATGTCGATGCTGGCCTACACCCAGCTCCGCGAAAACCGCCTGGTGGGCGAGGGATCGGCCCTGTCCATCCTGACTTTCCTCACCGTCATGGCCGTTTCGGTGGTCTACATCCGCTTCGCCGGGGGCAACATCCGCGAAGTGGCCAAGGAGGAACAATGAGCACCTTGACAGCACAGCGGGCGACGGCGGCACCGGCCGCCGAGCGCAAGGCACCGAGGCGGCGTCTCCGGGGCGAGGCGAAGCTGCACCCCATCGTGTGGGTCTTTGTGGTTGCGGTTATGGGCTTTTCACTCATACCGTTCTACTGGCTGGTCAACACCTCCCTGAAGACCGGGCCCAGCCTGTCCAAGGGGGAACTCTTTCCGAGCCAGCCCACCCTGGAGAATTATCTGGCGGTGTTCCAGAACCCCGAGTTCCTCCTGGCCCTGCGCAACTCGGTGATTATCGCCGTCGTCACCACTACGGTGGCGCTGGTGTTCGCGTCCTTCGCCGCCTACGCCCTGGCCAGGCTCAAGATGCGCCGCAAGGCCTTGATCCTGACCCTGATCCTCTCGGTCACCACGTTCCCGGCCATCGCCATCGCGGCCCCGATCTTCTCCATCTGGCGGGAGATCGGGCTCTATGACACCCTGCTGGGCCTCATCATCCCGAAGCTGACGTTCGCGCTGCCGCTGGCCATCTACACCTTGACGTCCTTCTTCAGGGAAATCCCGCGCGAGCTTGAGGAATCGGCGTACATTGACGGGGCCACGCCGTTTATGGCCTTCCGCAAGGTCATCCTGCCGCTGGCTGTCCCGGGCCTGGCAACCACCGCGATCCTCGTGTTCATCTCGGTGTGGAATGAATTCCTGCTGGCCGTCACGCTGACCACCTCACCGGAGTCCCGACCCGTTCCGGTGGCAATCGCGTTCTTCAGCGGTACCAGCGAGTTTGACCAGCCGCTGGGCACCATCAGTGCGGCGTCGGTGATTATCACCGTCCCTCTGGTCATCCTTGTGCTCCTTTGCCAAAGGCGTATCGTGTCCGGCATGACTGCCGGTGCCGTAAAAGGCTAGAAACCCCAACCCAAGTACCAGTAACACCACACAAGATAAGGAAAATCCGTGAGCCACGAGCAGTCCCCAGGACAGCATGCCGCTTCCCGCGAAGAACCGCGATCAGAGGAACTGAGGGTGGGCGTGGTCGGCATCGGCTGGGCCGGCCAGCAGCACCTGATGGCCTACCACGCCCTGGACGGCGTACGAATCGTTTCGCTGGCCGGAATGGAGCAGGAACTCCGCGACTCCCTGCAGGCCGAATATTCCATTCCCAACGCCTTCGCGGACTGGGAAGAGATGCTTGACCACGGCGGCCTGGACGCGATCAGCGTGGCAGTGCCCACCTTCCTGCATGCACCCATCGCCGTCGCCGCGTTGGAGCGGGGCATCCATGTGCTGAGCGAGAAGCCCATCGCGCGCAACGCCGTCGAAGGCCAGGCCATGGTGGATGCAGCCCGCAAGGCGGGGCGCGTCCTCGACGTCGCCTTCAACCACCGCCGCCGCGGCGACATCCAGGCGCTCAAGGGTGTCATCGACGACGGCGGGCTGGGCCGGCCGTACTACGCCAAGGCATCCTGGCTGCGCCGCTCCGGCATCCCGACGCTGGGCAGCTGGTTCACCAACCCGGAGCTTGCCGGCGGCGGACCGCTGGCCGATATCGGCGTCCATGCCCTGGACTACGCCCTGCACCTCCTGGGCGAACCGAAAGTGGTGGCGGTATCTGCCGCCACCCATTCGGAGCTGGGCCCGCAGGGCAGGGGCGGCGGGAACCGCTACTCGGCGCAGGCCACCAGCCATGCATTCGAAGTGGAGGATTTCGCCTCGGCGTTCCTCCGGCTTGAGGGCGGTGGAACCCTCGTGATCGAAGCCAGCTGGGCCACCTACCGTGAGACGGACGATCTCCTGGACTTCACTATTTACGGAACCGACGGCGGCGCCGAGCTCAAGGTGCAGGGTGCGCCCTTCCCGCCCGTCGGCCAGCTCCGGGTGTTCACGGACAAGGACGGCGAATCCGCCGATTACGTCCCGCCGGTACTGCCGGGCCGCGCCCACGACGCAGTAGTGGAAGACTTCGTCACGGCAGTCCGGGGCGGCGAGGCAGTCTGGGGTGAGCATGACGGATCCTTGGCGCTCTACCGGGCACAGATCATCGACGCGTGCTACCAGTCCGCGCTGGAACAGAGGGAGGTTCGGCTCTAAATGAACGACAAACTGAGGATCCGTGTGTGGAACGAGGGTGTCCACGAAGCCATCAACGAGCCGTCCCACATCGGGGAGATCTACCCTGACGGCATCCACGGTGCCATCGCCGCGGGGCTCCGCTCCTATTACCCGGAGGCGGAGATCACGACGGCGGTCCTGGCCACCGACGATGAGCACGGCCTGGACGAGGAGGTGCTCGCCGAGACGGACGTCCTGCTCTGGTGGGGGCACATGGCCCACCACGAGGTGAGTGACGCCGTCGTCGAACGCGTCCACCGGCACGTCCTCGGCGGCATGGGCCTGATAGTGCTCCACTCGGGGCACTTCGCCAAGGTGTTCACCAGGCTGCTGGGCACCAGCTGCTCACTCGCCTGGCGGAACGACGGCGAGCGCGAGCTCGTGTGGACAGTGAAGCCATCACACCCGATTGCCGAAGGCGTGGACAGCCCCATCGTTATCCCCGAGCAGGAGATGTACGGCGAGCTGTTCGACATCCCGGACCCGGACGACCTGATCTTCATCAGCTCCTTCGCGGGCGGCGAGGTGTTCCGTTCCGGCGTCACGTTCACCCGGGGCAAGGGGCGCATCTTCTACTTCAGCCCCGGCGACCAGGAATACCCGGTGTACCACCACCCCCAGATCCAGCGGGTCCTGGCCAACGGCGTGAAGTGGGCGGCCCAGCCCGGACTGCAGCGCTCGGCGCCGGAGGTCACCAACCCGGCCCGCGACTGGTTCGGCGAAGGCTAGCCGCGCCCGGCCTCCGGGATGGGGACCGCGGCCCGCAGCTGCGGTTTTTCCCATAGCCGGGGCCGGTTCCAGCAGGTACAACTGAGGGATGAATACCCCAGCACTGGTGCTCGGACCCATGATGCGGTATGTGGACCAGACCTCGGCGAGCATCTGGCTGGAAACCCGGAACAACGCGCGGGTGACGGTGCGCGCCGGCGCCGGGGAGTGGCAAACCCGGACCTTCGCCGTCCACGGCCACCACTATGCCCTGGTGGAAGTGGACGGTCTGGATCCCGGATCCGTGACGCCCTATGCCGTGGCAATCGACGGAGTGCATGCGTGGCCGGAACCCGGAGACGGCTTCCCGGCTCCGGTGATCGCCACGCTCAAACCCGGCAAGCCGCTCCGCCTGGCGTACGGCTCCTGCCGCACCAGCGTCCCGCACGACGAATCCGGAAACCGGAGGCACGGGGTGGACGCGCTGCGGGCGTATGCACTGGCAATGAGTTCCGGCGGCAAGGAGCCGTGGCCGGACTTGGTGGCATTCCTTGGAGACCAGGTCTACGCGGATTCCACCAGCGACCAGATGCAGGAATTCATCAAGGCCCGGCGTGACATCAAGGCGCCTCCCGGCGAGGAGCTCAAGGACTACGAGGAGTACGCACACCTCTACTACCTGGCGTGGTCCGACCCCGCGAACAGGTGGCTGCTGTCCACCCTGCCCAGCGCCATGATTTTTGACGACCACGACATCCGGGACGACTGGAACGCCTCACGGACCTGGCAGGAGGCGATGCGGGCCACCACCTGGTGGCATGGGCGCATTGTGGCGGGCCTGGCCTCGTACTGGGTCTACCAGCACCTGGGAAACCTGTCGCCCCGGGAGCGAGCGGCGGACGCCATCTGGCAGAAGATTGCCTCCCACCGCTGGGACGATGAGCCGGACCTCAGCGCCGAGTTGGACGGGCTGGCCGAACGGACGGACAAGGATCCCGAGACATACCGGTGGAGCTTCTACCGGGACTTTGGGGACACCCGCCTGATAGTGGTTGATTCCCGGGCCGCCCGGAACCTGGACCCGGACCGCCGCGCGCTGCTGGACGACGCCGAGATGGCCTGGCTCGACCGGCGGATGGAGGGCGGTTTCCGCCATCTGTTCGTTGCCACGTCCTTGCCGTTCCTCCTGCCGATGGGCCTGCACCACCTTGAAGCCTGGGATGAGGCAGTCTCCGAAGGCGCCTGGGGGAAATTCCCGGCGCGGGTAGGCGAAAAATTGCGCCAGGCTGCGGACCTGGAGCACTGGGCCGCTTTCCAAAACAGCTTCCGGCGGGTGGCCGCCATGGCCGCGGAGGTGGCAGCGGGGACGCGTGGTCCGGCACCGGAGACTGTCACGTTCCTGTCCGGCGACGTGCACTTTTCCTACGTCTCCGAAGTGGACCGGTCCTCGGGCAGCCGCATCCTCCAGGCTGTCTGCTCACCCATCCGCAATCCGCTCCCCCGGCTGATGCGGTCCTTCGGTGCCGTCATGTCCTACGGGCTGGCCGCGCCGGTCGGAGCGCTGGCGGCACGGTCGGCCAAGGTTCCGGACCCGCCGTTCCGCTGGTCGGGCATCAAGGGCCCCTGGTTCGACAACAACCTGGCATGCCTTGAAGTGGTGCCGGAAGGTTTGAAGCTGTGGTGGCAGCGGGGCGTGGTGTACGGCGGCGACAACCTGAACCCCCGCCTGGAACGCGTGGCGGAAATAACCGTAGCGTCGCGCAAAACCGGGGCGCCCGCCGTCGGCCGCTCCTAGCCCCACCCCCGCCGGCCGCACCGCGGCACCTGCCGTGGCATACTGCCGTAGAGTGCCTGCCGGATCCGCCGGTGGGAGGTCGGAAGGGGTTCTTCAATGCAGGAATTCGTCAGTGTGGACGAAACAGTGCGGCAGCACGTGGTCGGCGCCCTCGCGCAGGCGGGCATCGCCACAGACCACGGCTTTCAGCAGCGGCTCGACGCACACTTCGCCGACCTATGCCGGCTCTTCCGCACCTTGTACGGATCCCGGCCGGACTGGCAGGACCAGCTTGCCGCCTTGGTGGTCCAGGGTGCACGTTCGTGGGAGGAACGTCCGGCCGAGCTGAAGGCACTGGACGCCGAACGGGAGGCCAACAGCGGCTGGTTCCTGTCCAACAACATGCTGGGCGGCGTCTGCTACGTGGACAGGTACGCCGAAAGCCTGGAGGGTTTGCGCAGCCATATCCCGTACTTCAAGGAACTGGGCCTCACCTACCTCCACCTCATGCCGCTGTTCCTGGCGCCCGAGCCGCACTCCGACGGCGGCTACGCCGTTTCCAGCTACCGGCAGGTCAACCCCAAGCTGGGCACCATGGAACAGCTCCGTGAGCTTGCCGCCGAGTTCCGCGCCCACGGCATCAGCCTGGTGGTGGACTTCATCTTCAACCACACCAGTGACGAACACGAGTGGGCCAGACGGGCCGCCGCAGGCGACCCGGAGTTCAGCGATTACTACTGGATCTTCCCGGACCGGACCATGCCCGACGCCTTCGAGCAGAACGTGCGCGAGATCTTTCCGGAGAACCACCCGGGATCCTTCATCCAGATGGAGGACGGCCGCTGGGTCTGGGCCACCTTCCACACCTACCAATGGGACCTGAACTACTCCAACCCGGACGTTTTCCGGGCCATGGCCGGTGAAATGCTGTTCCTGGCAAACCAGGGCGTGGACATCCTGCGCATGGATGCCGTGGCGTTCATCTGGAAACAGCTGGGCACCCCCTGCGAAAACCTGCCCGAGGCGCATATCCTCCTCCAGGCCTTCAACGCCGTGTGCCGGCTGGCCGCGCCGTCGCTGCTGTTCAAATCCGAGGCGATCGTGCACCCGGACGAGGTGGCGCTCTACATTGATCCGGCCGAATGCCAGCTCTCCTACAACCCGCTGCAGATGGCGCTCATCTGGGAATCCCTGGCCACCCGGGACGTCTCGCTGCTGGCCCAGGCGCTGGAACGGCGGCACAACATCCCGGCCGGCACCTCCTGGGTCAACTACGTGCGCAGCCACGATGACATCGGCTGGACGTTCGCCGACGAGGACGCGGCGGAACTCGGCGTCAACGGCTTTGAACACCGCCGTTTCCTGAACTCCTTCTACGTCAACCGGTTCCCGGGCAGCTTCGCCCGCGGCGTCCCCTTCCAGGACAACCCCAAGACCGGTGACTGCCGGATCTCAGGCACCACGGCGTCCTTGTGCGGCATGGAGGTGGACCCGGCTGAGGCGGTGGAGCGGATCCTCCTGGCCCACTCGGTTGCCTTCAGCACCGGGGGCATTCCGCTCCTGTACCTGGGTGACGAGGTGGGCCAGCTCAACGACTACGGGTATGCGGAAGAAGAAGGGCACGACGCCGACAGCCGCTGGGTGCACCGGCCCCACTATCCTGCTGGGCAGTACGCCCTCAGGCACGATGCTTCGACGCCAGCGGGGGCGGTGTACGCCGGCCTGAAGCGGATGATCGACGTCCGGGCCGCCACCCCGGAACTCGCCGGCACCACGCTGATCGATTTCGATACCCGCAACCGGTCCGTCCTTGCCTACCAGCGCCCCGCAAGCGCAGCAGCAGGGGGCGAAACGCGCGTCCTGGCGCTGGCCAACTTCAGCGACCAGCCCCAGTCCCTGCCCGCTGAAACCTTCTCCGGATTCTCAACGGCCGCCGTCGACCTCCTCTCCGAAGCCGCGCTGCAGATGGGCGAGGGCGTCACGCTCCTCCCCCGCCAATACGTCTGGCTGCGCGTCACTCCCGTTTAGTCCCGTCCCCTCCCAACTAGGTAGCGCCAAGTGTCGTTTTGACCGCCCAAAACGACACTTAGCGCTACCCAGTTGGGCAGCCGGGCGTAACGCGTGAAAGCATACGGATCATGGCCTCGAAGATTGCGTACCAGGGTGAGCCCGGCGCCAACTCCAATATCGCGTGCAAGCATATGTTCCCGGACATGGAAAGCGTGCCCTGCGCGAGCTTCGAGGATGCGTTTGAGCTTGTGTCCAGCGGCGAGACCGAGCTTGCCATGATCCCCATCGAGAACTCGATTGCCGGCCGGGTGGCGGACATCCACATCCTGCTGCCCCAGTCCAACCTGCAGATCGTGGGCGAGTTTTTCCTGCCCATCCACTTCGACCTGCTGGGCATCCCGGGCAGCACTATCGAGGGTGCCACGGAGGTGCACAGCCACATCCACGCCCTGGGCCAGTGCCGGAAGCTGATCCGCGAGCACGGCCTCAAGCCCGTCATCGCCGGAGACACCGCCGGGTCCGCCCGGGAAGTAGCCGAGTGGAACGATCCGCGCAAGCTGTCCCTCGCTCCCCCGCTCGCCGCGCAGATCTACGGCCTCGAAGTCCTGGCCAAGCGGGTTGAGGACGATCCCTCCAACACCACGCGCTTTGTGGTCCTGGCCCGGGAAAAGACGCTACCGGCGCGGGATGAGCTTCCCGGACCGGCGGTCACCAGCTTTGTGTTCCGCGTCCGCAACGTCCCCTCCGCCCTGTACAAGGCGCTGGGCGGTTTCGCCACGAACGGCGTGAACATGACCCGGCTGGAAAGCTACATGGTGGGCAATGAATTCGCCGCCACCATGTTTATGGCCGACGTCGAAGGCCACCCCGAGGACCTGCCGCTGAAGCTGGCCCTCGAGGAACTGGACTTCTTCACCACCGAGGTGCGGATCCTGGGCGTCTACGCAGCCGCGGAGTACAGGACTGCTCAGACCGTCAGCGGCTGACCCGCCCCCTGGCGCGGCTTCAGGAGGCCGGCGAAGAACTCCGCCAGCTCCGCCATCGCCGTGAGCGGCAGGACGTTGGCAACGTACTGGTCCGGGCGGACCACCACCACCACGCCCCCGCGGTCCAGGCCCCGCAGGTCGAAGATGTCCGCATTGGGGTCGGTGGCGTACACCTTCTCGTAGTCGGTCAGCTTGAACGGGCCCACCTGCGGCTTGAACACCGCCGGAACCGCGTTGATGTCAACGGCCGTGTGCGGCTGCTGGTAGACCACCTTCACGTCGAACCAGGCGTCCAGATCAGCGTCCGACGGCGTCGCGGCCAGCGGCGACTGCGGCGAGTTCGCGAGCCACTCGGCGAAGTCCGCCACGCTTGAGTGCCCGCCGGCCGGCGCCGCGTCGGCGAAAACGTAGATCCGCCAGCGGCCGTCAGCAGTGGCGTGGTGGCCCAGGTGCATCGGGTTGGTGTCGCCCACCCGCACCACGGGTGCCGACTTGAAGCGTTTGCCCACGGGAAAGCCCGTGGCCAGGTCCTGGTGGGCGTTGCTCCCGGTCACCATGGACGCTGTGTACTGGGTCATGAAGCCGGCCGGGAATTCGGCGGTGCGGACGTAGAAGTCCTCGAGGTCAGAGGGGTGCTCGAACTCTTCGGGCTTCTTGGCCATCATGGTGGACCATTCCTTATCGAAGTCGATAAGGTTCTTCGCCACCACCTGGCGCTCTTCGGAGTAGGTGGACAGCAGGCTCTCCGGGCTGCGGCCTTCCAGCACGTGCCCCAGCTTCCAGGCCAGGTTGAAACCGTCCTGCATGGAAACGTTCATGCCCTGGCCTGCCTTGGCACTGTGGGTGTGGCAGGCATCGCCCGTGATGAACACCCGCGGAGTCCGCGTGCCGCGCTGGTCCGGGAGGACGTCGTCGAACCTGTCCGTCAGGCGGTGGCCCACCTCATAGACGCTGTGCCATGCAACGTTCCGCACGTCCAGCGTGTAGGGGTGGAGGATCTCATTCGCCTTGTGGATGATCTGCTCGATGGTGGTGTTCCGCACCGCGTGGTGGGTGGCCGGGTCCACCTGGCCAAGGTCCACGTACATCCGGAAGAGGTAGCCGCCTTCCCGGGGGATCAGCAGGATGCTGCCTTTTTCACCCTGGATGGCGCACTTGGTGCGGATGTCCGGGAAGTCGGTAACGGCCAGGACATCCATGACGCCCCAGGCGTGGTTGGCCTGGTCGCCGGCGAGCGTGCAGCCGATGGCCTGGCGTACCTTGCTCCGCGCGCCGTCAGCGCCCACCACATACTTGGCGCGGACCATGCGCTCCTGGCCCTCGTTGGGGCCGGCGGTGTGGACGAGGGTCACAGTGACCGGGTACTCCCCCTGGCCCACTTCGAGGCCGTGGAATTCGTAGCCGTAGTCGGGCGTCATGCGGGTGGGCGAGTTGGCCATGAATTCGGCGAAGTAATCCAGGACGCGGGCCTGGTTCACGATCAGGTGCGGGAACTCGCTGATTCCCATCTCGTCATCCACCGCGCGGGCGGCCCGGACGATCCGCGAACGGTCCGCCGGGTCCGGCTTCCAGAACGCCATTTCAGTGATCCTGTATGCCTCGGTGATGATCCGCTCGGCAAAACCAAACGCCTGGAACGTCTCCACGCTCCGGGCCTGGATGCCGTCCGCCTGGCCAATGGGAAGACGGCCTTCCCGGCGCTCAACGATCCGGGTGGTGACATTGGGGAACTGGGACAGCTGGGCGGCTGCGAGCATGCCGGCAGGTCCGGTGCCCACAATCAGAACGTCGACTTCGTCCGGGAGTTCGGCAGGGCGGTTGATTCCGACTCCCGCCGCAGGCCTGACCCGCGGGTCTCCTGATACGTAACCGTGGTGGTGGAACTGCACGGGATTCCTCACTTCGTTGTGGGTGCTTCAGCTGAATGAGCTGTTCGATAATAGAATTTGGGTTTCCATATAAGAAACCCCTGCGATTGACCACCACAGTACGCCACCTGTGACTCGGACGACAAGGGAGGTGAATTTGCTGGGAAAAAGGGGTTGACTGGGGCCCGGCGGCAGGCGATAGTGATCGTATACGATTTTGTACTCGATGAGGAGATGCTTTGGAGCAGGTCAACGGAGACACCCTCGCGGCGGCACGCAAGGTGATCGCGGTGCACATCAACTACCCCAGCCGCGCCGCCCAGCGGGGACGCACCCCGGCCCAGCCCTCCTACTTCCTCAAGCCGTCGTCGTCCCTCGCTGTGAGTGGCAGCTCGGTAGAGCGGCCCGCCGGGTGCGAACTCCTGGGCTACGAGGGCGAGATCGCGCTCATCATCGGCAAGCCCGCCCGCCGGGTTGGCCTCGACGACGCGTGGCGCCACGTCGCCGCGGTAACGGCCAGCAACGATCTCGGTGTGTACGACCTTCGCTACGCGGACAAGGGCTCCAACCTCCGGTCCAAGGGCGGCGACGGCTTCACCCCGGTGGGCCCGGCACTGATCCCGGCAGACGCCGTCGACCCCGCACGGCTGCGCATCCGCACCTGGCACAACGGCCAGCTGGTCCAGGATGACACCACGGAGGACCTGCTGTTCCCGTTCGCCCGGCTCGTGGCGGACCTGTCCCAGCTGCTCACGCTCGAGGAGGGGGACATCATCCTCACTGGCACCCCCGCCGGCGCCTCCGTGGCCAGGCCCGGGGACGTGCTGGAGGTTGAAGTTTCTGCGGGTGACCTCACCACGGGCCGCTTGGTCACCCGGGTGGAGGAAGGCACGACGCCGTTCGCTGACTATGGTGCCGGACCGAAGGTTGATGACGTGCAGCGTGAAGAGGCGTGGGGTTCGCGCGAGGCTGCCGGGCTGGCTTCCCCTGCCAGCGCCCTTGCCCCCGGGCTGAAAACCAAACTCGAAAGCGTCGCCACGGCCACTCTCTCCTCGCAGCTGCGCAAGCGGGGCCTTAACAACGTCAGCATCGACGGCCTGCAGGCCACCCGCCCTGACCGCCGCGTCGTCGGCCTGGCCCGCACCCTGCGCTATGTCCCCAACCGCGAGGACCTCTTCAAGACCCACGGCGGCGGGTTCAACGCGCAGAAGCGGGCGATCGACTCCGTGAACGAGGGCGAAATCCTGGTGATGGAGGCCCGCGGGGAAAAGGGCACCGGAACTGTTGGCGACATCCTGGCCCTGCGCGCCCAGGTGCGCGGTGCCGCGGCGATCATCACGGACGGCGGTGTCCGTGACTACGCCGCCGTGGCCGGGCTGGACATGCCCACCTATTTCGCGAATCCGCACCCGGCCGTGCTGGGCCGCCGCCACGTTCCATGGGACACGGACATCACCATTGCCTGCGGCGGTACGACGGTGCAGCCCGGCGACATCATCGTGGCCGACTCGGACGGCATCCTGGTGATCCCGCCGGCCATCGCCGAAGAACTCGTGGAGGACTGCATCACCCAGGAGCAGGAAGAGGCCTTCATCTTCGAGATGGTGAAGCAGGGAAACAGCGTGGACGGCCTCTACCCCATGAACGCGCAGTGGCAGGCGCGGTATGAGGAGTGGAAGGCGGACAATATGACACCGGTTGGCAGCTCTGATGACTGAAACAGCCCTGACCGAACTTCCCGCCCCCGCGGGCAGCAAGTCCCAGCAGGCCTACGAAGCCGTGAAGGCCCGGATAGTGGAAGGCACGTACACGCCCGGGTACCGGCTGGTCCTGGGCAGCATCGCCAAGGACCTCGGGTTCAGTGTGGTGCCTGTCCGCGAAGCCATCCGCCGGCTGGAGGCCGAGGGCCTGGTGACGTTCGAACGCAACGTGGGCGCCACCGTGGCCGGGATCGACCCCACCGAATACCTCTACACCATGCAGACCCTGAGCATTGTGGAGGGGGCTGCCACGGCACTGTCCGCTCCGCTGATCGATGCCGTGGCGATTGCCCGCGCCCGTGCCGTGAACGAGGAGATGCGAGAGTGCCTCCAGCACTTTGACCCCGTCCGCTTCACCCAGCTCAACCAGGACTTCCACAGCGTCCTTTTCGAGCACTGCCCCAACCCGCACATCCTGGACCTCGTCCACCGGGGCTGGAACCGGCTGGCAGCACTGCGGTCCTCAACGTTCCGCTTTGTCCCCGGCCGCGCCCGCGACTCGGTGGACGAGCACGAGGGCCTGCTCCAGCTCATCGAAACCGGAGCCGACGCCGACACCATCGAAAAAGCAGCCCGCCAACACCGGGCAGCCACCCTCGACGCCTACCTCGCCCAGGCAAAGACCATTTGAACCTCAAAGCAAAGACCCGCCAGAGCAGTAAGGAAACAACAATGACGTTCACTGCAGAACAGGCCGCCACCCACTACGTGCCACAGGACCTTCCCACCCACATCCAGCACTACATCAACGGCCAGTTCGTCGACTCCGTGGGGGGCAAGACTTTCGACGTCCTGGACCCGGTGTCCAACCGGAACTACGCCACCGCCGCGGCAGGCCAGAAAGAGGACATCGACCTCGCCGTCGCCGCCGCCCGGGAAGCCTTCACCAACGGCCCCTGGCCCAGGATGAAGCCCCGCGAACGCGCACGGGTGCTGAATAAGATCGCGGATGCCGTTGAGGCGCAGGAGTCCCGGCTCGCTGAACTCGAGACTTTTGATACCGGCCTGCCCATCACCCAGGCCAAGGGCCAGGCCCTCCGGGCGGCGGAGAATTTCCGCTTCTTCGCTGACCTGATCGTGGCCCAGTTCGATGACGCCATGAAGGTCCCGGGCTCGCAGATCAACTACGTGAACCGCAAACCGATCGGTGTGGCAGGCCTGATCACCCCATGGAACACCCCGTTTATGCTCGAGTCCTGGAAACTCGCGCCGGCTCTGGCCACCGGCAATACCGTGGTCCTCAAGCCGGCCGAATTCACGCCTTTGTCTGCGTCCTTGTGGGCCACCATTTTCAAGGAGGCGGGCCTGCCCGACGGCGTGTTCAACCTTGTCAACGGCCTCGGCGAGGAAGCCGGCGACGCCCTGGTCAAGCACCCGGACGTCCCACTGATCTCCTTCACCGGCGAGACCACCACCGGCCAAACGATCTTCCGGAACGCCGCCGCGAACTTGAAGGGCCTGTCCATGGAGCTCGGCGGAAAGTCCCCCTGCGTTGTCTTCGCCGATGCCGACCTGGACGCCGCCATCGACTCGGCCCTGTTCGGCGTCTTCTCCCTCAACGGCGAACGCTGCACCGCCGGCTCCCGGATCCTGGTGGAACGCGCCATCTACGACGAGTTCTGCGAGAAGTACGCCGCCCGGGCCAAGAACATCGTGGTCGGGGACCCCCACGATCCCAAGACCGAGGTGGGCGCCCTGGTCCACCCCGAGCACTACAAAAAGGTGGCCTCCTACGTGGAGGTCGGCAAGTCCGAAGGCCGGCTGCTGGCCGGCGGCGGACGGCCTGAAAGCCTGCCCGAAGGCAACTACATCGCACCCACGGTGTTCGCCGACGTCGCGCCCGACGCCAGGATCTTCCAGGAGGAAATCTTCGGACCCGTCGTGGCCATCACCCCGTTCGAGAACGACGACGAAGCCCTCGCCCTGGCCAACAACACCAAGTACGGCCTGGCCGCCTACATCTGGACGCAGAACCTGACCCGGGCGCACAACTTCTCCCAGAACGTCGAGGCCGGCATGGTGTGGCTGAACAGCCACAATGTCCGGGACCTGCGCACCCCGTTCGGTGGCGTCAAGGCCTCCGGCCTGGGCCACGAGGGCGGCTACCGCTCCATCGACTTCTACACCGACCAGCAGGCCGTGCACATCACCCTCGGCCCTGTGCATACTCCTAAATTTGGCCACACCCCCACATTCGGCGCCTAAGCCGGAGCAGCCCAACTGGGTCGCACTAAGTGTCGTTATGGGCACCCAAAACGACACTTAGTGCGACCCAGTTGGGGAAGAACCTTTCAAAGAAGAGAGACCATCATGACCAATTTCGTCCCCACCCCCTCCGTCCCGGCACCGGACATTGTCCGCTGCGCCTACATGGAAATCGTGGTCACCGACCTCGCCAAGTCCCGCGCGTTCTACGTGGACATGCTCGGCCTGCACGTGACTGAGGAGGATGAGAACAACATCTACCTGCGCACCCTCGAAGAGTTCATCCACCACAACCTGGTGCTCCGCAAGGGGCCCGTTGCCGCCGTCGCCGCCTTCGCGTATCGGGTGAAATCCCCCGCCGAGGTGGACGCCGCCGAAGCGTATTACAAGGAACTCGGCTGCCGGACCGAACGCCGCAAGGAAGGCTTCACCAAGGGCGTCGGTGACTCTGTCCGCGTGGAGGACCCGCTGGGCTTCCCCTACGAGTTCTTCTACGAGGTGGAGCATGTGGAGCGCCTCACCCAGCGCTACGACCTCTACTCCGCCGGTGAACTGGTCCGCCTGGACCACTTCAACCAGGTCACCCCGGACGTCCCACGCGGCCGCAAATACCTCGAGGACCTCGGCTTCCGGGTCTCCGAGGAGATCCAGGATTCCGACGGCGTCACGTACGCCGCGTGGATGCACCGCAAGCAGACCGTCCACGACACGGCCCTCACCGGCGGGAACGGACCGCGCATGCACCACGTCGCGTTCGCCACGCACGAGAAGCACAACATCATCCAGATCTGCGACAAGATGGGCGCCCTGCGCATCAGCGACCGGATTGAGCGCGGCCCCGGACGGCACGGCGTATCCAACGCGTTCTACCTCTACATCCTGGACCCGGACGGCCACCGCGTGGAGATCTACACCCAGGACTACTACACGGGCGATCCGGACAACCCCACCATCACCTGGGACGTGCACGACAACCAGCGCCGCGACTGGTGGGGCAACCCCGTGGTCCCGTCCTGGTACACCGAGGCCTCCCTGGTCCTGGACCTGGACGGCAACCCGCAGCCCGTCATCGAGCGCGAGGAGAAAAGCGAAATGGCGGTCACCGTGGGCGCCGACGGCTTCTCCTACACCCGCAAGGACGGCTCCCCGGAAGGCGACCGGACGGGCTTCAAGCTGGGGGCGCAGGTCTAAACCATGCTGGATGCCACCACGATCGAGGCCATAGCGGACGAACTGCTTGAGGCCGGCCGCAACCGGAAACCCGTTCCCCGACTGACAGCCCGCTACCCGGACATGACCGTGGAGGACTCCTACGCGGTACAGCAGCTGTGGCGGCGCCGGAACGAGGAAGCGGGCAGGACCCTGGTAGGCCGCAAGATTGGGCTCACGTCCAAGGCCATGCAGGCCGCCACCGGCATCACCGAACCGGACTACGGTGCCATCTTCGACGACATGGTGCTGGAAACCGGGTGCTCCGTGGTGTGGGACCAGTACACCCACCCGCGGGTGGAAGTGGAGCTCGCGTTCGTCCTCAAGGACGGGCTCAAGGGCCCGGGCTGCACCATTTTTGATGTCCTGAATGCCACCGACTACGTGGTCCCGGCCCTCGAAATCCTCGACTCCAGGATCGAGATGGAGGGCCGGACCATCGTGGACACCATCTCGGACAACGCGGCGATGGGTGCGATGGTAGTGGGCGGCCGGCCCGTAAAACCCGACGCGGTGGACCTCCGCTGGGTGTCCGCCATCCTGTACAAGAACCAGACCGTGGAGGAGACCGGGGTGGCTGCAGGCGTCCTGGACCACCCGGCCAACGGGGTGCACTGGCTGGCCAACAAAATCGCCGCCCACGGGGATTCGCTGAAAGCCGGCGACATCATCCTGGCCGGCTCCTTCACCCGCCCGCTCTGGGTTTACAAGGGGGACACCATCCACGCCGACTACGGGCCCCTGGGGAGCGTCACATGCCGCTTCCACTAGGGAACACCTTCCGCGACGCCCTCGCCAAGCAAACGGGCAAGGCAGGCCGTCCGCTGGCCGGGATGTGGGTATGCTCCGGCAGCCCGCTGATCGCCGAGCTGTGCGCCGGGTCCGGCCTGGACTGGCTCCTGGTGGACGCCGAGCACAGCCCCAACGGCCTGGAATCCATCCTTGCCCAGCTCCAGGCCATCCACGGCTACCCGGTCCACACCCTGGTCCGCCCGCCGGTCAACGACACCGTGATGATCAAGCAGTACCTGGACCTGGGCGTGCAGAACCTGCTCATCCCCATGGTCAACTCCGTGGCGGAGGCTGAGGCGGCAGTGGCGGCAACGCGCTATCCGCCGCAGGGCGTGCGCGGGGTCGGGTCAGCCCTGGCCCGTGCGGCCCGTTGGAACCGCGTCCCGGACTACCTGGCGCGGGCAGTCGAGACGATCAGTGTCACCGTCCAGGTCGAGTCGACGGCGGCGGTGGAGTCAGTCGGGGACATCCTGAAGGTCGACGGCGTGGACGCCATCTTCGTGGGCCCGTCCGACCTCGCCGCCTCCATGGGCCTGCTGGGACAGCAGGAACACCCCGAAGTGCGCGCCGCCGTCGAACATTGCCTGGCGGCCGCGAGGGAAGCCGGGAAACCGGCGGGGGTCAACGCCTTCAACCCGGACACCGCCCAGCACTACCTGGACAAAGGTGCGGACTTCATCCTGGTGGGCGCCGACGTCGCCCTCCTCGCCCGGGGCTCCGAAGCCCTCGCTGCAAAATATGTCCCGCGCCCCGGCAGCGAAACCCCCGGCAGCTACTGACGTTAAAGAGGACTGCGCCCGTTAAAGAGGACTGCGCCGGGGCAGTCTGGGGGACCTGCACCCGGCGCGGTTTCTGTGATACCGCCTGGTTAGGCGAGGGAGAGGAAGAGCTTCTCCAGCTCTTTCCTGTCCATGGTGGCGTCCTCGCGGACGATGCACTGCTCCAGGCCGCTGGCGATGATGGCGAAGCCAGCCCGGTCCAGGGCCTTCGATACCGCGGCCAGCTGCGTGACGATGTCCTTGCAGTCCCGGCCCTCCTCCAGCATGCGCGTCACCGCGGCGAGCTGCCCCTGTGCGCGCTTGAGGCGGTTGACCACTGGGGCCAGTTCAGTCGAGTCGAGTTCCATGAAGTCTCCGTAGGTGGGGTTCTTGTCCTCAACTATATACCCCTCGGGGTGTTTTGACTACCCCCGGGGGTATCTGCAATACTCGGTGGGGTATTCACCATTCCCCATCGAGAGGCCAGCAATGACTTCCCCTTCCACGGCAACCGCCGTCACCGCACTCGCTCCGGAAACCCTCCAGTCCTGGTTCAAAGAGCACCAGGACCTCATGGTCATCGACGTGCGCTCCGCCGCAGAATTCGAGTCCATGCACATCCGCGGCTCCTACAACGTGCCGCTGCCGCTGCTGTCCGAGCACACCGACGAGCTCGCCGCCCGGCTGGGTTCCCGCGTGGTCCTGGTCTGCCAGTCCGGCGTGCGCGCCGAGCAGGCCCGCCAGCGCCTTGCCAAGGCCGGAATTGAGACCGCCTACGTTCTGACCGGCGGGGCGCCCGGCTTCGCCGCGGCCGGCGGAGACGTCGTCAAGGGCAAGGACCGCTGGGACCTGGAGCGGCAGGTCCGCCTTGTGGCCGGCTCCCTGGTGGTCCTGGGCCTGGCTGGCGGCAAGTTCGTCTCCCCGAAGATCCGGACCCTCGCCGGCGTCATCGGAACCGGACTGACGTTCTCGGCGGCCACCAACACCTGCGCCATGGGCCAGGCCATCTCCGCCATGCCGTGGAACAAGGCCACCAAGGAACCCACCCGCGAAAGCGCCATCCTTGCCCTGCCCGTCAACACCGAGGTAAACGCCGAGGCCAAGGCGTCATGACCCTCACCCTCATCCTGGTCCTTGCCCTGTCGGTAGTCATCGGACTCTCGCTCGGCGTCCTGGGCGGCGGCGGCTCCATCCTGACCGTGCCGATCCTGGTCTACGTGGCCGGGTTCGAGGCAAAGGAAGCCATCGCGGCGTCGCTGTTCGTCGTCGGCGTCACGTCCGCGGTGAGCGTGCTCAGCCACGCCCGCGGGGGCCGCGTGATGTGGCGGACCGGCCTGATCTTCGGCGCAGCCGGAATGGCCGGCGCGTTCGTCGGCGGCCTGCTTGGCGGCCACATCCCCGGCCAGATCCTGCTCATCGCCTTCGCGGTCATGATGGTGGCCACCTCCGTGGCCATGCTTCGCGGGCGGAAGAAGAAGAAGAACGACGGCGGCGCCGCACCGGTGAAGCATGAGCTTCCCCTTGGCAGGGTGCTGCTGGACGGGGCCGTCGTCGGACTGGTCACCGGCCTGGTGGGTGCCGGAGGCGGCTTCCTGGTGGTCCCGGCCCTGGCGCTCCTGGGCGGCCTGCCCATGTCCGTTGCCGTGGGGACCTCCCTGGTGGTCATTGCCATGAAGTCCTTCGCGGGACTCGCCGGCTACCTCACCACCGTCCAGTTGGACTGGGGCGTAACCCTCGGCGTGACTGCCGCGGCCATTGTTGGCAGCCTCATGGGGTCGAAGCTGGCCGGCCGGATCCCCGAGGCCGCCCTTCGCAAGGCCTTCGGCTGGTTCGTCCTGGCCATGGGCACGTTCGTCCTCGTCCAGCAGGCCCCGGCCGACCTGCGCTGGTTCATCGCTGCCGGCGTGGCAGCCCTCACGGGAGCGAGCGCCGGAGTCTGCTGGTTCTTCATCAGCTCGTGCCCGCTGCGCAAACGGAGTGGGCGGCGCAGCAGCGTCCCCTCCCCCGCCTGAACCACCCGCAAGCACCAAGGAGAACAACATGGGTTTCATCAGCTCCCTGAAGCAAGCCTTCAGCAAGCCCTACAAGACGGTCTCGGTTGCCGAGGCCAAGGAACTCCTGGGCTCGGGCGCCACGCTGGTGGATGTCCGCTCAGCCCAGGAATGGCGCTCCGGACGTGCACCCCAGGCCAAGCACGTTCCCCTGGACCGACTCCAGGCCAGCACCGCCGGCATCAACAAGAACAAGCCCGTGATCGCCGTCTGCGCCTCCGGGGTCCGCTCCGCATCGGCAGCCCGGCTGCTGGCTGCCAAGGGATACCAGGCCTACTCGATCCGCGGCGGAATGAACGCCTGGCGCCAGGCCGGCGAGCCGGTCCGCTAAACAACCACCACCATTTTCAAAGGAGAAACCAATGGCTGAAATCACCGTCACCGAAGCAGAACAACGGCGCTCCAGCGCCCGCATCCTCGATGTCCGCGAGGACTTTGAGGTGGCCGAAGGCATGATCCCCGGCGCCCTGCACATCCCCATGGGGCAACTGCAGGCACGCCTGTCCGAGCTGGACCCGGCAGTTCCGGTCATCGCCGTCTGCCGCAGCGGAAACCGCTCGGCCCGCGTCGCTGACGCGCTCAACGGCGCCGGCTACACAGCGGACACCATGGCCGGCGGCATGACCGCCTGGACCCGCGCCGGCCTGCCCACCACCTGATCCCAAAGAACCCCGCAACAACCACTAAGACAAAAGCCCGAAAGGACACGCAAGACCATGGCAACCATCGACGTCACGGAACAGAGCTTCGCTGAGACCCTGGAGAACAACGACATTGTCTTCGTTGACTTCTGGGCAGCGTGGTGCGGCCCCTGCCGCATGTTCGCCCCCACCTACGGCGCCGCGGCAGAACGGCACCCGGACATCACCTTCGCCAAGGTGGACACCGAAGCCGAACAGGCCCTGGCCGCCGCGGCCAACATCAGGTCCATCCCCACCCTCATGGCCTTCAAGGACAAGAAACTCGTCTTCTCCCAGCCCGGAGCGCTCAACGCCACCGGCCTGGAAGAAGTCATCCAGGAAGTCAAGAAGCTGGACATGGACAAGCTCCCCGCGGATGCAGCCCGACAGCCGGCCTGAACCAGGCCATCCCAGCGAGGCACATCCCTCGTTGCGATATACCCCCCGGGGTATTAGCATTGATACCAGAGCACACCTACGACTTCCCCCCACCCTTTAGACAGAGGAGAGCCCCAGATGCTTATCGAGCGCATTTACGACGAAGACCTCGCCCAGGCCAGCTACCTGATCGGCTGCCAGGCCAAGGGTGAAGCCATCGTGGTGGACGGCCGCCGCGACATCGCGGTGTACCAGGACCTCGCCGCCAAGAACGGCATGAAGATCGTGGCCGTCACCGAAACCCACATCCACGCCGACTACCTGTCCGGAACCCGGGAACTTGCTGCCGCCACCGGCGCCAAGATCTACGTGTCCGGCGAGGGCGGCCCGGACTGGCAGTACGGGTTCGACGGCGAACGGCTGTACGACGGCGACGCCATCACCCTGGGCAACATCACCATCAAGGCAGTACACACGCCCGGCCACACGCCGGAACACCTGTCCTTCCTGGTCACCGACGGCGCCTTCAGCGACCAGCCCGGCTACCTGCTCTCCGGCGACTTCGTGTTCTCCGGCGACCTGGGACGCCCGGACCTGCTGGACGAGGCCGCGGGCGGCATCGACACCCGCTTCGAAGGTGCCAAGCAGCTCTTCGCCAGCCTCCGGGACAAGTTCCTGACCCTGCCGGACTACGTCCAGGTCCACCCGGCCCACGGCGCCGGCAGCGCCTGCGGCAAGGCCCTCGGTGCCATCCCGTCATCCACCGTGGGTTACGAGCGGCTCTACTCCTGGTGGGGCCCCTACCTCGCCGCCAACGACGAGCAGGGCTTCACTAATGAACTCCTCGACGGCCAGCCCGATGCCCACGCCTACTTCGGCCGGATGAAACGCGAAAACCGCGAGGGACCCGCGGTGATGGGCGAACGCGCGCTGCTGGCCGAACTCGCAACCGCAACTGTTGCTGCCGGCCTGGCAGAGGACACCCTGACCTTCATCGACACCCGCCCCAACAGCGAGGTCCACGAAGGCACCGTGGCACGTTCCCTGAACGTCCCGGCCGGCAAGTCGGTGGCCAGCTACGGCGCCTGGGTAGTGAACCCGGAGACGGACAAGAACCCGCTGGTACTGCTGGCGCCGGACCAGGAGCAGGCCCAGGACATGTGGGACCACCTGGTGCGCGTCGGCATCGACAACGTCGCCGGCTATGTCACCAGCATCGAAGGACTCCCAGCGTCCACCCCGAGGCTTATCCAGCCCGGGGAGCTCGCGGACTTCGACGCCGCCATGGTCCTGGACGTCCGCAACAGGACCGAACACACCGCGGGGCACATCCCCGGATCACACCAGCTCAGCGGGGGCCGCGTCATGTGGCACCTGGACGAGCTGCCCGCGGAAGGCACCATCGTGACCTACTGCCAGAGCGGCGTACGGAACTCCGTCGCGGCGAGCGCGCTGCGACGGGCCGGGTACGACGTCGTCGAACTGGACGGCAGCTACGCCGGCTGGAGCGCCTGGCAGCAGCAACAGCGCACCGCGGTTCCCGCCAACTAACCCAAAGGACCCCCGGGTGGCTCCCCCTCCGCCCGGGTACCGCGCCCGGGATGGAACCCCCGTCCATCCCGGGCACCCGTCCGGGCGGGACACCCCTCCCGCCCGGGCACCTTCCACCCCGGACCCCGAGACCCTGCGAACGGACAACCAATGCCTGCCACCAAGCACGCAGCCCGGCAATCCGCCAACCGTGGCCTTGTGCTGGGCCTGCGCCAAAACCTGGCGCAGTTCATGCTGCTGGTGGCCGTCAACACACTGGTGGGCGGCACCCTTGGCCAGGAACGAACCGTATTGCCGCTCCTGGCCGACGAAGTGTTCGGGCTGGACCATTACACGAGTGCGCTGACGTACATCCTGGCGTTCGGCGTAGCCAAGGCTGCCACCAACTACTTCGCCGGGACCCTCTCCGACCGCTACGGCCGCAAACCGGTGCTCGTCGCAGGATGGCTTGTTGCCCTGCCGGTCCCGCTGCTCCTGATTTTCGGAAATTCCTGGGCACTGATCGTTGCGGCCAATGTGATCCTGGGCGTCAGCCAGGGCCTCACCTGGTCCACCACCGTCATGATGAAGATGGACCTGGTGGGCCCGGAGCGGCGCGGCCTGGCAATGGGACTCAATGAAGCGGCCGGCTACCTTGGGGTTGCCGGGACTGCCCTGGCCACCGGCTACATCGCTTCCTCCTTCGGCCTGCGCCCGGGGCCGTTCCTGCTCGGTGCGGTTTTCATCGCCATCGGCCTTGGACTGTCCGTGCTGGCTGTCCGCGAGACCCACCACCATGTCAAGGCAGAGGCCGCGAACCATAAATCCGCCCACGCCGGAACCCATGGCGGCCTCAGTTCCCGGGAGGTCTTCTCGCTGACCAGCTTCCGGGACAAGTCGCTGTCCTCCGTCAGCCAGGCGGGCATGGTGAACAACCTCAACGACGGACTGGCATGGGGCCTGTTCCCCGTCCTCTTTGTGACGTCAGGAGGGCTGAGCCTGGAACACGTCGGCATCCTCGCCGCCGTATACCCCGCCGTCTGGGGCGCCGGTCAGATGGTCACCGGACCGCTCTCGGACCGGATCGGCCGCAAGCCCCTCATCGCAGGCGGCATGCTGGTCCAGGCCGCCGCACTGGCGATGGTCGCCGTCGGACAGGACTTCGCAACCTGGCTCGCCGCCGTCGTCCTGCTGGGCGCGGGCACCGCAATGGTGTATCCCACGCTGCTGGCCGCCATCGGCGACGTTGCCCATCCCCTGTGGCGGGCGCGGTCCATCGGCATTTACCGGCTGTGGCGCGATGCCGGCTTCGCCGTTGGGGCACTGCTCTCAGGCATCCTGGCCGACGCCTACGGGATACCCGCGGCGGTGGCGGCCGTGGCCGTCATCACCGCAGCATCAGGGGTACTGGTGGCCGTGCGGATGCGCGGCGCCGACCACCGGCGGCACGAGCTATAGCGCCGAAAGGATCCCGGCGACGTCATCCAGCGCGCCCGGCACCAGGGAGTAGTAGGCCCACGTGCCGCGCTTTTCGCGGTGCAGGATGCCGGCTTCCACCAGGATCTTCAGGTGGTGCGAGACAGTCGGCTGGCCAAGGTCCAGTGGCTCCGTCAGGTCGCAGACGCAGGACTCCCCGGACTCCTCCGCCTTGACGATGGACAGCAGGCGCAGGCGGTTGGGATCAGCCAAAGCCTTGAAGACGAGCGCTTTCCGGTGTGCCTCTTCCGTGCTGAGCACCGGCTTCGCCGACGGAACGCAGCAGGAAGGGTCGACGGCGGGCTCAAGAGTTTGCACGGGGTTCATGGATCCATTATGCAATAGATTGACATTCATCGATATAGCTGGGGATACTTCAGATATCGATTCTTATCAATCTATCGCCCATCCGGCGAACTGCTGACCTGCACAGGAGACCCGTGAGCACCCGCACCGAGACACCGCCCATCCAAAGGGAAGAGGCCGTCGTCGGCAGGCTCTCCACCCTGGACCGCTTCCTCCCCGTGTGGATCATCGCCGCGATGGCGGTGGGCCTGCTGCTCGGCAACCTGGTCCCCGGCCTCAACACGGCGCTGGAAGCGGTCCAGGTGGGCGAAGTGTCCCTGCCCATCGCCGTCGGCCTGCTGGTCATGATGTACCCGGTGCTCGCCAAGGTCCGTTACGACCAAGCCGGCCGCGTGCTTGCCGACAGGAAACTGCTGGTCTCCTCGCTGGTGATCAACTGGCTGCTGGCCCCGGCGTTCATGTTCGTCCTGGCCTGGATTTTCCTGGCGGACCTTCCCGAGTACCGGACCGGCCTGATCATCGTGGGGCTGGCCCGGTGCATCGCCATGGTGATGATCTGGAACGACCTCGCCTGCGGGGACCGTGAATCCGCTGCCGTCCTGGTGGCCATCAACTCCGTCTTCCAGGTAGTTGCCTTCGGCGCGCTGGGCTGGTTTTACCTGCAGCTCCTGCCGTCCTGGCTGGGCCTTCCCACCACCAGCGCGGACTTCTCCTTCTGGGCCATTATGCTCTCGGTGTTGATCTTCCTGGGCGTCCCGCTGCTGGCCGGCTTCCTCACCCGCACCCTCGGCGAACGGGCCAAGGGCCGTGACTGGTACGAAGGCACCTTCCTCCCCAAACTCGGCCCGTGGGCTCTCTACGGCCTGCTGTTCACCATCACGCTCCTGTTCGCCCTGCAGGGCAGCACCATCACGGCCCGCCCGCTGGACGTGGCACGCATCGCGCTTCCGCTGCTGGTCTACTTCGTGGTGGTCTTCGGTTCGGGCATGCTGCTCGGCAAATGGCTGGACCTTGGCTACGCCAAAACCACCACGCTGGCTTTCACTGCGGCGGGCAATAACTTCGAACTGGCCATCGCTGTGGCGATTGGCACCTTCGGCGTGACGTCCGGCCAAGCCCTTGCCGGCGTCGTCGGCCCCTTGATTGAAGTGCCCGCACTTGTTGCACTGGTGTATGCGGCCCTCTGGGCCCGCAAGCGCTTCTTCAGCCCCGCCACCGCTACCCTCTGACCACCGCTACCCCCGGAGAACACCATGAGCACCGAAACCGCCAAGAAACCGTCCGTCCTGTTCGTCTGCGTCCACAACGCCGGCCGCTCCCAGATGGCCGCCGCCTTCCTCACCAGCCTTTCCAAGGGTTCCATCGAGGTGCGGTCCGCAGGGTCCCAGCCCGCGGACAAGATCAACCCGTCCGCCGTGGAGGCCATGGCAGAGGTGGGCATCGACATGTCTGCCGAGGTCCCCAAGGTCCTGACCACCGAGGCCGTGAAGGAATCCGACGTCGTCATCACCATGGGCTGCGGCGACGAATGCCCCTATTTCCCCGGCAAGCGGTACGAGGACTGGGTCCTGGAGGACCCCGCGGGCAAGGGCGTGGAATCCGTCCGACCCATCCGGGACGAGATCAGGGGCCGGATTGAGGAACTGATCGCGTCCCTGGCCCCCGCCGCCAAGTAGCGCCAACCTGCAGATCCCGAGCATCAGGAGAATCCCGTGAGCGAGACCGTGAACACAGCAGCCACCACAGAACAGTTGATCATCATCGGTTCCGGCCCCGCCGGCTACACCGCGGCTATCTACGCCGCACGTGCGGGGCTCAAGCCCCTGGTCCTGGCCGGCTCGGTCACCGCCGGCGGCGCCCTGATGAACACCACCGAGGTGGAGAACTTCCCCGGTTTCCCGGGCGGCATCCAGGGCCCGGAGCTCATGGACGGGCTGCAGGAACAGGCGGAGAAGTTCGGCGCGCAGGTGGTTTTCGACGACGTCACGCAGGTCTCGCTGGCGGGCCACCTGAAGCGTGTGGTCACCGGCGGCGGCGACGTGCACGAGGCACCCGCCGTCATCCTCGCCACCGGCTCCGCCTACAAGGAGCTCGGCCTGCCGGAGGAGAAGAAGTTCAGCGGCCACGGCGTCTCCTGGTGCGCCACCTGCGACGGGTTCTTCTTCCGCGAGCAGGACATCATTGTTGTCGGCGGCGGCGACTCGGCGATGGAGGAAGCAATGTTCCTGACCCGCTTCGGAAAGTCCGTCACCGTCGTCGTGCGCAAGGACGAGCTCCGCGCCTCCCGCATCATGGCGCAGCGGGCCAAAGACAACCCCAAAATCAGCTTCGCCTGGAACTCCGCCGTCGCGGCCATCCACGGCGATACCAAGGTCACCGGCGTCACGCTGACTGACACCCGCACCGGGGAAACCCGCCAGCACGCTGCCACCGGTATCTTCGTCGCCATCGGCCACGTCCCGCGCACGGAACTCGTGGCCGGGCAGGTGGACCTGGACGACGAGGGGTACATCAAGGTGGACTCCCCCACCACGGTCACCAACCTCTCCGGCGTCTTCGCCTGCGGGGACGCCGTGGACCACCGCTACCGGCAGGCGATCACCGCCGCCGGCACCGGCTGCGCGGCCGCCCTCGACGCGGAACGCTACCTGGCCGCCCTCGAGGACGCGGACAGCATTGCCACCGCCCTGGTGGAAGAGCCAACCCACGCCTGACTCCCCACCCCTGCCCCCCCCCCCAACTCACCCACCCAAACCGCCCCGCCTATCCCAACTAGGTAGCGCTAAGTGTCGTTCTGGGGCCTCAAAACGACACTTAGCGCTACCTAGTTGGGCAGGCCACGAAGAACATAAGAGGAAGCACATGGATTCGACGACGAACCTGCCGATTGCCGTGATCGGCGCCGGGCCCGTGGGACTTGCCGCCGCGGCACACCTGCTGGAGCGCGGGCTTGAGCCGCTCATCTTTGAGGCAGGCACGACGGCGGGCGCGGCCATTGATGAATGGCGCCACATCCGCCTGTTCTCACCGTGGCGGTTCAACCTTGACGCCGCCGCGGTGCGCCTGTTGGAATCCACCGGCTGGGAAGCCCCGCGCCCCACCGCGCTGCCGTACGGCAGGGAACTTGTGGACAACTACCTCGCACCGCTGGCTGCCACCCCGGCCATCAGCTCCCGCCTCCACACCGGCGCGCGGGTCACCGCCGTGACCCGGGCCGGCCTGGACAAAACCCACTCCCGGGACCGGGACACCACGCCCTTCACCGTGCGGGTGCAGCACGGGAACGGCGAAACCCGCGACCACACAGTGGCAGCCGTGATCGACGCATCGGGCACCTGGGGCAACCGGAACCCGCTGGGCACCTCGGGACTGCCTGCCATCGGTGAGGATGCGGCAGCTGACAGGATCTCTTCTCCGCTGCCGGACGTCCCAGGCCGCGACAGGAGCCGTTTTGCCGGACGGCGGGTGCTGGTGGTCGGGGCGGGCCACTCCGCAGCCAATACCCTGATCAGCCTCGCCGACCTCGCCAGGCAGGAGCCGGCAACCCGGATCCTGTGGGCAGTCCGCGGGAAGTCCGCAGAGAAAGTTTACGGCGGCGGCGACGCTGACGGCCTGCCGGCCCGAGGGCAGCTGGGCGCACGGCTGCGGCGCCTGGTCCAGGCTGGAACCATCGAACTGCGCACCGGCTTCGGCATCGCTTCCCTGAAATCGCTGGACTCCGGCGTGGTGGTGGAATCGGTGGACGGCAGGACCATGGAGGCCGACGTCGTGGTCCCCTGCACGGGCTTCCGCCCGGACCTGGACATGCTGCGTGAACTCCGGTTGGACCTCGACCCCGCCGTCGAGGCTCCCCGCCAGCTTGGGCCGCTCATCGACCCTGAATTCCACTCGTGCGGGACCGTGCCGCCCCATGGGGCACTGCTCCTTGCCCACCCGGACCGGGACTTCTACATTGTGGGCATGAAGTCCTATGGCCGGGCGCCCACTTTCCTGCTGGCAACCGGATACGAGCAGGTCCGCTCCGTGGTGGCCGCCCTCGCCGGGGACCGCGCGGCGGCTGACACCGTCCAGCTGGAACTCCCCGAGACGGGCGTGTGCTCCACGGACGCCGGCACCAGCTGCGACGTCCCGGCCGCCACCCCGGCGGATTCCGGGGCGGGCTGCTGCTCCGCCCCCGAACCGGTGCTGGTGGGCTTTCCCACCGGGCTTTCGCATGGCCGGCAGGGCAGCAACTGACAACAAAATGGGGGCGGCCAGGAAGAGGGGCAGCCACCAGGGCGGCAGCCAGGGAGAAGGGCGTGGTGGATCCAACGAAGGGGAGCATCGAGGACGGCTACGCCCGCGCGTCCCGAGAGCTCAAGGCGTTACTGGAACGCGCAACACCGGATGACCTGCGCCGCCGCAGCAACGGAACCCGATGGACCAATGAGCAGCTGCTGTTCCACATGGTCTTCGGCTACATGGTGGTCCGGGCCCTGGTTCCCCTGGTCCACGTTGTCAGCCGCCTCCCCCGACCAGCCGGCCAGGCCTTCGCGGCCCTGCTGAACGCGGGGACCGGTCCGTTCGACGTGGTCAACTATTGGGGCTCGCGTGCGGCGTCCACCGTCTATGACAGGCGGAGGATGGGCCGGAAACTGGACAGGACACTGGCATCGCTGTCCCGCCAGCTGGAGCGCGAGGACGAGGCTTCACTGGCCAGGTCCATGGCATTCCCGGACAGATGGGACCCGTTCTTCGCCCCGTCGATGACGCTCGCCGAGGTATACCGCTACCCCACGCTGCACTTCGACTTCCACGCGAAACAACTGAGCCTTTAACCCCGGTCCCGCAGGCAACCCGGCCCCCAGCCAACCCTGTCCCCGCCGGCAAGGGACGCCTGTTACCCCATCGCGGGGGCGGCGGCGGTCCGGCCGGAGAACTGGCGGCGTGCCCAGCGGGCAAGTTTCTTGCCCTTGCCCTTCCACCAGTTGTCCTCGTCCTTGTCGTGGTGCAGGCGGAAGATGATGGCCATCAGCACAAACATCCCCATCACCACATCAATCCAGGACGCAAGGACCAGTGCGATCAGGACGGTGAGCCCGTTGACGATGATCGACGGCACCGCCAGGGTCCGGAAGACGGTGCTTGCCACGTAGCGCCGGTGGGACCTGGGGACGGACAGCGCGCGCACCATGTCGAAGCAGACGCACACCACCACAATCGTCTGCCCGACGGCGAGCAGCAGCTGGCCCGGAATCGAGCCGCTGAACGCTGCCACCGACTCCATCCCCGGACTCATCGGTGCCCCTCAACGGCAGGGCTGCTAAAAGCGGAACCACGCATGGAAAACCCCCGGAAACCTTGGAACCACTGCTGCTGATCCAGCAGTGGTTCCATTGAAGTTTCCGGGGGCTCCGGGGTCACGAGTAGTGAGTACTCTATTTCCGGCAGGCGCGGAGGGCACGTTACTTAGGTGCGGCTGCCGTTTGCCCTAAGCGGCCTAGTTGCCGAGGGCGCGGGGCCGCCAAAGCACCACGGCCTGGGAGCGGGGGCGCGGGCGCTGGCCCCGAGCCAGGCTCACCACGTCACCTGCCGCACCGGCAGCGAAGATGCGTGCGTCCAGGGGCTGCCGCCGCCGTCCGAGTTCCTCGGTCAGCTCTGCGATCCGGCTCTGCAGGGCGGCCACTTGGTTCTCGAGTTCCAGGATCCGCTTGATCCCTTCAAGCGAGACGCCCTCCTGGGACAGCCGCTGCACTTCACGCAGCATTGTCACGTCGCGCTGTGAGTAGCGGCGGGACTTGCCGGGTGCGCGGCTGGGCGAGACGATGCCCAGCCGGTCGTACTGCCGCAGCGTCTGGGGGTGCATGTCCGCAAGCTCAGCCGCCACCGAAATCACGAAAATGGGCTGGTCAGCACTGACGTCCACTGCACTCCTTCCTGCTACAACCGGGCCTTGGCGGCCAGGCCCTCACGGACATCGGCTCCCGCCGTGGCCTCGGCAAACGCCTTCACCGCGGCTTCGGCTTCCTTGTTCAGGTTCTTGGGAACCGCGACGTCGATGGTCACCAGCAGGTCGCCGGTCCCCTTCGCCGTCTTCACGCCTTTGCCCTTGACCCGCAGCGTACGGCCCGACGGCGTCCCGGCCGGCACACGGACCCGCACCTTTTCGCCGTCGATGGTGGGCACCTCGATGTCCGCTCCCAAGGCAGCCTCAGGGAAGGTGACGGGAACGTGGATGCGGAGGTTGTCGCCGTCGCGCGTGTAAAAGGCGTGCGGCTGGACCGAGACGGACACCACCAGGTCCCCGTTTCCGGCCGCGCCGGGCTGGCCCTTGCCCCGCACCCGGACTTTCTGGCCGTCCTTGATGCCGGCAGGCACCCGGACGTCAATGACTTCGCCGCTCGGTTCCCGCAGGCCAATGGTGGTGCCGCGGATGGAGCCGGCAAAGGAAATGCTTGTGGAGGCCGTGCGGTCGGCGCCCTTCTGCGGCGCCCGCTGGAACCCGGTCTGGCCGAAGCCGCCGCCGAACAGGTCGGCGAACTCCGGCGGAATGCCGCCGGCGGAAGGATTGAAGCCGCCTGCATGCCGGCCGGTGTTGCCGGTGAACAGGCCGCCGAACATGTCCTCGAAGCCGCCGTTGCCCGCTCCGGCGCCGCCGGGGGCAAATCGGGCCCCGCTGCCCATGGCCCGGATGGCGTCGTACTGCTGGCGCTCATCAGGGTCTGAAAGCACCGAGTACGCCTCGGAAATGTCCTTGAACTTCTTCTCGGAAGCTGTGTTCCCCGCGTTCGTATCAGGGTGGTGCTGCCGGGCCAGCTTCCGATAAGCCTTCTTGATATCGGCGTCGGAAGCGTCCTTGGCAACACCAAGGATCTTGTAAAAGTCCTTGTCCACCCAATCCTGGCTAGCCAATGGCGTTTCCTTTCAAGTCTCTTAACTGACAGCTCTCCGCGGTACAGGGGCCCCCGCCCCTTACGCGTGGCGGCTTTGGTCCTACGGACCTCAGCCGCCACGCTCCGGTAGGCCCGATGCCACTCCCGGGGCCCCTGTACCGCTGCGAGCTTCATGGTTACCTCACCTTAGGCGAGATGACCGCCTGCGCGGAGGCCGGATATGGGGCGGCGGTGTGGAGGGCACCGCGAAGCGGGCACCGCCCCATATCCGGCGGAGCGCAAGCCAACCCCGGACTAAGCCGGAACGGCCACAATCACCTGGGCGGCCCGGAGGACGCGTTCGCCTGACTTGTAGCCTGAGCGGAGCACCTGGCTGACAGTGTCAACCTCGATGTCCTCGCCGGGCTGCTGGATCAGGGCCTCGTGGATCGTGGGATCGAACTCCACGCCTGTCTCGTCGATCCGGACCAGGCCGTACGTCTTCAGCGCGTTCTCCAGCTTTGCGGCGATCGCGGCGAACGGGCCGTCAACGAGGTCGCCGTGCTGGCGGGCCGCATCGACGTCGTCCAGCACCGGCAGCAGGGAGTTCAGGACGCCGATGACGGCCATTTCCCCCGCCACGGCGCGGTCGCGTTCAACCCGCTTGCGGTAGTTGACGTACTCGGCCTGCAGCCGGAGGAGGTCGTTCCGAAGCTCGGCCGCCTCAGCGTTGGCCGAACCCGCCGAACCAGCGCCCTGGGCCACGGACTCCGCGGCCGGCACCTCGACGCCGTTGAGGATTTCCTCAGCCTGGGCGAGCGCATCGCCGTCGGAATCCTTGGCTTCAGGGTGACCGCCCTCGGGATGCCGCGCCTGCCCGGTCACCGGGTCAACCTTGCGGTTGTCCCGGATGACCGGCTCGCTGTTGTGCCTGTTCTCCTGGTCTGCGGAGCTGTGCTCTTCCTCGTTACCGTGGTGGGGCATGGCTACTTCTTCGCTTCGTCTTCGTCGATGATCTCGGCGTCGACGATATCCTCGTCCGCCTTCGAACCGGCAGAGCCAGCGGAAGCACCTTCAGCACCGGCGGCGCCGGTGGCTCCGTCCGGGGAACCGGACTGGGCGTAGATGGCCTCGCCCAGCTTGCCCTGGGAAGCCTGCAGCTTCTCGAAGGCGGCCTTCACGGCGGCGTCGTCGGTCCCTTCAAGCGCCTTCTTGAGGCTGTCGACGTCGGCCTGGACCTCGGTCTTGACCTCCTCGGGCAGCTTGTCGGCGTTGTCAGCGATCAGCTTGTCCACGGAGTAGGCGAGCTGCTCGGCGGTGTTGCGGGTGTCGGTGGCCTCGCGGCGGGCCTTGTCCTCCGCTGCGTGCTCCTCGGCGTCACGGACCATGCGGTCAATGTCTTCCTTGGAGAGCGCGGTGCCGCCGGTGATGGTCATGGACTGTTCCTTGCCGGTGCCCTTGTCCTTCGCGGAGACGTGGACAATGCCGTTGGCGTCGATGTCGAAGGTGACCTCGATCTGCGGGATGCCACGGGGCGCCGGGGCGATGCCTGTCAGTTCGAACGTGCCCAGCGGCTTGTTGTCCCGGGTGAACTCGCGCTCGCCCTGGAAGACCTGGATGGCCACCGACGGCTGGTTGTCGTCAGCGGTGGTGAAGGTCTCGGACCGCTTGGTGGGGATGGCGGTGTTGCGCTCGATCAGGTGCGTCATCACGCCACCCTTGGTTTCGATGCCGAGGGACAGCGGGGTGACGTCGATCAGCAGGACGTCCTTGCGCTCACCCTTCAGCACACCGGCCTGGAGGGCTGCACCAACGGCCACAACCTCATCCGGGTTCACGCCCTTGTTCGGCTCCTTGCCGCCGGCGAGTTCCTTGACCAGCTCGTACACGGCGGGCATACGGGTGGAACCGCCGACGAGGACGATGTGGTCAATGTCGGAGAGCTTGATGCCCGCTTCCTTGATCACGTCGTGGAACGGCTTCTTGGTGCGCTCCAGCAGGTCCTTGGTGAGGTCCTGGAACTTGGCGCGGGTCAGCTGCTCATCCAGGTGGACCGGGCCGTCCGGGGTGACGGACAGGTACTGGAGGGAGACGTTGGTGCTGGTGGAGGAGGAGAGCTCCTTCTTGGCCTGCTCAGCTGCTTCGCGGAGGCGCTGCAGGGCGATCTTGTCCTTGGACAGGTCGATGCCCTTGACCTTGAGCTGGTTCAGCAGGTAGTCAACAACGCGCTGGTCCCAATCATCGCCGCCGAGGCGGTTGTCGCCGGCGGTGGCGCGGACCTGGATGGTGGAGAAGTTGTCCTCGTCCTTGCCGACTTCCAGCAGCGAGACGTCGAACGTACCGCCACCGAGGTCGAAGACCAGGATGAGTTCGTCTTCCTTGCCCTTGTCCAGGCCGTAGGCCAGTGCCGCGGCGGTGGGCTCGTTGACGATGCGCAGCACGTTCATGCCTGCGATCTCGCCGGCTTCCTTGGTTGCCTGGCGCTCGGCGTCGTTGAAGTAGGCCGGCACGGTGATCACAGCGTCGGTGACCTTTTCACCCAGGTAAGACTCGGCGTCGTTCTTCAGCTTCATGAGGATACGCGCTGAAATTTCCTGCGGGGTGTACTTCTTGTCATCGATGGACTTGGTCCAGTCGGTGCCCATGTGGCGCTTCACCGAGGCGATGGTGCGCTCGATGTTGTTGACGGCCTGGCGCTTGGCGATCTCGCCCACCAGGACTTCGCCGGACTTGGAGAATGCAACGACGGACGGCGTGGTGCGGCCACCCTCGGCGTTGGCAATAACGGTGGGCTCGCCACCTTCGAGAACGGAGACGACGGAGTTGGTGGTTCCGAGGTCGATACCTACTGCACGTGACATGTGTTGCTTCCTTCTTTCCTTGGAAACTGGTTGGCGCTCTCTGATTGAGCGTTCTGCACTCAACTTTACTCAGCGCAGAGATGATGTCAATACGAAGTTGAGCGTACCCGACTCAACTCTGCCTTTGCTTTGGTCACCCTGCACCGGCCGCCTCCCCGCAATGGCGGGGTTTCCGGCCCGTTATGCATTCTTAAAACGCGGACGACGGCGGTCCCCCGTTTCGCTGCTGGAGAACCTGCCGCCGCGCTGCTTTTGCTGGCCTACTACCTTTCGCTGTCCCGGCGCCCGTGCAGGGGGCCCCGTTCCTCGGCTGTGGTGTTCACCTGTCCGTCCGTCAGCCCTTCACGGACTGCATCCGTTTCTCGGGCCCTGCCGGCGGTGCCAGCCTCGCCGTAATCGCCGTCCTCGTATTCGCCGTCGTCACGGGCCGCGGCGGCATCCCCCACAGTGCCGGCATCGCCGTAGTCGCCGTCCACGTACTGCCCGCCTTCGCCTTCCAGCCCCGGCGCCGTACTGCCCTTGCGGGGCTGCTCATCGGCGTTATGTTCCGTCATGGTGACTTCTCTCCTTTGAGGTTCCGCGTCCATGCGGGCGCATTGGCAGTCTATCGAGGAGGCCTTTTCACCAACAGGGCCCGCGGGCCAGCAAGAGCCTCGCGGGATGTCAGGTGCATTCGGCCTAGGATTCAGCGGCGGCCTGCGCCCTCAACCACAGGCTCCGGCGTGCCGCCGGTTTCCGGACGGACGGACGCATCCAGCTCCGGCCGCCCCAGCTTGCCGGGCCACCAGATGCGGGGCCCGATGTCGTACGCGAGCGCCGGCACCAGCAGCGACCGGACCAGGACGGTGTCCAGCAGCACCCCGAACGCCACGATGAACGCCAGCTGCACCAGGAACATGATCGGAATGACGCCCAGCGCGGCGAATGTGGCCGCCAGCACCACCCCGGCGGAGGTGATGACGCCGCCGGTGACGCCCAGCCCGCGGAGGATGCCCGGCCGCGTGCCGTGCTTGAGCGACTCCTCGCGGACCCTGCTCATCAGGAAGATGTTGTAGTCCACCCCAAGGGCAACCAGGAACACAAAGCCGAACAGCGGAACGGTGGCGTCAGCCCCCGGGAAGCCCAGGATGTTGTTGAAGACGAACGCCGAAACGCCCATCGCAGCAGCGTAGGACAGCACCACCGAGAGCACCAGCAGCACCGGCGCCAGGATGGATCGGAGCAGCAGCATCAGGATGAACAGGATCACCACCAGGACCACCGGGATGATGATCACCAGGTCCCGCTGGGCGGTGGTGTTGGTATCGAGTGCCGTCGCGGTCACGCCGCCCACCAGGGCTTCCGGATCCACTGCCTTGACGTCCGCGCGCAGCGCCTTGACAGCTTCCTCCGCTTCGAGTGAGTCCGCGGCCGAGTTCAGGGTGGCGTTGATGAGCACCTTGCCGTCGCGGACGTCCGGTGCGCTGGGAGCGCCGGGGGCTCCGGTGATGGGCACGGAACCCTGGGCAAGGAGATAAGCCTCGCCCACGCCGTCGGCCGCTTTCACGGTGTCCAGCACTTCCTGCGCCTTTCCTTGGTCCGCAACCACGACGGCGGGGCTGCCGCTGCCGGCGTCGAAGTGCCGCGCCAAAGCGTCCTGGCCGTCAACGGCGTTGGACGCCGCGAGGATGACCTCGGTTTGCGGAACGCCGTTGGCCTTGAGCTGCAGGACGCCGGCCGAGGCAACCACCAGCAGCAGGACCGAGGCCACCCAGACCGTCCGCGGATGCCGGGAAACCAGGGACCCGGTGGCACGCCACAGGCCCTTCTGGCCTTCCAGCCCGGTGACCAGTTCGGGTTCGCGCTGGTCCGCGGGAAGCAGCTTCGGGCGGAACGGCCAGAAGGCGGCCCGACCCAGCAGCGCCATCAGCGCGGGAAGCAGCGTAAGGGCCGCAAACAGTGAACAGAGGATGCCGGCCGCCGCCACGGGGCCCAGCGCCTTGTTGGAGTTGAGGTCGGAGAAGAGCAGGCACAAGAGCGCAATAATCACGGTGGCACCGGACGCCAGGATGGGCTCGAAGGATGCTTTCCAGGCGGTCAGGACAGCCGCGGTGCGGTTGGTGGTGTGGGTCAGGGCTTCGCGGAACCGTGCAACATACAGCAGGGCGTAATCCGTGGCGGCGCCGATCACCAGGATGGACAGGATGCCCTGGCTCTGGCCGTTGAGCTGGATCCACCCGGCTTTAGCCATGCCGAACACCAGCAGGATGGCGGCACACAGCGCGAAGACGGACGTCAGCAGCACCATGATGGGCAGCAGGAGGGAGCGGTACACCACCAGCAGGATCACGAACACCGCGGCCAGGGCCACCAGCAGGAGGATGCCGTCAATCCCGGCGAAGGCGGCGGTGAGGTCCGCCGCGAGCCCCGCGGGGCCCGTCACGAAGGTCTGCATTCCCTCCGGGGCCGCGCCGGCCACGGTGTCCCGCAGCTCCTGCACCGCTTCCTTGACCTCCGCCGAGGAATCGATGGGCGCGATGAACTGGACGGCCGTGCCGTCCTTGGAGGGGATGGGTCCAATCACAGCACTGCCGAGCTTAAGCTCCTCGAGCTCCGCCCGCAGTCCCGCAGCCTCCCCAAGCTGGGCCGGGGTGAAGGCGTCGCTGCTTTCGATCACGATGACGCCCGGCACCTCATCCGAGTCACGGAACCTGGACTGCCAGTCCTGCGCCTCGGTAGCCTCTGCGCCGGCCGGGAGGAAGGAGGCCTGGTCGTTGGAGGAGACCTCTTCAAGCCTGCCGAACGTTGGGCCTCCGACGCCGGCCAGCGCCAGCCACGTCAGGACCAGGATGACGGGGACCAGCCAGCGCAGCCAGAACGGGACCCGTTCCGTGCCTGTGGATGTAGCTTTCATTTGTTGCCTTCCAGGGGAGGGACGCGGGTAACATTGCTTCCATACTAGAGTATCTCCATTATGGAGATAAGAGCCCGGCTAGCTTTTCTTGGTTCGGTCGGTACGTTCATGGCGGCGGCGCTGAAGTAATATCCGTCAGTACGGCCAACCGCCCGGGGGCCGAGCCGGGCATTCGGTACCAGCACCCGCAGAATAAGGAGGTGGACGTGGCAGGCAACGCTGACCCCGGCCCGCAGGGGCCTCCTTCCGGTCCGCCCGCAGGCCCTCACCCGCTGGTCCTGCTCCTGCAGGAGTTCACGCTGGAGGCCAACCGGTACGTGGATACTGCAGGCGGGCAAAAGGACATGCACCGCACGGACCTCAATGCCCTGGCAGTGATCATGCGCCACACGGCGAAGGGAAACGTGGTGACGCCCGGGCTCCTGCGCAAGGAACTGCACCTGAGCTCGCCCGCGACCACCGCCTTGATCGACAGGCTTGACCATTCCGGGCACGTGATACGCGAGCGGCATGGCTCGGACCGTCGGCAGGTCCAGCTGAAAATGACACCCAAGGCCTTCCAGGACGGCGGGACGATCTTCGCCCCGCTGGCGCGCCAGATGGGAACCGCCATGGCTGCGTTCACGCCGGAGGAGCTGGAAACCGCCAGCCGCTTCATGACCGCCATGGTGGAAGCGACGGTTGCTGCGCGGGAAGAGTCGTCCGGGGGGCACCCGGACACCCCCGCCCCGCCCACCCAACACCCCCACCCAACTAGGTAGCGCTAAGTGTCGTTTTGAGGCTCCAAAACGACACTTGGCGCGACCTAGTTGGGGGTAGCGTTTGGTTATGAGTGCGCAGCAGCCTGAAGACGACGTTTACACGCACGGCCATCACGAATCAGTGGTCCGCGCCCATGCCGCCAGGACAGCCGAGAATTCGGCTGCGTTCGTCCTGCCGCACCTCACGCCAGGCTGCAGCGTGCTCGACGTCGGCTGCGGCCCGGGCACCATCACGTGCGACTTTGCCGTCCTGGTGGCTCCGGGAAAAGTCACCGGCCTGGACCGGTCACCGGACATCATCGCCCAGGCCAGGGCCCTCGCCCTGGAGCGCGAGGTTCCGAACGTCGAATTCGTGGCCGGCAACATCTACGACCTGGACTTCAAGGACGGGACGTTCGACGTCGTCCACGCCCACCAGGTGCTCCAGCACCTCACCGACCCTGTGGAGGCGCTGCGTGAGATGCGGCGCGTGGCCAAGCCCGGCGGCATCGTTGCCGTACGCGACGCCGACTTCCACGGCATGAGCTGGTACCCCGCCATCCCGGAGCTCGACGAGTGGATGGAGCTGTACCAGCGCATCGCCCGCAGGAACGGGGCAGAGCCCGACGCCGGGCGGCGGCTGGTCAGCTGGGCCCAGGCGGCAGGCTTCACCGACGTTGCTCCCACCAGCAGCAACTGGCTTTATGCCACCGGCCAGCAGCGCCGGTGGCAGGCCCGGGTCTGGAGCGAACGCGTGCTGCACTCTGCCTTCGCGGAGCAGGCACTGGAATACGGCTTCGCCAACCCGGCGGACCTGGCGAGGATTTCCGCAGGCTGGCATCGGTGGGGATCCACCGACGACGGCTGGTTCCTGATCCCCAACGGCGAGGTCGTCGCGCGGGCGTAGCCGGGAATGGCGACCCCAGCCGAGGCAGCCGCAGCCTGCCGGGCGCCCGGTGAGCCCACGGTAAGCATCCGCCGGCAGCTGCCACTAAACTTGGCTGGTGCAATTCTCCCTTTGGCTCGCCCTGGCGGGCGCCGGCGTGCTGATCAGCTTCACCCCCGGCGCCGGAGCCATCAACACCATGAGCAACTCGCTGAATGCCGGGTTCCGGCGTTCCATGTGGGGAATCCTCGGCCAGCAGGCAGCACTGGTGATCCACGTGGTCATCGTTGCCCTCGGCGTGGGGGTGCTCGTCGCCAGCTCGCCCGTTGCCTTCAACGTGATCCGCTACTCCGGCGCCGCCTACCTGGTCTATCTGGGCATCCGTCAGTTCCTCAGCAAGCCGGACCTTGAGCAGGAGAAGATTGCCGGCCTTCGGAACGAGCCCGCCTGGTCCATCTTCCGGCGCGGGTTCTGGGTGAATCTCCTCAACCCGAAGGCCATCATCTTCTTCCTCGCCTTCATGCCCCAGTTCATCCGGCCCGAGCAGCCCCTTCTGGGGCAGTACGCAGTACTGACGGCGACCATCGTCGCCATTGACATCCTGGTGATGTGGTTCTTCTTCGCTGCCGCGGCCAGGTCCTTTGAGCGGTTCACCCACAGCCCCCGCGGCCAACTTGTCCTCAACCGGTCCTTCGGGGCGCTGTTTGTGGGAGTAGGCATCCTGCTGGCGTTCCTCCACTAAGGACGCGGAGCGTCCGGCAGCCGAGCCGAAGCTTGTGACGGCCGGTGCAAAGAATCTTTACAAACGAGTCAAGCTTTGTGAATCCCACGCTAGCCAACAAGGGCAAATAGCGCGCATGCTTATCATCATGAACTCACCGTCGAGCCCATACCGTGTCATCGCCGTCTGCACCGGGAACATCTGCCGGTCCCCCATGGCGGAGTTAATGCTCGTCGCAGCACTGGAAGACGCTGGGCTGGGCGGCCTGGTCACGGTGGATTCGGCGGGAACAACCGGATACGAAGCCGGGCGGCCCATAGACCCCCGGGCGGCACGGCGGCTGGCAGCGACGCAACTGACCTCCGACCGGCACATTGCCCGCCAGTGGCAGGCGGAATGGTTCCAGGAGCGGGACCTGATCCTGGCGCTGGACATCGACCACTACGCCTGGCTGAGCGAGTCCGCCCCGGACCAGGAGGCCCGGGACAAGATCCGGATGCTGCGCAGCTTCGACCCGCAACTGGCGGAAAAGGACCTCCTTGACCAAGGAATCGAGGACCCCTGGTACGGCGGGCATGCAGATTTCGACACCGTCTGGCATCAGGTCCACGCAGCCCTGCCCGGACTGGTGGATTACATCAAAGTGGCAGCCGCCCGGAATGCCCAACTCCAGAGCCAGGCCTAGCCAAGCAGCGTCACGGGACAGCCTGGCTGAATGAAGGCAAGACGATGGCAGGCAGCCACCAAGGTTGACTCCCGCTTGTAATTGAGAACCATTCTCAACTAAGTTTGACGGCATGAACCTCACCGTCATCAGTTCCCTCGATGCACTTTGCCGGCAGCAGGCGTGCGAAGACCTTGCGGCGGCCCATCCCGGCAGCCTGGTTGTCCTCCACGACCTCATGGAGGACGGACTCGTGGTCCGGCGGATATTCAGCGGCCGGATCCTCCTGGAACGCGAGGAGACAATGCTGGAACACGGCTGCCTGAGCTGCGCCGTCCGGCTGGACCTCGTCCCCAGCATCGACAGGTTGCTCGAAAACGCCAAGGGCACCATCATCATCGGCCTGCCTCCCGCCGTCCCCGCATCAGCCGCGGTTTCCGCACTGCGGCGAGGCCTCACCCGCGCGGCCACCGTGGATGCCGTGGTCCTCGCGTGTTCGCCGGATGCCTTGGAGGACCACATCTGGGATTCCCACACCTTGTTTGAATCCGGCTTCACGCCCGCTCCGGAAGACGAGCGGACGCCAGGCGAGTTCCTGGTGGGCGAACTCGCCTTCGCGGACACTGTGTTGCTCACCGAACCGGACATCGTGCCGCCGGATCCGCTGGGCCGCGAGCGCGGGCGGCACCTGGTCCGTGAACTCGCTCCGCATGCTGAGGTAGCCTCCGACGCGGCAGCCGTCCGCCCTGGGCAGCACCGTTATGCAGAAGCGGTGGCCAGGACAGCACCCGGAAACGCCCACGCGCCCGGCTCCCACGCCCGCAGTTCGGCGTCGCCGTTTGCCACAGTGTTCCACCGGATCGAGCGGCCGCTGCACCCCGGACGGTTCCAGGACGCACTGGCAACACTGGCGGCAGGATGCTGCGTCCTGCGGGGCCAGCTGTGGATAGCCTCCGCGCCGGCCTGCCGGATAGCAGTCCAGGGCATCGGTCCCCGCGTGTGGCTGGAGAACCTCGGTGCCTGGCCCGAAAACAACGCCCCGCCCAAGGCCGGAAAGCAGTCAGCCCACCATGAGGCTTCCGCCGCCTCGGTCATCGCCGCGACAGGTGAGGACCTTGACGCTGCGGAATTCGAGCAGCTGCTGCTGTCCTGCCAGCTCACCGACGAGGAACTGGTTGCCGGCGGAGAAGGGCTGCCACTCACACAACAGACCCAACCAACAAGGAGAACAGCATGAAGGTACGGAACTCACTCCGCGCACTGAAAAAGATCCCCGGCGCGCAGATTGTCCGGCGGCGCGGGAGGACGTTCGTCATCAACAAGAAGAACCCCCGGATGAAAGCCCGGCAGGGATGACGGTACGCTCTAATCCATGAGCCCAGCCCCCGTCATCATTGCCATCGACGGGCGCTCGGGCGCAGGGAAGACCACCCTCGCCGTTGAACTGGCGGCGCGGCTGCGCGCCCACCACAGGGTTTCGCTGTTCCACCTCGAGGACATCTACCCCGGCTGGAACGGCCTGATGGTGGGCATCGACTGCTACGTCGCCACGGTCCTGGAACCCCTGGCCCGTGGCGACGCCGCCACCTGGACCAGCTGGGACTGGGAGAAACATTACGACGGCGACTCGCGGGTAACGCTGCCGGCCGAGATTGTCATCGTGGAGGGAGTGGGAGCCGCCGCGGCCCCGGCCCGGCCCTTCCTCAGCGCCGTCATCTGGGCGGACTCCCCGGAGGAGATCCGCCGCACCCGTGCGCTGGACCGCGACGGCGGCAGCTATGAACCCTATTGGGACCAGTGGGCCGCGCAGGAGGAGGAATGGCTGCGCACGGACGACGTCCCGCAGCACGCCGACATCCGCGTGCTCAACCGCGCCGACGGCTCCGCCCCCGCGGACGTCCTGCAGCTCCTGCCGTATCTTCCCGCCCTTTACCCGGTGCTGTCCCCCGAGCTCTCGGCCCGCCGCGGCCCCAGCCTCCGCGCTGAACGGCTGGACAGCAGCCCGGACCCGGCAGCGCTGTTCAGTTCCCTCTACGGCACCTCCGCCAACGCTGTCTGGCTGGACTCATCGAACGCCGGTTCCGCGTGGCAGTCCCCGGAGGACCGGGCCGGCGACCAGCCCGGCAACCATGCCGCATCCGAGGCAGCAGGGCGGAGCCGCTTCAGCATCATGGCGGACGACGCCGGCACGCATGGCCAGTCCATGACCCACCGTTCAGGACAAAGCGAGCTCAGGGCAGGCTGCGGAACCGCCACAGTGGAGGGCCCGTTCTTCCGCTGGCTGGACAGCGTCTGGGGCGACGCCGCAGTCGGCACCCCTGACGGCTACCCCGGCGAGTTCACCCTTGGCTGGCTGGGATGCCTGGGCTATGAGCTCAAACGGGAAACCGGCGGATCCGACCAGTCCGCACCCACCCCTGACGCTTCGCTCATCTTCGCCGGGCGGGCGGTTGTTCTGGACCATGCCGAAGGAACCACCTGGCTCCTGGCACTCGACGCCCCGGAGGCCGGGGAGTGGCTGGAGGACGCGCGGGCCGCCGTCGAATCAGCCTGCGGCCCCGCCGCGCAGCTGGCCCCGGCCGCCCAGGCCGGCGGCAGCAACGGCGTCGTACTTCCGCACCCGCCAGCCTTCCGAAGCCGCGATACCGGCAACCAGTACCGGGAGAAAATCGCTGCCGCCCAGCACGAAATCGCCGAGGGAAACACCTACGAAGTGTGCCTGACCACCACTCTTTCAGCCGAGGTTCCGGCAGCCGGACTGGACCCGTGGCCCACATACCTGGCACTGCGCGGCAAGAATCCTGCCCCGTTCGCCAGTTACCTGAAGTTTGGCGGACTCACGGTGGCCAGCACCTCGCCGGAGCGCTTCCTGAAGATAGCGTCCGACGGCGGCATGCGCGCCGAGCCCATCAAGGGCACCCGCCGCCGGGCTGCTGACCCGCAGGAGGACACGCAGCTGCGCCGGGACCTCGCGGAGTCGCTGAAGGACCGCGCCGAAAACATCATGATCGTGGACCTGCTGCGGAACGACCTCAGCCACTTCGCGGCGCCCGGCTCCGTCACGGTCAGCAGGCTCTGCGCAATCGAGAGCTACGCCACCGTGCATCAGATGGTCAGCACCATCGATGCCCGGCTGCAGCGCGGATCATCGCGGGCCGAAGCCGTGGCCGCGTGCTTCCCGGCGGGATCAATGACCGGCGCGCCCAAGATCAGCACCATGGCCATCCTGGACCGGCTCGAAGGTGGCGGGCGGGGGCTTTACTCCGGCGCCATCGGCTACTTCTCGCTGAATGGCGCCACGGACCTCGCCGTCGCCATCCGGACCCTGGTGATCGACGCCGCCAGCGACGGAACAGCGGAACTGACGCTCGGCGTCGGGGGCGCCATCACAGCGGATTCGGACCCGGACGAAGAATACGAGGAAATCCGCACCAAGGCCTTCGGGGTCCTCTCCACCCTGCGCGCCCGGTTCCCCAACGCCTAACCCCATAGGCCTCTTGGACGGCTCCTTCTTACTGCACAGTGGCCGTCAGCCGGGCCACATTGTCCACGTAGCGTGCAGCCAGGGGCCGCTGCAGCCAGTCCGCCAGCCGCAGCTCGTGGGAGATGTCCCGGTAGGTGTCCTCCACGGCACGCATCTTGGTGACGATGTCCTCGCCCAGCAGCATCACGGACACCTCAAGGTTCAGGGAGAAAGAGCGCATGTCCATGTTGCTGGAGCCCAGGACCGCAACTTCGTCGTCGATGGTGAAGTGCTTCGCGTGGAGCACGAACGGCGCCTTGTACAGGTAGATCCGGACGCCGGCTTCGAGCAGCGCCTCATAGTAGGAGCGCTGCGCGTGGTGTACCAGGAACTGGTCCCCCTTCTCGGAGACGAACAGCTCCACGTCCACGCCGCGCTGGGCGGCGGTGGTGATGGCGTAGAGCAGGGAATCATCCGGGACGAAGTACGGACTGCAGATCGAGATCCGGTGCTGGGCGGAGTAGATGAGCGTGTTGAAGAGCCTCAGGTTGTTCTCGGTGATGAATCCCGGACCGCTCGGAACCACCTGTGCCGTCACGTTGCCGGGATGCGGGTTGGACGGGAGCTGCAGCTGGTGTTCCAGGGACTCATCGGTTTCACTGAGCCAGTCGGTGGCGAAGACAACGTTCAGGGTGGTCACGATGGGCCCGCGCAGGCACGCCATGAGCTCCACCCATTCCCGGCCCGCCTTGCGGTGCCGGGGGTTGTTGTAGGAGGGCTCGATCAGGTTCTGCGAACCGGTGAAGGCGATTTCGCCGTCGATCACCATGATTTTGCGGTGGTTCCGCAGGTCCGGCCGGCGCCACTGGCCGTGGATGGGCAGGAGCGGAAGCATCCGCTTCCACTGGATCTTGCCTGCGCGGAGCCGCTTCAGCAGCTTCCGGTAGCCCTGGACCCGCAGGGTGCCGATGTGGTCGAACAGCACCCGGACCTGGACGCCGCGCTCGGCTGCTTCCTCCAGCGCCGTAAGGAGGTCATCGGTGATGTGGTCCGTGCTCATGATGTAGAACTCGGCGTTGACGAACTTTTTCGCCTTGCGCACCGCCTCCGTCATCTGCAGGATCGAGTCCGGATAGCCGGGGATCAGGTCCACGGAGTTGCCGTCCACCATGGGCAGGGACCCCAGCCGGCGGTTCAGTTCCGCGGCGGACTTCACCCATTCAGGTCCGGGGTAGTCGCTTTCGACGTCGGCAAGCGAGGAGATCCCGGCCCGCACCCGCTCGTTGACCTGCTGCTGCTGGGCCCGGCGGCGGCTGGACAGCTTGAAGTTGCCGAACAGCAGGAACAGGAGGATACCCACGAACGGAACAAAGAAAATGCCCAGCAGCCACGCCATCGCCGTGGTGGGGCGCCTGTTTCCCGGGATGATTCCCACAGCCAGCACCCTGATCAGGAGATCGGCGACGCCCAGCAGCACCACCACCCACATCGGCGCAGTGCCGGCAAGCGAAAATGGCCACAACACGTAAATAAACCCCCGGAGGATGGGCTCCCGGCGGACCGTTTCCAGCCAGGGCACTCTGCCCAGCTTATCCGTGCGGCGCCGCACTAAGCTGGAGCCATGACCTCTCCAGCTTCCGTGGTTCTCGTTTTCCTCGATCCCGCTTTCCCGGACGGCCGGCTCGCCGATGCCTCCAAGCCCCAGCTCCTGGTGACGGACCAGGGCGCCACCCGGGGTGACGGAATCTTTGAAACCATGCTGGCTGTCGGGGGCAATGTGCGGAAGATCCAGGCCCACCTGGACCGCCTTGCGGGCTCCGCGAACGCCCTTGACCTGGTGATCCCCCTGGAGGATGAGTGGCGCAGGGCCATTGCGACTGCGCTGGAAGAGCACCGGTCCCAGCATCCGCCCGCCTCCGCCGCCGAGGACGAGCTCGTGGTCAAACTGGTGGTCACCCGCGGCGCGGAGGGAGCAGCCGCGCCCACCGCCTGGGTCCAGGTGTCCCCCACAGGGGCGTTGGCCCGCCGCCAGCGCGAGACGGGAATCGACGTCATCCTCCTTGACCGGGGCTACGACAGCGACGCCGCCGAGCGGGCCCCCTGGCTGCTGCTCGGTGCGAAGACGCTGTCCTACGCGGTCAACATGGCCGCTTTGCGCCATGCCCACAAACAGGGCGCGGACGACGTCATCTTCATCTCCTCCGACGGGAGGGTGCTGGAGGGTCCCACCTCCACAGTGCTGCTGGCACACGCAGGAACGTCCGACGACGGCACTCCCGTCAAGCGCCTCATCACGCCCCAGCTGGACAGCGGCATCCTGCCGGGAACCTCGCAGGGCGCGCTGTTCAGCGCGGCGAAGGCTGCGGGCTGGGAACTGGGCTACGGTCCGCTGGAGCCGCAGGACCTGCTGGATGCAGACGCGGTGTGGCTGATCTCCAGCGTCCGCTTGCTGGCCCCGGTCAACCGGATCGATGGCAAGGAAATCGGCACGCCGTCCGTCCAGAAAGAGCTGACCGCCGAACTGAACGAGCTGTTCGCGGGCATCCGATAGGCACGCCCGCGATTGTGGCCCTCACACTCTAGGTTCCGCAGGGGCACTGGCCGTAAGGTGTGGTTCATGGACTCGCAGACGCAGCCGAATGACAACCTGACCTTTGACGAATGCTGGGAACTCCTGGAAAACGATGCTGTAGGGCGCCTTGCGCTGGTGGTTGACGGCCACCCCGAGATCTTTCCGATCAACTACGTGGTGCACCGCCGCAGCATAGCGTTCCGCACAGCGGGCGTTACCAAGCTGTGGAGTGCCCTGTCCGAGCGGCCTGCAGCGCTGGAGATCGACGGCTACGACCCCCACACCGAAGAGGCTTGGAGCGTGGTGCTCCGCGGCGATACCACCGTCATCGAGGACCAGGCGGACAAGGACGCCGTGGACAGCCTGGGCCTGGAGCCGTGGCAGCCGGGAGAAAAGGCAAACTACATCCGCCTCTCGGCCCGCGCCCTCACCGGCCGCCGTTTCAAGGTCAACCGGCCGGACATCTGGGCAACCCGGCAACAGGACAGGCGGCGGGCTTCGTTCGAATAACCATCCGGAAGTGCCTGCCGGACAGTACAACTGGCTGGCAGGCGACAACTAGCCGGCAGGCGCGACCTGCACGGACAGTTGCGTTTCAAGGCCGGACAGCAGGATGCTCAGCCCCTGGTCGAGTTCCGTGGAACCGTCGTATTCCGCGAGCGCAGGGGCAAGCGCACGCAGCCTGGGAAACTCCTTGGCAGGCAGCCGGTGCAGCCCCAGCCGCAGCAGCACTTCGTTCTCCTCCGGATCCACCACGAATTCCTGGAGTTCGTTCAGGATGTGGCCGTAAAGGAAGCCGTAGTAAGCACGGTAGACGTGGAGGGCACCGGCGGGGTCGAAGCCTGCCCCGATGAGCAGGGCGAGTATCTGTTCCAAGGGACGCAGGGTGCCCAGCGGACGCAGTCCCAGGGGCGTCGAAAGCGGCCTGGTCACCAGCAGCGGCACGACATTGGGATGCTTGAGCGCCAGCTTCCGCAGGCTATGGGCAATCTGGCGCAGCTGGGCCTTCCAGTCCGGATCTTCCGGGTGGATGGACAGTTCATTGAGCACCAGCTCGGAGACGCCGTCCAGCAGCGCGGCCCGGTTCTCCGCGTAGCGGTAAAGGCTCATCGGGTCCCGGTCCAGCTCCTGGCCCAGGCGGCGCATGGTCAGTGCGTCCAGGCCTTCCGCGTCCACAACCTCCAGCGCCTTGGTGAGCACAAGCTCCCTGCTGAGGCGGGGTTTTTGGGCTGGCCCGGTGGTCGCACGCGTCTTCGGGGAGGCCATGATATCCGTCCTGGGTGTCAGCAAGCCCTGCACGTGGATCAATAATCCATTCGCTTGCCTGATGTGTAGTCTACGGGTAAAGTCTACATTGTAGATGCGGCATTGACACGCCCCGTAGTCCGCGGATTTTAACGGGCTTCATCAACACTCCATTGCCCTGTGCACGGCATTGAGGTTCGCTGCTGTAGCCGAACGGCGGCACCACCGCACTTAGCGAAGGGACGCCGTCGTGGCGCACTCCCAGTTTGACCTCTTTCTCCAGGAAGCCACCTATCTCGACCAGGCCGCGGAATCCACCTTGGACCGTGACCGTCTTTACGGCCTGTACACCAGCTGGTGCTTCATCAACCAGCAAAAGCCCGGCCCGGACGCCGCCTTCTGGGCCGCGATGAACCGCCGCCGGATCGCACCCGACCACAACGGGCTCCGCATGAAAGGCCCCGCTGCTGCGGACTACATCCTGGCCAGCTACCCCGGCCTCGTCTAAGAACCACACCAGGGTGCTGGGGTAAGAACGAATCCGGCGTGGACCACTGCCTGGCAGGCAGGCGGTCCACGCCGTTTGTTTACCCTCCCGTTTATCCCCCGCCCTCTATCCGCTCGGGCGCCTATCCGCCAGCCTGCCGCGTTGCCTACCTGCCGCGGTCCCTACCTGCCGCCGGAGGCGGGATAGTCAGCGTCCACCCCTGTAGCGTTCAGATTTCAGTAAAGTAAAACGCTCCTTCGGCACCACAGCGCCCTCCTGAAAGGCATCTGGTTAGTGATCACCAGCACCGGCTACCTGCGCGAGGGCCTTCATATCCGACTGCTTGAGGACGGCGATGCCGCGGCCCTGGCGGCGGCATACCAGCGTAATCGCGGGCACTTGGCGCCATGGGAGCCGGAAAGGGATGACGCCTTCTTCACGCCGGAGCAGCAGGCCGAAATCATCCGCACCAAGCGCGGACAGCACATGCTGGGGTCTGAGATCCCCTGGGTCCTGGTGAAGGAGGACGACGCCGGTGCGGGCAGGGCGGGTACCCGCAGCAGGAGTGGTCGCGTGGTTGGCACGGTCACCCTAACTGGAATCGTCCGCGGCCCCTTTCTCAGTGCGAACATAGGCTACTGGGTTGATGGCGGCCTCACCGGACAAGGGATCGGCACGGCGGCCGTCCTGTTTGCAGCCAACTATGCGCGCACCGCGCTTGGCCTTCACCGTATCCAGGCAGCAACCCTGCTCCACAACACAGCATCGAGGCGAATCCTGCATCGGGCCGGGTTCCAGGAGATCGGGGTGGCGCCGGAGTACCTGAAAATAGCGGGGAAGTGGCAGGACCACCTGCTCCACCAACTGATCCTGCCACTCCCCCAGGTCCCGTCGGGCGGTACCGCTCGGCCTGGGTGCTGACCCAAGTGGGGATGATGCATGGAAACCCCGCTCGGGGCACCCACCGCGGGGCCGTCGTCGTACGTTGAAAGAAGGTGCCGGACGGCACCCTGGCGCCGCCGCGGCTCCCTGAGTACTTCAGTTACGCAACATGACGACGACGGCGGTGCGGCACCGGGCGGCAAGTGTTACGTTTTTGGGGAGTAATGAGTACCGGCGCCAAGCCCTGACTGGCCGGTCGGCAACCCTCCTTCCGCGGCGGGGTGCCTCAGGTGAACACTCGGCATATCGACCCATTCGAGCTGCAAGCGTGAGAGAAGGAGATCCGTCATGTCTGACGCACCTGCCCCCGAAGAAAAACTGGCCTACCGCCTTATCACCGGGCCGGATGACCGATCCTTCTGCGAGCGGATTTCAGCCGCCCTGGCCGAGGGCTACGTGCTCCACGGAAGCCCCGCAGTCACGTTCAACGGCACCACACCCATCGTGGCGCAGGCTGTGATCCTGCCGGCAGCCGTTGCCTCCGCCGACGCCGCAGTGGCCACCGCCGTGGACGAGCTTGGGCTCAACGGCGAGGAACTCGAGTTCGCTGGCGAGGGCCACGCATGAGCTACGCCGGAGACCTGACCCCGCACGAGGCCTGGGAAAAGCTGGAGCAGGGCGCCATCCTGGTGGATGTGCGCACGGAGGGCGAATGGGCCCACATTGGGATTCCGGACACCAAAGCCACCGAGAACGATCCGCTGTTCATCCAGTGGACCTTCCCTGGCGGAATCCCCAACCCCGATTTCATCACCGACCTTAGCCAGCAGGCGCCCGAGGACAAGTCGACCGAACTGGTGTTCCTGTGCCGTTCCGGCCAGCGTTCCATCGCCGCCGCCATTGCTGCCACGCAGGCCGGTTTCACCTCCTACAACGTCCTGGAGGGCTTTGAAGGCGAGCCGGACCGCTATGGAGAACGCACCGTCAACGGCTGGAAGAACCGCGGCCTGCCAACCAACCTGGGAAAGAACTAAGTGACCTTCAACGAAGACGCCGCCGGCTGGAGCCCCGACACCCAAGCCGTCCGCGGCGGACTGGACCGCACCAACTTCCAGGAGACCAGCGAGGCCGTCTTCCTGAACTCCGGTTTTGTATACGAATCCGCCGCCGCAGCCGAGCGTGCCTTCACAGGCGAGGACGAGCGCTTCGTCTACTCGCGCTACGGCAACCCCTCCGTGGCCACGTTCCAGGAGCGGCTCCGCCTCCTCGAAGGCACGGAGGCTTGCTTTGCAACGGCGTCCGGCATGTCCGCGGTGTTCACCGCCCTGGGTGCGCTGCTGGCAGCCGGCGACCGCGTGGTGGCGGCGCGTTCCCTGTTCGGCTCCTGCTTCGTGATCCTCAACGAGATCCTGCCGCGCTGGGGCGTGGAGACGGTCTTCGTGGACGGCCCGGACCTGGAGCAGTGGCGGTCCGCCCTGTCCGAGCCCACCACTGCCGTCTTCTTCGAGTCGCCGTCCAACCCGATGCAGGAGATCGTGGACATCGCGGCGGTCAGCGAGCTGGCGCACGCGGCAGGTGCGACCGTCGTCGTCGACAACGTTTTTGCCACTCCCCTGCTGCAGCGGTGCGGGCAGTTCGGCGCCGACGTAATTGTCTACTCAGGCACCAAGCACATCGACGGCCAGGGCCGGGTCCTCGGCGGTGCCATCCTGGGGACCAAGGAGTTCATCGACGGCCCGGTGAAGCAGCTGATGCGCCACACCGGACCGGCGTTATCCGCATTCAACGCCTGGGTCCTCACCAAGGGCCTGGAGACCATGGCGCTGCGCGTCAACCATTCCTCCGCCACTGCCCTGCGGCTTGCGGAATGGCTGGAGGAGCAGCCCGCCGTCAGTTGGGTGAAGTACCCGCTCCTGAAGTCGCACCCGCAGTACGAGCTGGCGGCGAAGCAGATGAGCGCCGGCGGCACGGTCCTCACCCTGGAACTTGCCCCCTCCGGCGGGCGCTCGGGCAAGGAGGCAGCGTTTGCGCTGCTGGACGGCCTGCGGATCATCGACATCTCCAACAACCTCGGCGACGCGAAGTCCCTCATCACGCACCCGGCCACCACCACGCACCGGGCGATGGGACCTGAGGGGCGGGCTGCCATTGGCCTGAGCGACGGCGTGGTGCGGCTTTCGGTGGGGCTTGAGGACGTGGACGACCTCATCGGCGACCTGGAGCAGGCGCTGAAGCAGATCTAGGGTTCCGCTACGGCACCGGCACCTCTCCGCTGGGTAGTCCTTCCAGCCAGCGCCGGAGATCAGTTCCCCGTGATCGCGGCGTCAGGGGTGCGGTATGGATAGGTGAACGGCCACTTCGTCGCCGTCGCCAATCATGGCCTTGTCCCTGATGGCCTTCTTAACGGGCAGGAGGTACGTGCCCGTCTTGGTGTCCGCGAAGAGCGAGGTCTGCCACGCGTGGCCGGAAATCGCCGCCGTCACTTTGACTGAGCCGAAGGCTTTGCTGTGGCCGGCGTTTTGCGCGCGGATATCGTCCGCAACCTCCGCCGGCAGGGTCAGGAAGTGCCAGCCGGCTTCCCCGGGGTAGAGCCACAGCTCCGCTTTGAAGGAATACGACGCCGTCACGCGCCGAGTATGGCACGGCGCCTTCCCGGGGCGCTACAGCTTGCCGCACCTGCTGCCGACCATTTATCTCGAAAGGCGAGGGCGTCGCCTCCTCGAATGGATGGCACAAAAAGTTCAAAAGTATTTTCAGGAAGGCCGTAGAAGA
>NZ_VDEV01000034.1:0-32957 GCF_006151685.1 Arthrobacter sp. BB-1
GCACCAAGGCGGCACCACCGGAATCAGCAACCTGGGCCAGCCCTGCCCAAAACACCACAAGCTCCGACACACCAGCGGCTGGAAACCCACCCCCGCCACCACAACCGAACCACCCGGCTGGACCTCACCCACCGGCCGCCACTACACAAGCGAACACCAAGACTGGGAACCACCCCACTGGCCGGAACGGAATGCGGAACTACGGAGTGCATCTTCAGCGGCTGAGCCGACGACTCAGGACTTGTGCGTGCCCGTCCATGAGTTGCCTGCGCAGTTCGACATGCCTGAAAACATTGAGATACCTGCGTGCTTTGCACTGCCGGAAGAGTTTGACCAAGTGAAGGACCTGGACCTGCCGGATTTCGATGTGCCCGAGGACCCTGGCCCTTCCGAAGGTGAACTGCCGGAGGACCCGTTTCCGGACTGGCATCTCTGGCTTAACGAATTCGCCTCGGCCCCCTAGCCCTTCGCCTCTCTGCTCTTAAACTGCTCGCCGCTAGGACTGCCTGACGCGCAGCAGTTCCGGAGCGTCGTCCACCTTTGAAAGGTCCAGTGTGCCCCGCATGGTCACGTCCACCGCGTGCTTCACCACTGCATCGAAACCGAGGTTCTCAGCTTGCGATGCGGACAGAGCCTTATCCCGGACGCGCCGCTGTTCGGCAGCTCCTGTTCCGCGGGCAATGATGTCCTCCACGCCCTGCCGGGCCAGGGCAAGTTCGCCTTGTTCCTGCAGTACCGGGGCGAGATAGTCCACCAGGGAGCGCACCACATCAGCGGCCCTGGCCGGACGGAAAGTGCCAAAGTCCAGCAGTTCCCCGTTGAGTCCCGCGCTGCTCGCCTGCCAGGAGGCCATGCGCAAAAGCACCGTGGGCACGGGGGCCGGATCGACGCCGTCCTGCCACTCCCGGCTCGCAGTCTCCACCAGGGCTCGGACCAGGACAGCAATAAGTGCGGCGTCCTCAGCGCGGAGGCAGACATCGGCAACGCGGACTTCCACCGTGGGATGGTTCCGGGAGAGCCGGGCATCAAAGTACAACATTCCCTCATCCAGCATGACCCCGCTGTCCAGGAGCCGCGTGACCACGCGGCGGTAGGCAGAGTAAGTCCCGTAAATCCCCGTGGGTCCGGCCGTCGGCCAACGGTTCCAGGCCTGGGTCCGGTAACTCTCAAAACCCGTTTGGATACCGTTCCAGAACGGGGAATTGGCACTCAGGGCGGTAAGGACGGCGAGCTTGTCACGGATGCGGTCCAGCACCGCCACGCCCTCCTCATGCGACTCAATGAAAGTGTGCACGTGGAAGCCGCAGGTCAACTGCTCCTGGGCAGTCAGGCCAAAGCGCTCCAGCATCCTCGCGTAGCGGGGGTCCGGAGTGGTGTGGCTGGCCAGGCCCAGCGGCGAGGTGGCAAGGGCGGCCACCCGGGCGTGGTTTTTCCTGGCAGCCTTGTCCGCCAGTGCCCGCCCGGCGCGGATCTGCTCCAGGAGCTCACCGTACTCCAGGCAGGGGCGCGTCTGCGTCTCGATTTGTTCCAGCTTGAGCTCGGCACTCAGGCCCATTTCGTCGTCGTCGTAAACGGTTTTGTCTTCCGTCTCCAGAACGCGGGGGTCATCCGGCGCGTCGTCGGCGGCCATACGGCGGCCGGACAACAGCGCATCCGCGAGTGCCAGCGGCTCCCCGCTCTCCGGATCAACGATCAGGAGCTCTTCCTCGACGCCGAAAGTTCGCATACCCACATTCTCCGACAACAGGGGCTGTATGGAGGGTCAACAGCACTTCATGACGAACCGTGAATGGTCAGTCCTGGAAGTATTCCACTTTCGCCCCAATGGTGTTGAGCCGTTCCGCAAGGTCTTCGTAGCCACGCTCAATGACGTAGATGTTCCGGAGTTCGGACACTCCCCGCGCGGCAAGCATCGCCAGCAGCAGGCACGCAGCCGGGCGGAGCGCGGGCGGACAGCCAACCTCGGCCGCACGCCATCTGGTGGGGCCATTGACGTAGATCCGGTGGGGGTCCAGGAGCTGTACCTGGGCGCCCAGCCGGTTCAGCTCGGTCAGGTAGATCGCGCGGTTTTCGTACACCCAGTCGTGGATCATGGTCTGGCCATGGGCATTCGCTGCGATGACCGCGAAGAAGGGCAGGTTATCGATGTTGAGCCCGGGGAACGGCATTGGATGGATCTTGTCCTCCGGAGCACGCAACTCGGAAGGCTTGGTGGTGACGTCCACCAGCCGGGTCCGGCCGTTGCGGGCCATGTATTCGCTGGAAATCTCCAGCTGCTGGCCCATCTGCTCCAGGGTTGCCAGCTCGATTTCCATGAACTCGATGGGCACGCGCCGGATGGTCACCTCCGAGTTGGTGACAATGCCCGCGGTAATCAGGCTCATGGCCTCGATAGGGTCCTCCGACGGGAAGTATTCAATCTCGGCATCGATGGACTGGCGCCCGGTGATCTTCAGCGTGGTGGTCCCCACCCCTTCGATGACCACCCCCAACATCTGCAGGTAGAAGCAGAGGTCCTGCACCATGTAGTTGGGGCTGGCATTCCGAATGACAGTGGTGCCCTCGCGGTGGGCCGCGGCCATGATGGCGTTCTCGGTGACGGTATCGCCGCGCTCAGTCAGGACGAAGGAGCGGTCCCGGGTGTCTGCGGGCGGGGCCTGCACTGTGTAGAAGCCCGCCGTCGCTTCCACCGAGAGGCCGAACTGGCGCAGCGCCTGCATGTGCGGCTCCACCGTCCGGGTACCAAGGTCACAGCCGCCGGCATACGGAAGCTTGTACTTGGTGGACTCATCCAGCAGGGGTCCCAGCAACATGATGACGCTCCGGGTGCGCCGTGCGGCATCCACGTCCATCCCGGCCAAATCCAGAACCGCCGGGCGGCGGAGCTGCAGGTCGGTGTCGTTGAGCCAGGTGCACTCCACGCCGATGCTGGTCAGGACCTCGACGATCCGATTCACTTCTTCGATGCGCGCGAGGCGGCGGAGAATGGTGGTTCCCCGGTTGATGAGGCTGGCGCACAGCAAAGCCACTCCGGCGTTCTTGCTGCTGTTGACGTCTACGGAACCAGAAAGAGTCCGTCCGCCTTCAACGCGCAGGTGGGTCATCTGCGGCCTGCCCACATTCACGATGCTCCTGTCGAAGATCGCTTCCAGGCGTTGGATCATTTTCAGGCTCAGGTTCTGCTTGCCCTGTTCCATGCGGGCCACGGCGCTCTGGCTCGTTCCCAGCTCGGCAGCCAACTGTCCTTGGGTCCAGCCCTTCTCACTCCGGGCATCCCTGAGCATGGCGGCAACGTGTTCGGCAGTTTCCTGAGTCATACCCAATTTTATATCATAAATGAGTTATCAAGCCATAGAAGTGGCATGACAACGCGGCAGAGTCTGGATCTTTACCCGGGACATGCGATCACGACGTCCGCGCGCTTCTTGACCGCACCTCCGAAGGGCGGGAGACTGATAGCACCTGTTCGTCCAGCGGCAACGGAGGCAGCATGCGCCGGACACCAGCCAAGCCGATGCCAGGCAGCGGGGCATTCCCTGTCCGGAGCATGCGAACCGTGTCAGGAATAACGGGCCTGTTCCTCGCGTCCCTGCTCCTCATCTGCGGCTCCCCTGCCTACGCGGCGCCCTCCCCCGGAGAAGGAGTGCAATCACTCCTGGGGAACGACATCTCCTGGCCCCAATGCAACACGGCCTTCCCCACGGGACAGGCCTTTGCCATTGTGGGCGTCAACAACGGCCTGGCCAACACCACCAATCCCTGTCTGGCCGAGCAACTTCGCTGGGCAGAAGACTCTGCGGGCCACCCTGGCCGGCCCACCGTGTCCCTGTACGTCAACACTGCCAATCCCGGCGCTGCGGGTTCCTGGTGGCCGGAGGAGGACGAGTACCCGGCCGGCCGGGAAGTGCACAACCCGTATGGTCCCTGCGAGGACGGGGACTTCGGCAAGGCGTGCGCCTACATGTACGGCTTTGCCAAGGCGTACGACGACGCCCACCACCGCGGGGTCAGCAACCCGGGCTCCTACTTCTGGTGGCTGGACGTGGAGACCGAAAACAGCTGGTCCGGCACCGACAAGGAAGCCAACCGGGCTGTCCTTGAAGGCATGACGGATTTCTTCCACAGCATCGGAGCGCAGGTGGGGATCTACTCGACGGGCCGGCAGTGGGACCAGATTGTTGGACCTGTCAGCAGTTCGAGCAACCTTTACGTCCTCCCGAGCTGGCTGGCGGGATCCCGGAGTGCCTCAGGAGCAGCCCTGGCCTGCGCGGATGCGCCCCTCACCGGCGGCGGTACGGTGGCCCTGACCCAGTTCGTATCGAGGGGATTCGACTACAACCATTCCTGCCCGTAGGCGCGGAGGCCCGCAGGCCGGGCCGGCTCTCAGCTCCCCAGCCACACCATGTTCCAGGTGCCCAGGGATACGGCGGCAAAAACCGCTGTTCCCGCCATCACCACACCGCCGGCAAGCACCCATGCATCCAGGGAACTGTAGGTTGATTCGCGGGCCCACGTCCGGCGGCCGCCGCCGAAACCGCGGGCTTCCATGGTCACCGCGAGCCTCGAGGCCCGGCGGATCGCCTGGACCAGCAGCCCAAAGCTCTGCCCCAGCGTCGCCTTCACCCGCTGCAGGGCATTGCCGCGGGAACCCACCCCGCGGGCACGGCGGGCCATCCCGATGGTCTGCCACTCTTCGGCCATCAGGCCCACCAGCCGCATGGCGGCGAGGGTCCCCAGCACGAACCGGTGCGGGAGTCGGGCCTTCTGCGCCAGCGCATCCGCGAGGTCTGTAGGGTCGGTGCAGCTCATCAGCAGCACGGCCGGCAGGGCGATCGCCAGGCCGCGCAGCATAAAGCCCACGCCCAATTCCAGCGAGCCTTCGCTCATGGTCCAGATGCCGACGTCGATCAGCGTCCTTCCGCTGTCCGGCGCCAGGATGGAGGTGCTCCAGCCCCCCACGGCGGCCGCGAGGATCAGCGGCCAGCCGCGCTGCCACAGCAGCGCGGGCGTCAGGCCGGCCAGCGGAAACAGCAGGAACTCAAAGGCCAGCGCCACCGATGCGGACACCCAGTCGATGGAGAGCGCAAGCACGGCAGTAATGAGGAAGACGGCGGTGAACTTGCTGAGGGGATTGGCCCGGGCCAGCAGCGCGTTGTTGCCGCGCAGGTTCAGCTCCTGCCTCATGGCGCCTCCCGCCTCATGGTGCCACCGGTTCCGGTGCGGCCATCCGCAGTTCCGTTCCACCCAGGGCGGCCGTGAATTCGGCATCGTGCGTCACGGAGACCACGGCGGTGCCGGCATCCAGCAGTTCGGACAGGAACGATGCCAGCTCCGCCCACGTGTTGGCGTCCTGGCCGAAGGTCGGCTCGTCCAGTACCAGCACCTGGGGATGCGCCGCCAGGACCGTTGCTACGGACAACCGCCGCTTCTCCCCGCCCGAAAGCGTGTAGGGGTTGGCATCCACAAGGTGGGTGAGCCGCAGCCGCTCCAGCAGTTCATCCACCCGCTCCTCCCCGTGGCCCAAGTGCCGGGGACCGAACAGCAGCTCGTCCAGCACCTTCCCGGTGACGAACTGGTGCTCGGGTTCCTGGAACACGGTGCCGATCCGCTCGATGAGCTGCTCGGCCTTCCACTTCCAGGGATCAATTCCGGCACCGCGGCTCAGGTCCACCGTGGCCGACACCTTTCCGGCCACGGGCTCCAGGAGTCCGGCAATGGTCAGGGCAAACGTGGACTTCCCGGCCCCGTTCGGCCCTGTGACCGCCAAGGCCTGCCCGGCCCGGACCTGCGCGGTGATGCCTGCCTGCACCGGCACCGGGGGTACCTTCCGGAAGCCACTGCGGCGCACCCGTTCACGGGACACCGCCAACTCCTCGGCAGCGAGCAGGAGGGCGCCCGTCCCGGGGGCTGGATCAGCCGCACGCAGCCGGGTCTCCGGAACATAGCCGGGCACCCACACCCCGGCAGCAATCAGCATGTTCCGGGCTTCCCTGAGCACCTGGTCCGGCGGGCCATCCAGCAGCACGGCGTCCGTCGAATCGGTGCCTGGCTGCAGCACCACGATCCGGTCCACCAGGTCCTTCCACACGGACACGCGGTGTTCCACCACCACCAGCGTGGCGCCGGTTTTGTCCAAGCACCGCTCCACGGCGTCGCGGACCTCCAGCACGCCGGCAGGGTCCAGGTTGGCGGTGGGCTCGTCCAGCAGGATCAGGCCGGGACGCATGGCAAGGATGCCCGCCAGCGCCAGCCGCTGTTTCTGCCCGCCGGAGAGCACCGACGTGGGGTGGTCCAGCGGAAGGTGTGAAAGTCCGACGTCGTCCAGCGCCTCGTGCACGCGGGTCCAGATGGCGTCGCGGGGCACGGCGAGGTTCTCGGCGCCGAAGGCGGCGTCGTCGCCCAAACGCGACAGGACCACCTGTGTTTCGGGGTCCTGCTGCATCAGGCCGGCCCGCCCGCGCTGCTCGCGGGGGGCGGCCCCGTCAACCAGCAGCGAACCCGACTCGTCGGAATCTCCTGCCGCGCCGCCGTCGTCGTTCACATCCCCCAGCACCCCCGCCAAAGCATGCAGGAGGGTGGACTTGCCGGCCCCGGAAGGGCCCAGGAGCAGCACGCGCTCCCCGGGGCGGATGTCCAGGTCCAGGGCATGGACTGCCGGCTTGGCGCGCCCGGCATGCCGCCAGCCCCAGCCCCTGGCTGTGACGGCGGCGGGACGCACTGCAGTGGAGGCGCCCTGGCGGGAAGGGGCGGACATCAGGAGAAGACGGGCTCCGTAGCTGCCTTCCGCGACGCGAAGGAGCTCAGGACCCCGGTCCTGGCCAGGCCGCGGGTGGCGATCCAGGACAGGGCGCCGGCGATGATGGCTCCGGAGATGGCGGTGAAGACGATGTACGCCAGCTTATCCCCGCCGGAGTAGGCGATGTTCCAGCCCCACGGAGCGAAGGAGTCGTTCAGGCCACAGAAGAGGCCTGCGGCGGCACCGGCCAGCAGTGCCACAGGCAGGTTGAACTTCCGGTAGACGAAGATCGCGAAAATGATTTCCGCGCCCAGCCCCTGCACGAAGCCGGAGAACAGCACCGAAGCACCGTACTGGGACCCCATGAGCAGCTCGCCGGTGGCCGCAACCGTCTCACAGAACAGAGCAGCGCCCGGCTTGCGGATGATGAGCATGCCCAGAACTGCCGGAATCATCCAGCCGCCGGCAATCAGGCCCGTCAGGGGCGGGTAGACGGCGTTCATGGGCCCTGATACTGCGGCCGCGCCCTGGGACCAGGCCCAGAAAATGACGCCGCCGGCGATGGCGATCAGGGCCGAGACCACGATGTCCACGACGCGCCAGGACTTGCTGGTGGTCTTCTTGACTGCTGTTGTTGCCATGTAATCCTCCTGGGAAACAGGAGGGGAAAGTGGACACGCCTGCCGGCACTGCTGCCGCTGCGCGCACTTCGAGAAGCTCGACTCCCTTACGCCGGTACTAACCGGATCAGGTTCGAGGGTCTGCGGCTGTCCGCACTCTCAGCGCCCACCTGCGGATCCTGGCATGGCCAGTGATGCCCGACGGCGGCGCTCCCCTGTCGTTTGAATGTTGCTTTTGGTTGAAATGACTTGCTGCAATTGCCCTGTTGGGCGTTGTCCAGTTTATACCGCAGGAGGGGTAGATTGTGGGCCATGACTGCCAATCCGCCGGATGTGACCGGATATGATCCCGATTCCGATGCTGCACAGCCGGAGGGCTCGCTGGAGGAATTGATCGCCCGGATTGAAGGCGAGGTCCGCGAACTGCAGTTTCCCGGATTCTCCCTTGACGATTCCCTGAACCTGGGGCTGCTCCTCGTGGAGCTGGGCAAGGAGCGCGGGCTGCCCATCGCGATTGACATCACCAAGGGTGAGCAGGTGCTGTTCCATGTGGCCCTGCCCGGCGCGACGCCGGACAACGAGCACTGGATCCGGGCCAAGCAGCGCACAGCCGCCCGGTACGAGATCCCTTCCTTGCTGGTGGGGCTCCGCGGACGGCTTCGCGGTGGCCGGATCGAGGACCAGGGATGGTTCGATGAGAGCCGGTACGCGGCGCACGGCGGCTCCTTCCCGCTGTACGTCGCCGGCGTCGGGGCCGTGGCCACCGTTACGGTTTCGGGTCTTCCCCAGGTGCAGGACCACAACCTGGTGGTCGAAGCCCTGCGCGAAATCCTCCACTCCGCGGGAGCGGACTGACCCTCACAAATACAAAGGCTGCTTAGCATTTATTAGTAATCATGCTTACTATGTTGTCTCCCGGGTTTTGAGGAGGACAGGATATGGCAGCCAGCACCCGCCTGACGGGCCCCCGGACACGCCTGCAAAAAGCCGCTCTCGGAACGGGCTCGGTTTTCGTCCTGTTCGGCATCCTGGGCTTCATCCCGGGCATCACCTCCAACTACGGCTCGCTCGGCTTCGCCGGACCCGGCTCGGGGGCGCTGCTGCTGGGCATTTTCCAGGTCTCCGCACTCCTGAATGCGGTCCACCTGCTGTTCGGGATTGCAGGGGTCCTGATGGCGCGGACGCATCCGCAAGCCAGGAACTTCCTCATCTACGGCGGCGTTGCCTACCTGTTCCTGTGGCTGTACGGCTTCCTGTCGGATGACACCACGCCGGCCAACTTCCTCCCCGCAAACAACGCGGACAACTGGCTGCATTTGGCCCTCGGCCTGGCCATGATTGGGCTGGCCATCGCGTTGGCGGCCCGAGGCCCCGCCGTCACGGCGGGTGCTGCCGGCAGCGACGGCAACGACCCACGCAGCGGCAGCAGCAACGCCAACAGCACCAGCAGTGCCGCCAACTCCTCCCCGAACGGCCCACGCGGCCAGTGAATGCCATCTGCCGGCCCGGCCCTCGGCGACGACGTACGGGACCGGCATCAACGCCAGACCTGAAGGAGCACCATGAAAATCCCTGAAGCGCGTGGTCCTGCCAGTGCCGCCTTGCTTAGCCTTCTCGCGCGGGAAGCCGGCACCACGCTTGGCGCGGGCACCACCCCTGGGAATGGCCCCACCCTTGGCGCCGGCGCCACCCTTACCGCCGATGCCCCCGTCGCGGCGCTGCACCGTGAGGTCACCCGCCAGCTGGCCGCCACCCCGGACATCATTGGCGATGACGACCTCCAGCTGACACTCTTTTGCCTCTACGAGCTCTACTACTCCGGGCTCGAAGGCGTCAGCGATGAATGGGAATGGGCGCCGGGCCTGATCCAGATCCGCCAATTGCTGGAAAAGCCCTTCGAGGCCGCGCTTAGGGAGGCCGCCCGGGAAGCCGCCGGTGAACTGGAGCTCCCCACCGCACCGCATCCCACCAGCGATGCGGTGGCGGATGTCCTCTTCGACCTCGCAGCCCGGGACACAGGACCCAGCCTCTCAAGATATGTGGCAAAGAAAGCCAGCCTGGACCAGCTCAAGGAATTCCTGATCCACAAGTCCATCTACCAGTTGAAGGAAGCGGATCCCCATACCTTTGCCATCCCGCGCCTTTCCGGGCGCCCCAAGGCAGCGCTGGTGGAAATCCAGGCTGACGAGTACGGCGGCGGACGCCCCGAACGCATGCACAGCGCGCTTTTCGCCCGCACAATGCGGGGGCTGGGAATGGCCGACGACTACGGCGCCTACGTCGATTTCGTCCCGGCCCTCTCCCTCGCGGCAGTGAACCTGATGTCCCTGTTCGGGCTGAACCGCCGGCTGCGGGGTGCCATCACCGGGCACTTGGCCATCTACGAAATGACGTCTTCCCAGCCCAACCGCTTCTACGGGAACGGCTTCCGCAGGCACGGTTTCGACGCCGCTGTCACCCATTACTTCGACGAGCACGTGGAAGCCGACGCCGTCCATGAGCAAATCGCCGGCCGCGACCTGGCCGGGGGCCTGGTTGAAGCCGAACCGGGACTTCTGGGGGACGTACTCTTCGGCGCCACGGCGGTCATGGCCGTGGACGGCAGGTTGTCCGCCCATATCCTGCAGTCCTGGGAAAACGGCACCACGTCCCTGAGGGCGGCAGTGCCGGCGGCAGCATGAGCGCCCCTGCCATCGGCGTGCCGGCGGAGTACATCCTGCCGTTGCGCTGGACGGACGACGCCGGCTTGCCGGACCTGGCCGCCTACCTTCGCCGCCTCGCGGACTGGATCCCTGTCACGGTGGTGGACGGGTCTGCCCCTGAACTGTTCGAGCACCACCGGAGGATGTTTCCACCCGCCGTCCGGCATCTCCCGCCTGACGCCTGCGCCGCCGGCAACGGAGGCGCCGCCGGCAACGGCAAGGTAGCCGGGGTCATGACTGGGGTTCGGGCCTCGTCGGCGGACCTCCTGGTAATTGCCGACGACGACGTCCGCTACACGCGCGAGTCACTCGCCGCCGTCGTCCATCACCTCGGCGCTGCGGACGTGGTGCGTCCGCAGAACTACTTCGAGCCCCTCCCCTGGCACGCCCAGTGGGATACGGCGAGGACCCTCATCAACCGCGCCTGGTCTGCTGATTTTCCCGGAACGCTGGCGCTGCGCCGGGGAGCCCTGTTGGCGACGGACGGATACGCGCCGGTCCTGTTCGAGAACCTCGAGCTGATCCGGACAATCACCGCCGCGGGCGGCCGCGCGATGGTTATGCCGGACCTGTTCGTCGCGCGCAGGCCGCCCACGGCGCGGCATTTCCTGAAGCAGCGCATCCGCCAGGCATATGACGATTTTGCCCAGCCGCGGCGGCTCGCCGCCGAGTTGGCGCTGCTCCCGGCAATCCTTTCCGCAGCCTGCCTGCCTTCGCGGCACCGCCGGGCAGTCTTCCTGGGGCTGGCCTTCGCAGCCGTCATCGCCGCGGAGGCGGGGCGGCGGCGGCACAACGGCGCTGCTGTCTTCCCCTTCCGCGCGGTGCTGTGCGCTCCGCCCTGGGCCCTGGAACGGGCCATCTGCATCTGGATCGCGCTCGGTTACAGGCTGGCCGGGGGCGTTCCGTATGCGGGGACCCGGCTCAAGACCGCAGCCCATTCGGAGAATGAGCTGCGGCGGCGGCACAGCGGCAAAGTCACGGGAACGTGCCCCCAGGGCGCCCAGTCTTCCACCAGCAACCTTAAGCAGGAGCAAAAATGAACCAGGAACCGGCCGAGAGCTCCATTGTGGTGTGCCCCGACGGCCCGCTGATTGTGCGAGGCGACTTCGAGATCGTCACGCCCTCCGGAGAAGCGCTGCCCCGTGAACGGAAAACCGTGGCGCTGTGCCGCTGCGGGGCATCGGCCATCAAGCCGTACTGCGACGGCACCCACAAGATGATCAAGTTCCGGACGGAACCTCCGGCAACCTGAGCAAAGCCTGCACCGGCCGGCCGCTATCGCCGGTTAGGCTAGGGACAGCCCGTTTTCCGCCCGCAAGGAGTACTAGGAATGAACCTTTTCATCAAGCTGCTCGGCACCGGCGTGAGCCTCGGCGCAGGCTTTGTCGGCACCAAGCTGGTCAACGCCATCTGGGAAAAGACCACCGGCCGGAAGCCCCCCACCGGGAAGGACGAGGACATCCCCACCAGCCTGCAGTCGGCGCTGACGTTCGCCCTGATCTCGGCGTCGGTGAGCACCATCATCCAGGTCCTGGCCAACCGCGGCACCCAGCGGGCCATCACCCGGTTCGCCAAGAGCCAGGACATCGTGTAGCTGCACCCCAAGCGCTACTCAGCCGTCGCCGGAACCGTCCTCGCGGGCGGCTTTGGCGGCGGCTTTCTGCACCACAGCCTCCAGCTCATCGGAGGTGAGGAGCTCGCGGTGCAGGTGCTTGGTGCGGTAGCCGGCCCGGCCCACCATGTGGGCGGACACCGGCACGGTGAGCAGCTGGAAAATCCATGCCACCAGCAGCACGGGCCACACCCACCAGGTGCGCAGCTGCAGGCCGATGGAGGCCAGGAGCAGGAACAGCCCCAGGACCTGGGGCTTGGTGGCGGCGTGCATGCGGCTGAGCAGGTCCGGGAACCGCAGCAAGCCGATGGCGGCGCCCAGGGACATAACAGCCCCCACGATCATGAACACGGCGGACAGCACGTCCACCCAGGCGTCCAGGCCAGTGGAATCAGGACTCATTGGGCTGCTCCCTCCGGTCCGCCACGAACCGTGCCACCGTCACGGACCCGATGAAACCGATGATGGAAATGGCCACCACCAGCATCAGGTTGTTCAGGTGCCTGTTGACGGCCATGTCCACGCACAGGGCACCGCCCAGGATGGCCAGCAGGACGTCCGTGGCCAGCACCCGGTCCAGCAGGGAGGGCCCCCGGGAGATCCTGATGATGGCACCGGCGGCGGCCACCGAGAAGATCACGGCAGTAACTACCAGGACGGTCTGCATCATGCGCCGGCCTCCATTCGCACGGTTTCGAGTTCTTCCTTGGTGCCCATGATCCTGATGAGCCCCGCCTCGATGGACCGCACCTCATTTTTCAGGTTTTCGACTTCCTGCGGGGAGCTGATGTTGAGCGCGTGCAGGTAGAGGGTGGACGTCGAGCGGTCCACCTCCACCACCAGCGATCCCGGGATCAGGGAAATCACGTGCCCCGTGGCCGTGACCATGAGGTCCTGGCGGCTGCGGAGCGGGACGGCGACGACGGCGTTGGTCACCTTTGGCCCCTTGGCGATGGCCAGGTACAGGAGCTGCGCGCTGGCAGCCACCACCTTGGCCAGGAAAACGAGCGCGAAGGGAATGGCGTACAGGACGTTGAACCGGCCGCTGAGTTCCACCGGCGGAAGGTAGAACAGCCGCGCCACGGCCACGGCCAGCAGCGCCCCGAACAGGAGGTTCCCGGGGCTGAAGTCCTGCCACAGGGCACCCCAGACGATCACCAGCCAAACCAGCAGCGGCAGCTCCTGGCGCAGGGAAATGCGGCGGCGGCTCACTTTCCCCCTCCCGGTGTGGCAACTGTGGGGACGTCAATGTTTCCACCGAGGACAGCGTGGATGTAGGAGGTCCGGTCCAGCATGTCGCGGGCGGCCTGGTCAGAGACCGTGAACAGCGGCCCGGCGAAAACAGTCAGGGCTACGCCGAGGACCACCAGCCCCACGGTTGAACCCACCATGGTGCGTGGAAGCAGGGTGGCGGTGTTCCGTTTGGCCCCGGGGCCATCGGCCCGCCCGGCAGCCGGTGCCAGCAGCACGGGATCCGGGTGCTCTGCGTCCGAAGGCCGGCGCCAGAACGCGCGGTTCCACACCCTGGCCACGGCAAGCAGGGTCAGCAGGCTGGTCAGCACCCCGCCGATCACCAGCACGTAAGCCAGCGGCGTCCCCAGTTCAATCCCGGCCTGCATGAGACCCACCTTCCCCAGGAATCCGGAGAACGGCGGAATCCCGGCCAGGTTCATCGCGGGAATGAAGAACAGCACTGCCAGCAGCGGGGACAGCTTGGCGAGGCCGCCCAGCCGGTCCACGGAGGAGCTGCCGCCCCGGCGTTCGATCAACCCCGTTACCAGGAAGAGACTGGTCTGGATGGTGATGTGGTGCGCCACGTAGAAGACCGCCGCCCCCAACCCTGCCGTTGAGGACATGGCCAGGCCGAACACCATGTATCCGATGTGGCTTACCAGGGTGAAGGAGAGCAGGCGTTTGATGTCGCTCTGTGCCAGGGCACCCAGGATCCCCACCACCATGGTCAGCAGCGCGGCCACCATCAATGGAGTGTTTAGGGAATCGCCCGGAAAGAGCAGCGTTTCCGTCCGCACCATGGCGTAGACGCCCACCTTGGTGAGCAGCCCGGCGAACACTGCAGTGACCGGCGCCGGGGCCGTGGGGTAGGAGTCGGGCAGCCAGAAGGACAGCGGGAACACGGCCGCCTTGATGCCGAACGCCACCAGCAGCATCACGTGCAGCAGGGTCCTGGTGCCCTGGTCCAGGTCGCCGAGTTTCATGGCGAGATCCGCCATGTTGACGGTTCCGGTGGCCCCATAGACCATGGCGATCGAGATCAGGAACAGCACGGACGACACCACGGACACCACCACGTAGGTGACGCCTGCCCGGATGCGGGGCCCCGTGCCGCCCAGCGTCATCAGCACATAGCTTGCCGTCAGCAGGATCTCGAAGCCGACATAAAGGTTGAAGAGGTCGCCGGAAAGGAACGCGTTGGACACGCCGGCCACCAGGATCAGGTACGTGGGGTGGAAGATCGAGACGGGCGCGTCCTGGTCGCCGTCGGCCATGCCCTGCCCGGTGGCGTAGACCAGCACGGCCAGGCTCACCGCCGAGGAGACCACCAGCATCAGGGACGAGAACTGGTCCACCACCATCACGATGCCCCAGGGCGGCAGCCAGCCGCCGATGCTCACCGCTGCCGTGCCGCCGTCCCACACGGACGCCAGCAGGAGGCATTCGAGCAGGAGCGTGAGGGACAGCAGGGCAATGCTGACGGCCCGCTGGGCCCGTGAGTGGCGGATCAGGAGGAAGGTCAGGGCGGCGCCCAGGATGGGAAGTACGACGGCGAGCGGCGCGAGGCTTGCGAGGTTCACTTTCCGCCTCCTTCCAGACCAGGGGTGATGTTTTCAGAGCCGGGCTTTTCTTCCGCGGCTGCCTGTTCCGCGGGTATTTCGCGGCCGCCGGCCAGGACCGTGGCCAGCGGGAACTCGGACGTCTCCGCGGGGACCTCGGCGTCGTCCTCGGCGTCGAAGCTTGGCGTTTCCGCCACGCGGAGGTCCTCGAGGTCGGCCTGGATCTCATCCCGGCGCGCCAGGACCCAGGTGCGGTAGATGATGCCGAGCATAAAGGCGGTGACGGCAAAGGAGATGACGATGGACGTGAGGATCAGCGCCTGCGGCAGTGGATCGCTGTAGTCCCCGGCCGCAACGTCCTTTGAATACAGCGGCGCGAGCCCCGCGTACCCTCCCGTTGCCAGGATCAGGAGGTTGGTGGCATTGGCCAGGAGCATCAGCCCCAGCAGGACCCGCGTCAGGCTGCGTTCCAGGATCAGGTAGATGCCGCAGGCGTACAGGGCTCCCATGATGATCAGGAGGGTCAGGTTCACGCTCATGCTTGGCCCTTTGCGGTGGTTTCGGGAGCCAGTCCTCCGGGCTCGTGCTCCCAGTCGGGAGCTGGTGCGGTGGCTTCCCGGACAGATTCCTGCCCTTCGGCGGGTGTCCCGCCTGCCGCGGACCGTTCCTCAAAGTGTTCATCGATCTCGGCGCCGAGGCTGCGGAGGACATCCAGCACAAGGCCCACCACCACGATGTACACGCCGATATCGAAGATGGTGGAAGTCACGAACTTGATGTCGCCGAACACCGGCAGCCACAGCTCGATGATGGCGGTCTGGAAGACCTGGCCGCCCAGCAGCAGCGGCACCACTCCGGAAGCCGCAGCCACGGCGAGCCCGATTCCCAGCAGCGCACCGGCGCTCACGGGCGTGGCCTCGCGAAGCTCGAACCGTCCCCCTGCCAGGTACCGGATGGTCAGGGCGAGGCCGGCTGTGAGGCCGCCGGCGAAGCCGCCGCCGGGCAGGTTGTGGCCGGCCAGCAGGAGGTAGAGCGAGAAGATGATCATGGAGTGGAAGATCAGCCGGGTGACCACCTCGAAGATGATGGACCGGCGCTCCGGTGCCAGGGTGCGGCCGGCAACGATCCACGCGTCCCGTGCGGATGCCGCGAACTTCCGGCTGACCGCCAGGGCCGCCGCGTCCCGGGTGCCCGGGTCGACGCCTCGGTGGCGGCCCACCGTGCCCTCGGCAACCGTGGCGGACTTCAGGATCCGGTCGCCGCGGCCGCGGATGAAAATGAGGCTGGCAACACCGGTGGCTGCCAGCGCCAGGACCGTGATTTCGCCGAAAGTGTCCCAGGCGCGGATGTCCACCAGCGTCACGTTGACGATGTTGAGCCCACCGCCGCCCTCGTAGGCCAGGCGCGGGAACTCCAGGGAGACGGGCGTGGCAATCCGTGCGCCCATGGCGTAGATCGCGGCGAACACCATGGTGGCGCCGAAGCCCAGGCCGATGACAATACGCACCACCCGGTACTTGCCGCCGGTGCGGTCCCGGAGCTCGGCGGGCAGGCTGCGCATCGCCAGGACGAAGGCCACCAGGATGATGGTTTCCACCAGCATCTGCGTCAGGGCCAGGTCCGGGGCGCCCTGCAGCGCGAACATCAGGGCGATCCCGTAGCCGGTGACGGAGACCATCAGCACGGCCAGGAACCGTTTGTTGGCTTTCACCGCGGCCAGGGCGCCGATCACGATCCCCGCCCCCACCACCAGCTGGAGCGGGGAACCGGGGTCAAGGAGGTAGATCCCGTCCGGAAGCGGCTTGCCGGCCAGCAGGATGGCGGCCAGGGGCAGCACGAAGGCGACGCTCAGGATGACCGCAAGGTAGTAGTACAGCGAACCGCGCTGGGTGCGGCCGGTGATCCACACCGCCACGTCGTCGAGCGCCCCGATCGTAAGCTGGTAGGCCTTGTCCCCGTCCACCCAGGGCGGCACCAGGGACTGCGCCCGGGCCACCGCGTTGCGGCCAAAGTACATCGCCAGGCCCAGCGCGAAGGTGAGGGCCGTCAATCCCAGCGCAGGAGTGAAGCCGTGCCACAGCGCAAGGTGACCGGCCTGGTCAGCAGGTGATCCGGCGTCGGGCGCGGTGGAAGCAAACAGGGCGGCGTACGGCTGGATCCAGGCGTCCACGGGGACCGGCCATACTCCGTAGGCGACGGTCAGGAGGCTGAGGATGGCCGGCGCGGCGAGGAACGAGGGCCTAATCGCCTTGAAGGGCGTGGGCTCAACCCCGGGCTTGGCGGCGAATGCCCCCCACATAAAGCGCGCACTGTAGGCGAACGTGAGGATCGAGCCCAGGACCACGCCCGCAAGGACCACTGTGCCCCACGGCCCGGAAGCCGGGTCGGTTGCGTGGTGGACAAAGGCCTCCAGCACAGACTCCTTGGCTACGAAGCCGGCCAGCAGCGGGACTCCCGCCATGGACGCGGCCCCGATGGCAGCAACGATCGCCAGGGCCCGCGAGGACCGGAACACCCCGGACAGCTTCCGGACGTCGCGCGTCCCCGACTGGTGGTCGATGATGCCCACCACCAGGAACAGGGTGGCTTTGAACAGGCCGTGCGCCAGCAGCATCGCCAGGCCCGCGAGCGCAGCGTCCGGTGTTCCGAGGCCCACCGCCATGGTGAGGAAGCCCAGCTGGCTGACAGTGCCGTGGGCGAGGATGAGCTTGATATCGGTCTGCCGCAGCGCCCGGTAACCGCCCACCAGCATGGTGGCCAGGCCCAGCCCCAGCACCACCGGCTGCCAGTAGGCCGTCTCGGCGAAGCCGGGGGCAAGCCGCGCTACCAGGTAGATGCCTGCCTTCACCATCGCCGCGGCATGCAGGTAGGCACTGACAGGGGTGGGCGCCGCCATGGCGCCGGGAAGCCAGAAGTGGAAGGGGACCAGGGCGGACTTGGTGATGGCACCTACCAGGATGAGCACGACGGCGGCGCCCACCATGGCCGCGGACGTCCCGCTGGCCAGGTCCGCGGCTTCCGCCAGGATGGCCGAGATCCGGTAGGTGCCGGCGGCGTCGCCCAGCATGATGAGGCCCACCAGCATGGCAAGCCCGCCCGCCGTGGTGACGATCAGCGCCTGCAAAGCTGATCGCCGTGCGGCCAGCCTGGTCCTGGCGAATCCGATCAGGAGATAGGACAGGATGGTGGTGAGTTCCCAGAAGACGAACAGCAGGAGCAGGTCATCGGCCACCACCAGCCCGAACATGGCGCCGGCAAAGGCCAGGAGCTGTGCGCCGAAAGCGCCAAGGTCCTGGTCCTTTTTCTTGAAGTACCGGGCGCAATAGACCAGCACCAGGGAACCAACGCCGAGCACCAGCAGGGACATGACCCAGGCAAGGGCGTCCATCCGGAAGGCAAGCTCGAGTTTGAGCCCCGGAATCCAGGGGACCACCTCGCTGACGGATCCCGCTCCGGAATACACCGGCCCATGCTGCAGCAGCAACCACACGAAGGACGCCGCGGGAACGGCGGCGAGCGCGTAGAACGCGTTGCGGCCCCAGGCCCTGAACAGGAGAGGCGCGAGGACAGCCACCGAAAAGTGCACGGCAAGGACTGTGATCACTGGTATCTCCGCAACGTCAGGGATTCGATTGTCAAAAGTTGGAGCAGGCGGTTCATTCGTTAGGTCCGGGAACGCCCAGTTTATCAAGGCTTCACTGCCGTTTTCCCCGTCTTTGGTGCCCTGGCACCCGCCGACACCGGCGTCCCGGGGTTCGCTCCGCATTCTGTTCGCCACGGGCGGATACGATGCATCGTATGAACAGCGCCAGCGCTCCCGGGGCAACGCAGCCGTCCTCGGAACTTGAGTCCGGGACCCAGGCAGCCGGCAAGGGCCGCATCCTGGCGTGGGCGTCCTGGGACTGGGGGTCGGCGGCCTTCAACGCGGTGATGACCACGTTCGTTTTCACCGTCTACCTCACCTCCAACGCCTTCGGCGGGGAAGACCGGGCCTCGGCAGTCCTCGGCGGCGCGCTGGCAGTCGCCGGCCTGGCCATCGCCCTGCTGGCCCCGGTCACCGGCCAGCGCTCGGACGCCGGCGGCCGGCGCAAGCTGTGGCTGGGAGTCAACACGGCCGCCGTCGCCATCCTCACGGCGCTGTGTTTCTTTGTGTACCCGCAGCCGGAATTCCTGCTGCTCGGCGTGACCCTCATTGCGCTGGGCAACGTGTTCTTCGAGTTCGCCGGCGTCAACTACAACGCCATGCTCGCCCAGGTCTCCACGCCGCGGAACATCGGCAAGGTCAGCGGCTTCGGCTGGGGCGCAGGCTACCTTGGCGGCATCGTGGCCCTGCTGATCGTGCTCCAACTGTTTGTGCAGCCCCGCTTTGACTGGTTCGGCGCGTCCACCGAGGACAGCCTGAACATCCGGCTGGTGGCTGTCTTTTCAGCGCTCTGGTTCTTCGTCTTCGCCCTTCCCGTGCTGTTCGCGGTTCCCGAGCTCCCCCGCGCCGCCCAGGCGCAACGGCTGGGCTTCCTGGCCAGCTACGGGCTGCTGGTCCGGCGGATCAAGGCCATCTACGCCACCAGCCCGCACACCATCTACTTCCTGCTGGCCAGCGCCGTTTTCCGGGACGGGCTGGCCGCCGTCTTCACGTTCGGCGGGATCATCGCCGCGGGCACCTTCGGCTTTGAGCTGTCCCAGGTGATTTTCTTCGCCATCTTTGGAAATGTGGTGGCGGCCGTGGGCGCGGTCATCGGCGGGTTCCTGGACGACCGGATCGGCCCCAAGCGGGTAATCATCGGATCCCTGGTGGGCCTCCTGGTTGCCGGGACCGTCATCCTGGTGCTCGGCAACGGCGACTACGTCTTCCTGGGCATGGCCTGGGCCGGCAGCACCACGTTCTGGGTATTCGGGCTCTTCCTTTGCCTGTTCGTGGGGCCGGCCCAGTCCTCGTCACGGGCCTACCTGGCCAGGCTGGCCCCGCACGGTGAATCCGGCGAGCTCTTTGGCCTCTATGCCACCACGGGCCGCGCGGTCAGCTTCCTTGCGCCGGCGCTCTTCACCCTGAGCATCACCCTGGCCACCCCGTTCGTGGCACAGGGCGAGGCCCAGCGCTGGGGGATCCTTGGCATCATGGTGGTGCTTTTGGCCGGGCTGTTGGTCCTGCTGCCGGTGAAGTCACCGGACCGGGCCCCCATCGCGGTGGTTCCGGCCGCCTAAAGCGTGCCGGCGAAGACTAGGCTGGAAGCATGAACGTGGACGAAACTAACCTTCCCGGGCTGGGCCGGCGCAAGGATTTCATGACTGCCTCCGGCCGCCGGATCGGCGTGGTGGAGCTGCGTGAGGGCCAGACGGAACTGATCGTGTCCGCCTGGGACGATCCCGATACCTGCCAGGCATCCATACCCCTTACCAGCGAGGAAGCGGCAACCCTCGGCAACCTCCTCGGCGGACAGCACCTGGCCATGAAGCTGACGGAAGAGCACAAGGACGTTCCGGGAATCGTGACCCGGCAGTTCTCCATCGCTCCGGACTCCCCGTTCCAGAACCAGCCCATGGGCAAAGCGTGCATCCGCACCAGGTGCGGCGTCTCCATCGTGGCCATCATGCGCGAAGGCGAGGTGCTCCCCTCGCCGGGACCCGACGTCGTCCTTCACACGGGTGACCTGCTGGTGGCAGTGGGCACCCAGGAAGGCCTCGACGCCGCGGCCAACATCCTGCGCAACGGATAACCGCCGTGGATCCGCTGGCCCTGACCCTCGTTGAACTGGGGGCCGTTGTGTTCTGCCTCGGCCTCCTGGCCAGGCTGGCCGGACGGATTGGAATGTCACCCATCCCTCTCTACCTCCTGGGCGGGCTGGCCTTCGGTGCCGGCGGCATCGTCAAGCTGGAGGGGATGCAGGAGTTCGCGCATCTCTCCGGGGAGATCGGCGTGATCCTGCTGCTGCTTATGCTCGGATTGGAATATACAGCCGCCGAGCTTTTTACCGGCCTGCGGCGGTCGTGGCAGGCCGGTGTCCTGGACCTCGTCCTGAACTTCCTGCCCGGCGCGGCCCTTGCCTACCTGCTGGGCTGGGGCGGCGTCGGCGCCATGGTGATGGGCGGGGTCACGTACATCTCGTCCTCGGGAATCGCGGCCAAGGTCATCACGGACCTGGGCCGGCTGGGCAACCGGGAAACACCGGTGGTCCTGTCCATCCTGGTTTTCGAGGACCTGGCCATGGCCATCTACCTTCCGGTCCTCACCACCATCCTCGCCGGGGTCAGCTTCATCGGCGGCCTCACCACGGTGGGCATCGCCCTGGCTGTGGTGAGCGTGGTGCTGATGGTGGCCCTGCGCCACGGGCACCACGTGTCCAAGGCCGTCCACAGCGAAAACTCTGAGGTGTTCCTCCTGAACGTGCTGGGCGCCGCCCTGCTGGTGGCCGGCCTGGCCTCCGCCATGCAGGTTTCCGCAGCGGTGGGCGCCTTTATGCTCGGCATCGCCATCTCGGGGGCAACGGCCCATAACGCCACGCGCATCCTGGAACCGCTCCGGGACCTCTTCGCCGCCATTTTCTTCGTGGCGTTCGGGCTGAACACGGACCCTTCGTCCATTCCCCCGGTGCTCGGCTGGGCCCTGGTGCTGGCTGTCATCACCGCGGCCACCAAGATGGCCACCGGGATCTGGGCGGCCAAGCGCGCCGGCATTGCCAGGCCGGGACGCTTTCGTGCAGGCGCCACGCTCATTGCGCGCGGCGAGTTCTCCATTGTGATCGCCGGGCTCGCGGTGGCGTCAGGAGCAGTACCGGACGAGCTGGCGGCCCTGGCCACAGCCTATGTGCTGCTCATGGCCGTCATCGGTCCGCTGGCTGCGCGTTATGTGGAACCCCTTGTGAGGCCTTTGCTGCGGCCCCGGGGCGTAGCTGCGAGAGCATAAGGAACAAGCGCCTGCCGAGCTGCCTGCCTGCCTGCCTGCCTATATGGACGTGCGGTGGAAGTTCAGGTGGCTTCGGCTCGCGGTGGGGCCGCGCTGGCCCTGGTAGCGGTTGCCGTACTGGCCGGAGCCGTAGGGGTGTTCCGCAGAGGAGGACAGCCGGAAGAAGCAGAGCTGGCCGATCTTCATGCCGGGCCACAGCTTGATGGGCAGCGTGGCCATGTTGGAAAGCTCCAGGGTGACGTGGCCTGAAAAGCCGGGGTCGATGAAGCCCGCTGTGGAGTGCGTCAGGAGTCCCAGCCGGCCCAGGGAGGATTTGCCTTCCAGGCGGGCGGCGATGTCGTCCGGCAGCGTGACGGTCTCATAGGTGGACCCCAGCACGAACTCGCCCGGGTGCAGGATGAACGGTTCGTCCTGCTCCACCTCCACCAGGCGCGTAAGTTCCGGCTGTTCCTCGGCCGGATCGATGTGCGCGTACTTGTGGTTATCGAACAGGCGGAAGAATTTGTCGATCCTCACATCCACGGACGACGGCTGGACCATCGCCGGATCGTACGGCTCGAGCACGATCCGCTGGGAGTCTATTTCGGCACGAATGTCGCGGTCAGAGATCAGCACCGTCCCAAATTACCGCATGGCTTAGTTGTACCTGTTATCCACAACCGCATTCTTTCGTTGTTGCTGGCGTCTGCTGGGGCTAATGTTGCCTCAGTGATTCAGGCGCCGGATGGTCTCCCGGATGGCCCAACAGAGCTGGGGTTGTTGTGAATAGATTGGTGGCGCCCGCTTTTATTGGCGCGCTCTGCGCTGTGGCGCTGGTCTCCTCGTCGGCGGGCACGCGTCCCCTGCCGCTTTCGCCCGGTGTGGCCCTTGGCACGGCGGGTCCCTCCAGCGTCGTCCTGGGCACGGCCAGCGTGAACGACGACGGCGGCGCCTCCGCGGGCCCGGGCCCGGCCGCGGCCGGGCTCACCCCTGCCGTGGAGCCTGGCATCCGTCCGGCGTCACCAGCTGGCACCGCCGTCACGCTGGCTCCGGAGCCTGCACCTGCTGCGCCTTCCCCTGATGCCCTGGCCACACCCGAGCCTGCACCTGCACCCCCACCCAGTACGACTGTGGCACCGGCTCCGGAGGTCCCCTGGATTCCACCGCTCTGGGCCCCGGATGAAGAGCTGGCCTCGCCGGCACCCTCCCGTCTGGCGGCTCCCGAGTCGGCCACCGCACTGCCTGCGCCGGAGGCCCTGGTCCCGGACAGCAATGCTGCAGCGGTTCTGACGGTTTTCACCAAAATCAACGAATACCGGGCGTCCAAGGGCCTCAACCCGGTGAAGTACCACCCAACGGTGGCCGGGCTGGCGCAGGAGTGGTCGGACAGCATCGCGTCCCGCGAGGTGATCGAACACCGCGCCAGTTTCTGGACCGACCCCCGCGCCATGAGTCCGAACAACGGCGCCGGTGAGGTCATCGCCATCCGCACTGACCGGGATGCCGCGCAGCTCGTGGAGTGGTGGAAGAGCTCCACCGGCCATAACGCGCTGCTGCTCGATCCGCGCTTCAACGTTATGGGCGCCGGAATCTCGTACACGAACAGCACATACAAAATCTGGGGAGTGGTGAACTTCTTCGGCTACACCACCCTTCCAGCCGGCACCCTCGACGCCCCAGGCGGCGGCGGGTCGGGCAATGCGTTCCCGCCGGCGGCCCCCAGCCTGTGCGACGCACCCGTCAAGCACATGCCACCCACGCTGGACCTCTCCGCCGCGGCCATCAAGGGGCCGGGCGACCTTGTAACCGTGGACTCCGCGGGACAGCTCCTGGCCCGTGCGGCCACCGGTGCGCGCACCTATGCCGCCCCCCGGGTCATCGGGTCAAGCTTCACGGGCGCCAAGGAAGTCTTCACCACCGACTGGGACCGGGACGGCGTTTATGACCTTCTGACCCAGTGGACCAACGGCACCGTGACCCTGCAGCGGGGCGTCGCCGCCGGCGGATTCCAGGCCGCGGCCACGCTCGGGAACGGGGGTTGGGAGACCCTCACCCTTGCCGTAGGCGGCTGGTGCGCCAACAACAGGATGCCGCAGCTTCTCGCCTTGGACGGAGCCGGGAATCTCTTCCTGTACCCCAACAAGGGCCTGGGGGACCTCGCGGAACGTGCATTCGTGGCCAACATCGGCGCTGCCCGGAAGGTGTCCATGGTGGATTACGACGCCGACGGGTTCCAGGATGTCCTGGCGCTGCGTGCGGACGGGTCGGTCCAGCTTCACCGCGGGTGGGGCACCACGGCGCTGCGCAACGAAACAAGGCCCACCGTCGCCACCGGCTGGGGAGACGTCACGGGCATCAGGGCGCTGCGGGACGTCACCGGGCTGAACTCCACGGGGCTGGCGCTGCGCCGTGCAAACGATGTTGTCCAGTACTGGGACCTGACCTCAGGAAGCCTCGCGGCGCCGTCGAACATTCCCGGACCCTGGGCCGGGCAGCGGCTGGCCCAGTAGGCGCTAGATGGCGGGCTGGAGTTCCAGGACATCCTTGAGGCGTTCCAGCTGGGCCACTTCGGAACGGAGGTTCCGTTGGAGCATCCTGTTCAGGAAGCCGAGCCTGTGCAGGAAACGGGGCCGGTCCAGGAACCCGATGGGCTCCTCCGCCCGGGCCTCGAGGGCAAACCGGACCCGTGTTCCCCCGGCTTCCGTGCTCAGGTAGTAGCCGCCCGAACGGTGGGCAGGCCCGGAGACGACCTGGAACTCGATCTCCGCACCCGGCCTGGCCTGGGTGATTTCAAGCTCTGCCGGAATGCTCAGTCCGGACCGGCCGGCCACCATCTTCCGGTAGACCGCGCCCCTGGACGCGGACGCTCCCTGGAGCAGCGTGACGCTGCGGACCGAGTCCCGCCACAGCGGAAGGTTGGTGGCATCCAGCAGGAACAGATACACGGCCATGGCGTCACGACTGATCAGGACCTCGTGCTCCGCAAATGCCATGGGGATCTTTCTGAGTGGACGTCGGCTGGCCGCAGCAGCCGCATCCCCCCGGCACCGCAGCTACCCGGTTCAGGTTAACCAGCGCTCCTCACGCCCACCTAGTCAGGGCCCGGGACGTTATTGAAGAGTTACCGGATGACGCACGGGCGCCCGGGACACGGGGTGCCGGAACGCTGGATGGGCAGGGCACGGAGACATCTGCGCTAAGCTATGTTCTGCCCCTCTTCGGCGGGGCACTGCGGCTGTAGCTCAATGGTAGAGCGCTAGCTTCCCAAGCTTGATACGCGGGTTCGATTCCCGTCAGCCGCTCCATGTTGCCGGCGGGGCCGCCAGCACCGGCCGGGCCATTAGGTGCCTGCGTGTATCGTCAGAAGTCAGGAACCTCTTCGGTTCCGCTACAGGAGCAATACATGGCTGACAAGTCCCCGCGTCAAACAGCATCCAAAAAATCCGGCAAGTCCATCAAGGAAAAGCGCGCAGACAAAAAGGCCGCTTCCGCACCAGCCAGCTCCCTGGACGTAACGTCCAACAAGGCCGCCAAAAAGAAGTGACCGCGGCGGAGAACAAACTGACCCTGGGCGTCCTGGCATCAACAAAAAAGCCGGACGAGCGCAGGCTCCCCATCCATCCGCTGCACTTCGAGCGCATTGCGCCGGAGGTCCGCCAGCACATCATCCTTGAGCACGGCTACGGTGAGCGCTTCGGCGTTTCGGACGCGCACCTCTCCACCCTGGTGGGCGCGATGGCCAGCAGGGAGACGCTCGTGGCGGAGGCCGACGTCGTCCTCCTGCCGAAGCCTCAGGCGGAGGATTTATCCGACCTGCGGGACGGCCAGGTCCTCTGGGGCTGGCCTCACTGCGTCCAGGACCGCGCCATTACGCAGCTGGCCATTGACAAGAAGCTCACGCTGATCGCTTTCGAGGCCATGAACCACTGGGCCAGTGATGGCGGATTCGGGTTGCACGTGTTCCACAAGAACAACGAACTCGCAGGGTATTGCTCGGTGCTCCACGCCCTGGCGCTCACCGGGTCAACCGGTGACTACGGCCGTCGGCTCAGCGCCACGGTCATCGGCTTCGGCGCTACAGCCCGCGGCGCCGTCACGGCATTGAACGCCCATGGAATCCACGATGTCCAGGTGCTGACCAACCGAGGGGTGGCCGCCGTCGGCGCTCCCATCCACTCGGTGAACATCGTCCAGTTCGATCATGACGCCCAAGCACCCTTCCTCAGCCAGGTCATCACCGAACGGGGCCGGGTGCCGCTGGCGCCGTTCCTGGCCGAGAGCGACATTGTGGTCAACTGCACCCTGCAGGACCCCAACAACCCGCTGACCTACCTGCGCACGGAGGACCTCGCGGCCTTCAACCCGGGCAGCCTCATCGTGGACGTGTCCTGTGACGAGGGCATGGGCTTCAGCTGGGCGCGGTCCACCACGTTCGCCGACCCGATGTTCACGGTGGGCGACCACATCAACTACTACGCGGTGGACCACAGCCCGTCCTACCTCTGGAACTCCGCCAGCTGGGAAATCAGCCAGGCCCTGCTGCCGTTCCTGGAAACCGTCATAAGCGGCCCCGAAGCATGGGACGGCAACGAAACCATCTCCCGTGCCATCGAGATCCGTGACGGCGTGGTCCGCAACAAGGACGTGCTCGAATTCCAGAAACGGGAAGAGGCGTACCCGCACCAGGCTCTGTAGCCGCGGGCTACGCTGCAGCCCGCCGGACGATCCGCACGGGCTGCCGCCGGTCCTTGAGGTCCACCCTCACCAACAGCGAACCCTTGCGCGCAAGGATTACCGCGACCGTCACGGCAGCGACGGCGGGCACTCCGCCGGACACCAGCAGGGCAACATGCGGATCGGCATGTTCGGCAATCCAGCCCAGCATGGGCCCGCCAATGGCCTGGCCTCCGATCAGCACCATGATGTACAGGCTCATCACCCTGCCCCTGATGCCCATGTTGGAGCTGACCTGGACCAGCTGGTTCGATCCGGTGAGGAACATGAGGCACCAGAACCCGGACAGCACCATCACGGCACCGAACACCGGCAGGGACGGCGCCAGCGCGGCAACGCACAGCATGGCGCCATACATTCCGGCGCAGAAAACCACGGACCGCAGCCGGAGCTGGCGGCGCCGGGTGGATGCCACCGCGCCGGACAGGGCGCCGAGGGCCACCAGGGCATTCAGGAGGCCGTAGCCGCCGGCGCCAATGTTGAAGACGTGGTCGGCGTAGGCTGCCAGCACCACCGGCAGCCCCATAGCGAAGACCGCAATGAACCCGGCCATCAGCCAGGGCCAGTAGATGGTGGGCTTTCCCAGCGCGTACCGCAGCCCTTCGCGCAGCATTCCCTTGCTCTTCGGGGTGGGCGCGCTGACGAACAACTGGTCCTTGCGCAGGATGAGCAGCATGGCAACCGTGGAGCAGCAGGCGAAGGCGTTGCCCGCGAAGGCCCACCCTGCCCCCACGGCGGTCAGCAGCCATCCGGCCAGGGCGGGGCCGATCAGGCCGCCCAGCTGGAAGGTGGTGGAGTTGACGCTGATGGCGTTGCGCAGGTACTTCGGCCCCACGAGTTCGTTGACGAACACCTGCCGCGCCGGCTGGTCAAGGACGGTCACCAAACCAAGCACCAGCGCGATCACATAGACGTGCCACACCTCAATGGCGCCGCTTAGGGCAAGGACTGCCAGCGCGGCGGCCAGGACCGCGGCCATGCTTTGGCACAGGATCAGGATCTTCCGCTTGGCGAACCGGTCCGCGACCATCCCTCCCCACGGCCCGAGGAGCAGGGAGGGCAGGAACTGCAGCACCACGGTGATGCCAACAGCGGTCACGGAGCCGGAGAGCTCCAGCACCAGCCAGTCCTGGGCGATCCGCTGCATCCAGATCGCGATAACGGCAATGAAGTGGCCGACGGCGAAGATGCGGAAGTTGGGAACCCTGAGGGAGATGAAGGTGTGCTTCCAGGGCAGGCGTTCGCTGACGACGGCGATGGGCTGGGTCTGGACGGGTGGAGTCTGGACGGGCGGGGATTGGGTGGGCGGGGCCTGGTTGTCCGGCGGGGCGGAGTGTGCGGTGTCGATGACGGGCTGGGTGACGGTTGCCGATGAAGGCGGTGGGGGTGCCACAGGTGTGTCCTCACAGTGCGTGCGGTCCGGGATGTCCTTAACGCTAGGCTGGGGGCACGGGATTATGGAGACGTATCGTCCCTATAACTCCTATTGCAGAGTGCAATACAGAAGTCCGCACCGACGCCCACCGGAGTCCATTGTGTTCGAACCAGCCCAGCTGCGCTCCTTCCTTGCCGTGGCGGAAACGCTCAGTTTCACCAAGGCCGCCGAGCGGCTGGGCCTGGCCCAGCCCACGGTCAGCCAGCACGTCCGCAAGCTGGAGGCTGCCGCCAAGCGGGTGCTGGTCAGCAGGGATACCCGGGACGTCCGGCTCACTGACAACGGGGACGCGATGGCGGGGTTTGCCCGGAACATCCTGGCCGCCCACGACTCCGCATCCCGCTACTTTTCGGGTTCTGCAATGCGCGGACGGCTGAGGTTCGGCACCGCGGACGACCTCGCCATCACCGGACTGCCGCGCATCCTGCGGGAATTCCGGCAGATCTACCCGCAGATCAACCTGGAACTCACGGTGGGCCAAAGCGACCAGCTGTACCGGAAGCTCAACGCGGGGCAACTGGACCTTGTATTTGTGAAATGGGTGGCCGGAGCCAAGGACGGGACCGTGGTCCAGCATGATTCCTTTTCCTGGGTGGGCCTGGAGCAGACCATGCTGGACCGGGCCGCCCCGGTCCCGCTCATCGCCTACCCTTCCCCCAGCCTGAGCCGGAAATTGGCCATAGACGCGCTCGAGTCCCATGGCAGAACCTGGCGGATCACGTGCACAACACGGCAAATCAGTGGTGTGCTGGCGGCGGTCCGGGCGGGGATCGGCGTCGCCGTCATGCCGTCGTCGCTGGTGCCCGAGGACCTGAAGATCATCACCCGGCGCTTCGACCTGCCCGCGGTGGGCGACGTTGACTTCACCCTCATCCGCAACCCGCTGGCCAACGCCGAGGTGATTGACGCGCTGACCCAGTCAATTGTGGGCCGGACCATTAACCGATCAGCATAACGCCCCAAGGTGTCCCGCAGGCGAAGCCATACCGCAGTGTCCATTGATTGCGGAAGGTAGCATCACTTATGCTGATTTTCCAGGGTCAAGCAGCCGGCCGGTCATCCAACACGAGGCCGCTCCTGCACGCCAGGATTCCGGCTCGGGACAGGCAGCCAATGACGACAGCCAAGAACCCCCACTACACCCCGGCCCATGCCCGCGCGCACACCACTGCGCGTCCGCTTGGAACCCGCAATTCCAGACTCGGTGCAGGCATCGCCACCACCGACTCCGGATATGTCGGCAAACCCACCTGTGACAGGTGCCGCACCGACGAGTTCATCTACCTTGAGTCTTACATTCCGCCCACCTACCGGCGCGACGGTTCGGTAGGCACCCTGGGCGAAGTCGCCTATACCTGCACCCGCTGCGAGGATTTCTCTGCCCACAGTGTTCCAGTCACGTGGACGCCGCCCGGGTGGTACCTGGGCTAGCATCCGCAGGCCAAAAGGGCCGGACGGCCACCGCAAGGTGAACGTCCGGCCCTCTTTGTGGCGCCGGCATCCCTGTGCCGGCAGCAACTGTCGCGGAAACCTAGATCAGCGTGTCCGAAAGGTGGTTGGGGGTTCCGAACCGGTGGGCGGTGATGCTGACGGCCTGCTCGTGCAGGAAGGGCAGCAGCTCCACGCGGCCGGCTTCGGTGACCGGGTGGACGTAGATTGCCAGGTCGGGGCGGCCGCCCGTTGCCTTGGCCAGCGCGGATGCATCGCCGCCGATCAGGCGGACGCGTCCACCGGAAAGTTTCCCCGCCGCCGCGAGCCGGCCCGCGGCAGCCAGCCAGTCGGCGTCGGACTCTACCGTTACTTCGATGTCCAGCGCGGTGAGCACCGGGCGCAGCTGGGCGGGAAGTTCGACGGCGGAGGACACCGTGAGTGCCGAACCCGCCAGCACACCGGCCGCCACAGTCCGCACCAGGTGCGCCAGCGGCGCGCCTTCGGACAGCCGGACCGTCACCGGCAGGCTGCGGTAACGGAAGATGTTGCGCTCCGCGCTGAGGCCGGAGACATCCTTAGCCGTACCGAACTCCTCGGCCCAGGCCTGGGCATCGGACGCGACGGCCCGCTGCACTGACTCGAGCTCCGCCGGCTGCAGGGCAGCGCCGGCGGCGTTGAGGATCCGGCGCACGCCCGGGTGGGTGACAGCGGCATCCGCCGAAGCCGTCGCGGGAGCCCAGTCGCCCAGGCCCGCCAGGTAGTTGGGCCCGCCGGCCTTTGTGCCGGCGCCGACTGCGGACTTCTTCCAGCCGCCGAACGGCTGGCGCTGCACGATTGCACCGGTAATGCCGCGGTTCACGTAGAGGTTTCCGGCCTGGATGCTGTCCAGCCAGATGCCGAGCTCCTCCGAGTTCAGCGAGTGCAGGCCGGCGGTGAGGCCGTACTCGATCTGGTTCTGGATTTCGATGGCCTCTTCCAGGGTCTCAGCGGTCATCACGCCCAGCACTGGTCCGAAGAACTCGGTCAGGTGGAAGTAGGAGCCGCGCTGGACGCCGTAGCGCACGCCCGGGCTCCACAGCCGTCCGGTGTCATCCAGCTTCTTCGGCTCCACGGCCCAGTTCTCGCCCTCGCCAAGGGTGGTGAGGGCGTTGAGGAGCTTGCCGTGGGCGGGCTCGATGATCGGGCCCATCTGGCTGGTGGGATCCTCCGGGTAGCCCACCTTCAGGGAGGTCACGGCGTCAATGAGCTGGTTGTGGAACCGCTTGGACTTGGCAACGGAGCCCACCAGGATCACCAGTGAAGCCGCGGAGCACTTCTGGCCTGCGTGGCCGAACGCGGAGTACGCAACATCCTTCGCCGCCAGGTCCAGGTCGGCGCTCGGGGTGACGATGATGGCATTCTTGCCGCTGGTTTCGGCCAGCAGCGGCAGGTCCTGGCGGAAGGAGCGGAACAGTTCCGCGGTTTCATAGCCGCCGGTGAGGATTACGCGGTCCACGGCCGGGTGGCTGATCAGCTGCTTGCCCAGCTCCCGCTCGCCGAGCTGCACCATGGTCAGGACGTCGCGGGGAACGCCGGCTTCCCACAAGGCTTCCACCATGACCGCGCCGCTGCGGGCAGCCTGCTTGGCAGGCTTGATCACGACGGCGGAACCGGCGGCGAGTGCCGCGAGGGTGGACCCTGCCGGGATGGCGACCGGGAAGTTCCACGGCGGGGTCACCACGGTGAGCTTCGCTGGGACGAATGTGGCGCCGTCGACCTTGTCCAGCTTCCGCGCGGACTCGGCGTAGTAATGGGCAAAGTCCACGGCTTCGCTGACCTCGGGATCGCCCTGGTCGATGGTCTTGCCGGTTTCGCTGGCCATGACCTCGAGCAGGTCGGCGCGGCGGGCCTCCAGGACGTCGCCGGCGCGGTGCAGGATTTCGGCGCGCTCGGCGCCGGAGAGGGCGCCCCAGGCTTTGCCCTTCTCGACGGCGGTTTCGATGGCTGTGTTGAGGGTGGCTTCGTCATTGATGAAGGCTGCCTTGACGGCGGCGTTGCCCAGGGTGGAGGACGGGACGCGCTCCAGGATCGCCCGGCCCCAGTCACGGTTGGCGGGGAGGGACGGGTCAGTGTCCGGGGTGTTCTCGAAGGCGTTGTGGGGCATCGGGACCGGGGGCAGGTTGCGGTTCTGCTTGCGGTTCGGCGCCGGAACACTGTTGTCCAGGGCGTCCAGCGAGGCGAGGAAGCGCTGCTTTTCGCGCTCGAACAGCGTTTCGTTTTCACTGAGCTCGAAAACCGCGGACATGAAGTTGTCCTGGCTGGCACCCTCTTCGAGGCGGCGGATCAGGTAGGCGATGGCGACGTCGAACTCGGCCGGGTGCACCACCGGCGTATAGAGGAGGAGGCTGCCCACGTCCTTCTTCACGGCTTCGGCCTGGCCCTGGGCCATGCCCAGCAGCATCTCGAACTCGATGCCCGCTTCAACACCGCGCTGCTTGGCCAGGAGCCACGCGAAGGCGATGTCGAACAGGTTGTGCCCGGCCACGCCGATGCGGATGTTCTTGATCCGCTCGGGGTGCAGCGAGTAGTTGACGACGCTCTTGTAGCTGGTGTCCGAGTCCTGCTTCCTGCCCCAGGTCGCCAGGGGCCAGTCGTGCAGGGAGGACTCCACCTGCTCCATCGGCAGGTTGGCACCCTTGACCACGCGCACCTTGATGGCGGCGCCGCCGTTGGCGCGGCGCTCGGCTGCCCAGTCCTGCAGACGGATCATCGCGGAGAGGGCGTCCGGAAGGTAGGCCTGGAGCACGATGCCCGCTTCCAGGTCCTTGAACTCGGGCTTGTCCAGGATCCTGGTGAACACCGCAATGGTCATGTCCAGGTCCTTATACTCCTCCATGTCCAGGTTAATGAACTTGGCTTTCTTGCCGGGGCCGGCGAAGGAGGCAGCGCGCTCGAACAGCGGGGTGAGCTTCTCCACCACGTGCTCCACGGCCTCGTCGAACGCCCAGGCGGAGTGCGGGGCAACCGTGGAGGAGACCTTGATGGAGACGTAGTCGACGTCGGGGCGCGCCAGCAGGGTGTGCGTGCCTTCGAGCCGGCGGGAGGCCTCGTGCTCACCGAGGACGGCCTCACCGAGGAGGTTGACGTTGAGCTTGATGCCGTCTTTCCTGATCTTGGCAATGGCCGGGCCCAGCTTGGCGTCGGTGGCGTCGACGATCAGGTGGCCCACCATCTCGCGCAGGACCTTCCGGGCGATGGGGATGACCACCTGCGGCATGACCGGAGCCATGGTGCCGCCCAGCGCTACGGCGCTGCGCATGTACCAGGGCAGGAACGCCGGGACCTTGGGGGCAAGTGCGGCGAGGTTGCGGGCGGCGACGTTCAGGTCCTCGGGGCGGACAACGCCGTCCACGAAGCCAACGGTGAATTCCAGGCCGTTGGGGTCCTTCAGGACGCCTGCCAGTTGCTGGGCGGAGGAGTCCACGGGAACCTTTGATGCCTCGGTGAGCCAGTGGCGGACCAGCGCCACGGCTTCGGTTGAGAGGGCCTTGGCCTGGGGCACATCGACGTCGACGGTCCGCGGCGCGGTCCCGGTGGCGACTGCCGGTTCCATAGCAATGTGGGTCATGGTTATCCCGATCTTTCTGGGTTCAAGGAGGTCTTATCCACCAGTATGAACTTCCAGTCACATAAGATAAAGCGATCTTTCCTAAGCAATACAGGTTAGAAAACCCAAAGGATTAACTCCGGCTTGGGAACCCGTCCTAACCAGCAAAAGGCAGCCTCGCCAGCTGCCCTCCCCGCCTCTCTCGTCCCCTACCCTCCCCTGCCCCGCCCGCCCCAGCAAAACGCTCTCTCACTTAACGTCGTTTTCCTGGCGACGCTCTCTCACTTAACGCCGGAAAAACAGGGACGCTCTCTCCCTTTCTCAGGAAAGTGAGAGAGCGTCCCGGGCGGATTCAAGTGGTCGTTGCAACACGTCCTATGCTGCTGATTCTTCCAGTATTTGCTGGAGGGCTTGTGCGGGTGTTTTCCG
>NZ_VDEV01000035.1:0-20311 GCF_006151685.1 Arthrobacter sp. BB-1
CCGTAAAAACCCGCATTAAGTGAGAGAGCGTCGCAAGGGGGCGGGGGTCAGCCGATGGGGCGGTGCATCTCCACGATTTCTTCGTGCCGCGGGCTGTTGGGGTTCATCAGCGAATTCTTCTTGCCATAGAAGAAGTAGATCGCCAGGCCCACCACCAGCCAGATGCCGAACCGCAGCCAGGTCTCCCAGTGCAGCTGGAACATCAGGAAGGCTGAAGCAAGCACGCCGAAGGCCGGGACCAGGGGCATGAAGGGCAGGCGGAAAGCGCGGGGGGCGTCAGGCTTCTTGTAACGGAAGATAATGACGGCCAGGCAGACGACGACGAACGCGGCCAGGATGCCGATGTTGGTCAGGTCGGCAACTGCCTTGATCGGGAACACGCCCGCCAGGAGTGCGGAGGCGATGCCCGCGATCCAGGTCACGCGCTGCGGCGTGCCGTGACGGTCGGTCTTGGAGAACCAGCCAGGCAGCAGCCCGTCGCGGCTCATTGAGAACCATACGCGGGTAACACCGAGCAGGAACGTCAGCATCACCGTGAGGATGGACAGCACCGCGAATACCGAAATGATGGTGGCAATGATCGGCAGCCCCACGCCGGTGAAGGCTGACGCGAAGCCGGCCTTGGGGTCGATGTCCTTGTAGTTCTGCATGCCCGTAAGGACCAGGGTGGCTGCCACATAAAGCAGCATGGCGATGATGAGCGAGAGGATGATCGCCTTGGGCATGTGCTTCTTGCCGTCGGTGGCTTCCTCCGCGGCGGTACTCATGGCGTCGTAACCGAATACCGCGAAGAACACGGTGGCGGAACCGGCAAGAACCGGGCCGAAGCCGGACGGCATGAACGGGTTGTAGTTGTTGGTGTCGATGTAGAAGACTCCCAGCCCGATGATGAACAGGATCAGGATGACTTTGATGGCAACGGCCACCAGTTCGAACCGGCCGAACGCCTTGGTTCCGCGGGACAGGATCCAGGTCACGATCAGGCAGACCACGATGGCCGGAATGTTGACGATGCCACCCTTGCCTTCATCCGGGGTGGAAGTCATCCAGACCGGCATATGGATGCCGATTCCGGAGAGGAAGGCATCAAAGTAGCCCGAGATGCCAATGGCCACGACGGCCACGATCGCGATGTATTCCAGCAAGAGGTCCCAGCCGATGAACCAGCCGATCACCTCACCCAGCGCCACGTAGCCGTAGGTGTAGGCCGACCCGGCGCGCGGAATCATGCCCGCGAATTCTGCGTAGGACAGCGCTGCCGCCGCCGAAGCAAGGCCAGCGATCAGGAACGAAATCAGCACCGCGGGCCCCACCCCGGGTGCGGTTTCGCTGCCGGCGGCCACCAGCCCCGCGAGGGAGAAGATGCCGACGCCGATAATGCCGCCTACGCCGATCGCCGTAAGCTGCCAAAGCCCGAGTGACTTAAAGAGGCCACTATGTTTGTTCTCTTCTTCAATGTCGTCAATGGGCTTGCGCCGCATGATCGACTGGGTCATGTCTCTAGTGCTCATCCGGAACTCCTGCTTGGGGTGCTGCCCCGCCACGGCGCGCGAAATAATCGCTTGTGACGGGGGTAACTCGGTCCCAACAGTATGCAAGCGGGCTTGCATTAGATAAAGTGACTACTTCTAACCTATATTCATTAGTTTCGGTAAGGATTTCCTTATGCTTGACGTCCGCCGGCTCCGCCTGCTCCGGGAGTTGAGCATCCGGGGGACCCTCGCGGAGGTGGCAGACGCACTCCAGTACAGCCCGTCGTCGGTCTCCCAACAGCTTGCCCTGCTGGAGAAGGAAGTGGGGGTTGAACTGCTGCGCAAGACCGGGCGGCGGGTGCAGCTCACCCCGCAGGCGGAGGTCCTGGTGGCCCACACCGCGCAGCTGCTGGAGACCATGGAACAGGCCGAGGCGGACCTGGCGGCGTCCCTGACCGCGGTGACCGGAACCGTCAGGATCGCGGTCTTCCAGTCTGCGGCGCTGGCGCTCATGCCCGAGACCCTTACCCGTATGGCCGGCGCGTATCCCGAGGTTCGCATCGAGATGATCCAGCGCGAGCCGGAAACGGCGCTGCATGAAACGTGGGCGCGCGACTTCGACCTGGTCATCGCCGAGCAGTACCCCGGCCATGCCGCGCCGCGTTATCCGGAGCTGGACCGGGTGAAGCTCACCACCGATGCCATCCGGCTCGCCGTTCCCCCCGCGTCCGACGGCGGCGCCGCCATCTCCTCGATCGAGGACACCGCGCAGCTCGCCTGGGTCATGGAACCGCGGGGTGCGGCGTCCCGCCACTGGGCTGAGCAGGCCTGCCGGAGCGCGGGATTCGAGCCCGACGTGAGGTATGAGACCGCGGACCTCCAGGCCCAGATCCGGCTCATCGAGTCCGGCAATGCAGTGGCACTGATGCCGGATCTGGTGTGGACGGGGCGCGGCACCACCGCCCGGCTCCTTGACCTGCCGGGCAAGCCGCACCGCACCGTGTTCACCTCCGTCCGCCGTTCCAGCGCGCAGCGGCCTGCGATCCTCGCCGCGCGGGAGACCCTCGCTGCCACCGCAGCGGCCGTGGCACAGCACGACGGCGGGTGACCGGCCGCCGTCGGACGCGTTCTTCCAAAAGTGGCAGCGCCTGGCGTCACTGTTCCCTGCATCACTGCGCCGGCCGTTCCCCGGCGCTAGACTGAAGCCGTTATGAATCGAACAATGTTCAAGTCCAAAATCCACCGGGCCACCGTCACGCACGCCGACCTGCACTACGTAGGTTCGGTCACAGTTGACCTGGACCTGCTTGAGGCCGCCGACATCCTTCCCGGCGAGCTCGTGTCCATTGTGGACGTGACCAACGGTTCACGGCTTGAGACCTACACCATCGCCGGCGAGCGCGGTTCCGGCGTAATCGGCATCAACGGTGCAGCGGCGCACCTCATGCACGAGAACGACATTGTCATCCTGATTACCTACGCCGAAATGACCACCGAAGAGGCCAAGGCCTATGAACCGCGGGTGGTCCACGTGGACGAAAACAACGGGATAATCCAGCTCGGCAACGACCCCGCAGAGGGCCTCACCCCGGGGATGATGCGGCCCCCTTTCGCGCTTAACAACGCCACCGTCTAACCGGAGCGTGGGTTCCGGTATTCCAATTCCCCGTGCCCGGCGGGCCGGTTCCCTGCGGACTGTCCTTTGCTAGGGGTACTCGCCGGCTTTTTCGTGGTCTGGTGCATCATCCTGGTGGGCTGGTTCGTGGGCCGGCAGAAGATCCTGGGCGAGAATGCCCGGCAGGTCCTCAGCTCCCTCACCTTCTTTGTAGCCAGCCCAGCCCTGCTTTTCGAAACGCTCAGCAAGGCCCGCCTCGCAGAGGTTTTCGCGTCGCCACTGCTGGTTGCGGCGGTATCGGCCGTGGCCACCGCCGCGATCTTCTTCGCCATCGCCAAGTTCTGGCTCAAACGCTCGCTGCCCGAGTCCCTGATGTCCTCCATGGCGGCCTCACTGGTGAACTCCGCCAACCTGGGCATCCCGATTGCGGTGTACGTCCTGGGCGACGCGAGCTACGTGGCGCCGCTGCTCATTTTCCAGCTCGCCTTCTTCACGCCGCTGTTCCTGATGCTGCTGGATTCAAGCACGAGCTCCCACCGCACCACGCCCCTGAATTTCATCGTGATGATCCTGCGGAATCCGATGATCGTGGGTTCGGCCCTGGGCCTGACCGTGGCCGGGACCGGCTGGCAGGTCCCGCAGCTGGTGATGGAGCCCATCCACCTGATCGGCGGTGCGGCGATTCCGGCCATGCTGATCGCTTTTGGCATGAGCCTGAACGGTACCCGCCCGCTCCAGGCCTCGGAGTGCCGGCGACTCGACACACTGCTGGCCAGCGGTTTCAAGCTGGCCGTCCAGCCCGCGCTTGCCTATTTGTTTGCCCGGTTCGCGCTGGGGCTTGAGGGCCATGTCCTGTTTGCCGTGGTGGTGACCGCCGCCCTGCCCACCGCGCAGAATGTCTTTGTGGCTGCCAGCCGCTACAAGACCGGACTCATCGTGGCCAAGGACACCGTGCTGATTACCACTGTTGTGGCCGTGCCGGCAATGATCGGCGTGGCCCTGTTGCTGACCTGACCCGAGCCTGGAGGGCTGATGAGTACTGTTCTGGACACCGTGGTGATCGGCGGCGGCGCCATGGGCTCGGCCGCCGCGTGGGCGCTGTCCCGCCGCGGCCGGCATGTGACTTTGGTGGAGCAGTTCGGGCCGGGCCACAAGATCGGGGCCTCGCACGGCACCACCCGCAACCTGAACCCGGGTTACCACCGGCCCGAATACGTGGCCATGCTGGCCGAGGGGCTTGCCCTGTGGGATGAGCTTGAGCAGGAAAGCGGTGAGACGCTGCTGGCACGGACGGGGGTTGTGAACCACGGCCCGGACCCCCGGCTGCCGGACACCGCCGAGGCACTGTCCCAGGCGGGCATCCGGGCGAAACTCCTGACCCCGGCCGAGGCTGGGGAGCGCTGGCGCGGCATCCGTTTCGACCAGCAGGCACTGCATATGCCTGACGGCGGCCAGCTCAACCCCGAAGCAGCGCTTCCTGCGTTCCAGCGGCTTGCCGCAGCCCGCGGCGCCGAGATCCGGCACCACACCAAGGTGGTGGACCTCCAGGTAATGGACGACAGCGTCCGGCTGGTTTTGGAATCCGGCGGCGGCACCGAGGTAGTCACCGCGGCCCAGGTAGTTGTCACAGCGGGCGGCTGGACGGAAAAACTGCTGGGCGGCGCGGCCACCAGCAGCCCCGGGGCAGGGCTGCGGATCCCAAAGCTCAGGGTGACCCAGGAGCAGCCGGCCCACTTCCGCGTGGCGGACACAGGCGCGGTGTGGCCCGGCTTCAACCACTACCCGGGCGGCGGGGTGGACTACAGGAATTGGTACTCCCCCGTCTATGGGATGCAGACGCCCGGCGAAGGGATCAAGGCCGGCTGGCACGGCGTGGGCCCGCTGGTGGACCCGGACCGGCGCACCTTCCAGCCCGAACCACTGCAGCTCGCGGCCCTGCAGGATTATGCCCGGACGTGGCTGCCCGGCGTGGACGCCGATGCGTTCGAGCCCATCAGCTGTACCTACACCACCACCCCGGACGAGGACTTTATCCTGGACCGGATCGGCCCTGTGGTGATCGGCGCCGGGTTCTCCGGGCACGGATTCAAGTTCACTCCCGTGATCGGCCGGATCCTCGCCGACCTCGCCACTGGCACGCGGCCGGCCCCGGAAATCTTCCGCGCGTCGCGGTAGGCGCCGCAGCCCGCGCACCCACCAACTCAACTAGGTAGCGCCAAGTGTCGTTTCGGACCCCCAAAACGACACTTGGCGCTACCTAGTTGGGAGGCCCGGTCAACGGGAAGTGTCCTCCGCCTCGGTGAGGGCCGGCTCTTCCGCCGCGCCGCCGTCGTCATCCTTTCCAGAAACGTCCGTTCCGGAGGCGCCCGCCTTCACCGCGGGCATCGCCAGCACGGCTGCCACGGTGAGGATGCCGCCCACCAGCGCCGCAAGGAACACGGCACCGGACGCGGCCACCACGGGTGCCGCACCGTCCCCGGCTGTGTTGGCGTAGACCGCGTTGGCCACGGCGCCGAAGACGGCCACACCCAGCGCGCTCCCGATGGACCGCGCGAACATGTTGGTGCTGGTGACCACACCGCGCTCGTTCCAGGAGACGCTGGACTGCGCAGAGATCAGGGTGGGGGTGGCCACCAGCCCCAGGCCGAGCCCCACCACGAAGCAGCTGGCGGCCACCAATGCCACGTTGGGTGTGGCTGCCGTGAGGGCCAGGACCAGGAGTCCCGCCACGGTGATGGAGATGCCGATCATTGCGGTGGCCTTGAACCCGATCCGCAGGTAGAACCGGCCGGCCTGCGAGGCGCTGATGGGCCAGCCGAGGGTCAGTGCTGCGAGGGCAAGGCCGGCCACAAGGGGCGAGGTGTCCAGCGCCCCCTCCAGGAACGTTGGCACATAGGAGGTCAGCCCGATCATCACTGCCCCGACCCCGAAGGACACCAGCGCCGTGGTGCCAAGGAGCCGCCGCGAAACCACCCAGGACGGCAGGACCGGCTCGGCTGCACGCCGCTCCACCATCAAGAACACGGCCAGCAGCAACGCGCCCACAACAAAGATGCCGATGCTCACCGGGGAATTCCATGCCCACCCCTGGCCGCCCTGGAGGGCGCCCAGGATCAGCAGGCCAAGGGACACGGCCAACAGGGCCGCCCCGGCGTAGTCCACCCGGTGCCTGGCACGCTCAACATTTTCATGCAGGGTCCGGAGCAGCATCCACCCGGCCAGCAGGCACAGCGGAATGTTGACCAGGAAGATCCCGCGCCAGATCCCCAGCGAGGAGAACACCCCGCCAAGGCTCGGGCCCACCACGGAGGAAACAGCCCAGACGCTGGCCAGGTAGCCCTGGACCTTGGCCCGTTCCTCCAGTGAGTAAATGTCCCCGGCGATGGTGATGGATACCGGCAGCACGGCCCCGGCACCAAGCCCCTGCAGCGCCCGGAACGCGATCAGCGTGGGCATGCTCCAGGCGATGCCGCAGAGCACGGACCCGAGCAGGAACAGCCCGATGCCCGCCAGGATGATGGGCTTGCGGCCCAGCATGTCGGACAGTTTGCCGTAGATGGGCACCGAGACGGCCTGGGCCAGCAGGTACGCCGAAAACAGCCAAGGGAATGACTCGAACCCGCCCACATCCCGGACGATCGACGGGACGGCCGTGGCCACGATGGTGGAATCGATGGCCACCAGCCCGGTGGACAGCATCAGGGCGATGAGAATGGGGCCCCGCTCAGAACGGAAACCCACTCCTTGGGCTCGGGCGGTCTTCATGCGTCTCGTTTCGGTCTGTGGGCCCCTGCTACCTCCACTCTAGGTACCCACGACTGGCGGCAACTATCTACCTCCTTCCCTGGTGTTCGTCGAGGAGACGCGCGCAGCGGATGAAGCCCAGGTGCGAGTAGGCCTGGGGGTGGTTCCCTAAGTGGGTCTCCGTGCCGGGGTCGTACTCCTCCGGGAGCAGCCCGGTGGGACCGAAGAGGTTGACCAGCTGGTCGAACAGGTCCCAGGCCTCGTCGATGCGGCCCACGGCCACATAGGCTTCGATCAGCCAAGTGGTGCAGATGTGGAACCCGCCCTCCAGGCCCGGCAGGCCGTCGTCGTACCGGTACCGGAAGACGGTGGGACCCACCCGAAGTTCCCGCTCCACCGCGGTGACGGTGTCCAGGAAGCGCTGGTCCGTGACGTCCAGAAGGCCGGAGAGGCCGATGTGCAGGACGGCGGCATCGAGGTCCGGGCTGTCGTAGGCCACGGTGTAGGACTTCGCCGACTCGTCCCAGCCCTCGCGCAGCACCTCCTCACGGATGGTGCCTGCCATGCGTGCCCAGGCAGGATCCGGTTCCCTGCCGTGGCGGTCAGCCGTCCGGAGCGCCCGGTCCAGGGTCACCCAACACATCACTTTCGAGTAGACATGGTGGCGCGCTGCCCGACGGGCCTCCCAGATGCCGTGGTCCGGCTCGTGCCAGCGTGCCAAAACGGCTGAGGCCATCTGCACCATCAGCTCCCAATGGTCGTCGGCGAGCGCGCCCTCCCGCTCACTCAGGGCATGGATCAGTTCGGCAACCGGGCCAAAAACGTCCAGTTGGACCTGGTGGTCCGCGGCGTTGCCGATCCTGACCGGGCGGGAGCCGGCGTAGCCGGGAAGGCTGTCGACGACGGCCTCCGTGGAGAGCGGGGCGCCCGTCACCGAGTACAGGGGGTGCAGCCATTCGGGGCCGGGTGCGTGTTCGAGGATCCGGCCCAGCCACTCCAGGAACCCGGCGGCCTCCGCCGTGGATCCGAGATCCACCAGCGCATTGACCGTCATGGACCCGTCCCGCAGCCAGCAGTACCGGTAGTCCCAGTTCCTTGTCCCGCCGATTCCCTCAGGCAGCGAGGTGGTGGGGGCCGCGAGGACGGCACCCGTGGGCTCATGCACCAGGGCGCGGAGCACCAGGGCAGACCGCCGCACCAGGGAGGGTTTGACGGAGGGCAGGACAAGCCGCTGCACCCACTGGCGGGCGTGCAGGGCAACCCCGGCCCGCCGTTCCGTCTCCCCGCCGGGGTCCGCGGGCTGCGGTTCGGTATCGCCGCAGCGCAGGTTGAGCACGACGGGCCCGTCCTGCAGGTTCACCGCCGCGGTGGCCGTGGCATGGCGCCCGTCCGAAGTGATGCTGAAGGTGACGCCCGGCGCGAACAGGATGATGGGTTCCGAGGTTCCCACCACATGCAGTTCCCCGCCGCGGGCCTCCATGCTGAACGGGGCGTTGGCGTAGTCCGGCCGCGGCGCAAAGGTGATCCTCGCGGCCCCATGGCCGGTGAGCACCCGGACCAGGCTGGTAATGCCGTCCGGCGCAGGCTCCAGGTAATCGGTAACGGTGACATCCGCCCACCGGGTTTCCACAATCATGGTGCTGTCCACGTAACGCTGCCCCAGCACCTGGGAGGCTTTGACCGGCTCCACGGAGAAGTGCCCGGCCGCGTCACCGCCCAGGATGTGGGCGAACAGGGATCCGGAGTCCGGCAGCGGGTGGCTCATCCAGCAGACCTTCGCGTCCGGCGTCAGCAGCGCGGTGGAGGACCCGTTCCCGAGCATCGTGTGCCGTTCAAGGCCCACCGCGTCCTCGCCGAACAGCCAGGCCCGCCGCAGTTCGAAGAGGAGTGCCAGGACGCGGGCGAAGGCTTCCGGGTCGCGGACGCGGTGGGCGGCAGCGGTGGCCCCCGGTCCTACCTTGAGGCCGAGGTCCGGCCCGCGCAGGGTGGCGATGGCCAGTTCGTCGCTGTGGGCGTCCCCGGCGAACATCGCCGCGCTGGCTCCGAGCCGGGACCGGAGGGCCTCCAGCGCCTCGGCCTTGGATGGTTCCACCACGGACAGGTCCAGCACGGAGCCGTCCACAATGAAGAACAGCCCGTGGGCGCGGGCAATCTCCCGGGCTGTTTCCGTCACGGACTCCACCACCTCCGGCGGTGCCGGCCGGGTGTGGACGGAAACCGCTACCGGTTTGCGTTCAATCCAGATGCCCTTCTGGAACCCCACGGCCTCGTTGAGCGCTGCATTCACCTTCTGCAGGACGGATTCGGTGGCCAGGGTCTGCGCGTGCGCGAAACCCATGTCCGATTCAGCCCCGTGGGAGCCGATCAGGTGCACCTCCACCGGCAGCCGTGATACCGCCGCCAGATCACGGAGCGAGCGGCCCGAAATGATCGCCGCGTGGGTGTTGGGCAGGGCAGCCAAAGCCCGCAGGGCAATGGCCGCACTGCCCAAGGGGAGGATCTCGGTGGAGATGCCTTCGGCGTCGCACAGGGTCCCGCCGTAGTTGCAGGCCACCAGCAGGCCCGGAACGCGTGCCAGCACCTTGAGTTCGGCCAGGAGCGCAGGAGTGAGGCCGTTGTCCGCCGCATCCGACTGGATGAAGGCCCGGAGCATGTCCAGCGGGAGGGAGCGGGTGAGCAGTGCGGAGTCCGCCACGCTTTGGTTTAGCGGCGTTGGCATCCAGGTACCCCTTTGAAGCCGAACCAGGCCGGGACTTCAGCCGCTGGATCGCCAGCGGACTACCGGTTGGTGCCCCTCCCGGGAATCCCAGTAATTCCCGAGGGGGCAGTTCCCATGGTCAGCCCCGGCAGTTTCCCCCGAAAGTCCCTTTCATTGCGTATGTGTAAAAGTCCGACGATTCGGTAGGGAGATAAGTCCGGGACTGCCCGTGGCGGGGTCAGCCGATAGTCACCACCGTGAATCCGCCCGGTGCCACGGTGACACGTCCGGAGGCGTCGCCGGCCTGGTCCCGCGCTCCCTTGACCGGTCGGCCCGATGAGTCGTACTGGCGCTGGACCACGGTGGCGCCTTCAGGAACAGTCAGTTGCTCGACTGTGGTGGAACCCGCGGCGCTGACGTACAGGGTGGTGTTGCCGCCGGAGCCGGAGACCGCCACTGTGGAGATCAAAGGCTGGACCAGGAGTGCGTCCAGGGCCGCCTGGCCGTCAGAGGCAGCCGTCACTGACGTGGCACCGGCAGCCAGGGCGCGGCGGAGGGCGAAGGGAAAGAGGATGCCCGGCGCGTCAGTGATGCCCTGTGCCCCGGCGCCGCCGTTGGCCGTTGTGCCCAGCGGGCCCTTCGCCGACGTCCAGGTGGTGGTGCCCGAGGGCGTCACAGCCTGGTTGACGATGGGGAAGATATTGCTCGGCTGGTTCGCCGCGGACAACGGGACGGATAGGCTGCCGCCGGCACCGAGGTCCACGTAGGCGCCGCCGGAGATATTGGCCTCGCCGGTCCAGGACGACGGCGGACGGACCACAGTGCCGTTGCCCGTGATGGTCCCGGCCTCTGCTTCCACCACGCTGAGACCGTTGGTTCCCTCCGCAACACTGATGCCCAGCGCCTTGGTCCGCAGTTCCGGGTTGGCATCCAGCGCCAGCATGGTGAGCAGCGCGTGGATGGTTGATTCGGCGCCTGAGTTGGGGTTGATCCGGCCATCTGTTTCGATGCCGTCGATGGCCGTCCCGGTGGCGGGGTTGTAGGCGGGGGCGCCGTTGGGGTTGGCGCCGAAGAACCAGCCCGCGGCGATGGCGGCCACATCCAGCAGGCCGGGGGCGGATGCGGCTTCCGCTGTCGCCACGAGGCTTTGGACCCGGGAGTCCACTCCATAGGCAATTTGGGCCTCACCGGGGGTGGGACTCCAGGCGTTGTCCGGGCCCCCGGCCGCGAGCAGCTGCGGGGTGAACTGTGCCGTGTCCTTGACGGCCGCGGGCAGCAGGTCCGGCCGGTCCAGTGTGGCGGAGGCAGTGGCGACGGCGGCCGGAGCCATTCCGCCCCAAGCATGCCAGAGGCTCTGGGATTTGTTCCACGGCATGATCGCGCCGAACGGCCATTGCGTGGCCGATCCGGACGACATCGCGGCGACGCCCTCACTGAGTTGGGCCAGCGCCGTGGCGGCCGCGGCATCGGACGGAACCGCCCCGACATAGGCGGACAAGCCCAGCACGGCCTCAGCGGAAGCATCGGCGCCGCCGGCGATCAGCCAGGCCGGAACCTGCACGCCGTCCGCGGTGTCGAAGGCGCCGTACTTGCCGAGGGACTGGCGGTTCAAAGCGTCGAGGGAGAGGTGGAGCCGGTCCTGCAGGAAGGCGGCGAACTCCGGATCGGACCCGGCAAACTCTGCATACCCCTCCCCCAGGGCCCACACGGTCCGGGCCAGCCAGTAGGATTCCGCGGAGTCGGAGGGGTCGGGCAGTTCCACCGGGATGGCACTGGGGTTCAGGCTGCCGTCCGGCTGCTGCCAGAGGATCACGTTGCCGGCGTTCGGGCCGTCCACGGTCTGCAGGTAGGTGAGCGTGCGCAGGTTCTGGAAGGCATGTTCCTTGCTGGAGAGGTCCCCGGTCTGTTTCCAGTGCCGCAGGTAGACCACGGCAGCGCGGGAGATATCGTCCGCGTTGTAGGCTCCCTGGCTCCAGTCGCCGGTGGCGGGGTCAAGGTTGCCGCCACCCACCCTGCTGTAGCTGCCGTCGGCGTTCTTGTCGGCGTAGGTCCACGGCGCTTCGGCGGCGGGCTGCTCTGCCAGCCGGTAGGTGGTGTGGCCTGGCACCGCTGGCAGCGGGACACTGTCCAGCAGGAAATCTAGATGGTTTAGGTTGGTGAGGTTTTCGTCGCCCGCCAGGACAAGGGCCGCCGGGGTGCTGACCGTATTAATGGACGACGGCGGGACGGCAGGTGCCGCCGCAGCGGCACCTGCCTGCAGCGAAACAGCCAGCAGGGAAACGGCTGCCATGGTCGCAGCCGGACGGGTGGCTTTCCGGGAACACGTCACGGGGCTCAGACCCGGTCCAGTTTGGCCACGCCGATTTTGGAATCCGCCATGCCGTAGAAAACGAACAACTGCCCGCCGATTTCCTCGATGGCGGTAGGGAACACCACGTTGGGCACGATGCCCGAGATCTCGTCCTCGGTTTCCGGGGCCAGGAGCGGTTTGTCACTGCGGGCAATGACCTTGGAGGGATCGTCCGCGTCCAGGATCATGGCGGCGGCCGTGTAGTTCACGTTCTGCTGCTGGTCGAAGGCGGAAGCTGCCATCTTTCCCGCCACACCATGGTGGATCAGGAGCCAGCCTTCGTCCACGCGCAGGGGAGCCGGGCCGCCGCCGATCTTGAGTTCCTCAAAGGAGTACTCACTGAGCGCCACCAGCCGGTGCTTGCCCATGTGCACCAGGTTGCGCAGGTCCCGCTCCACCTCGGCCACGGGCACGTACGAAATCCAGATGCCGGGCCGGTTGTCCGTAACACCGGCGGGCAGGTGCTCGCCTTCGCCCGGACGGATCCAGCCCAGGTCCCACATAGGACGGTGGAGCATCGCGTAGGACGGTATGCCGTCGGGATCGTTGACGGGTTCCGGGAAGAACACGGCGTCCTTGTTGGGGAACAGGTTCAGGTCCATGGACAGGTCGGCCTGGTATTCGAAGAAGCACGGGCCCAGGCGCTCCCAGTTCCGGAGGTCCTCGGAGTGCGCAAAGGCCAGGCGCGGGCCCAGCGGACCGTAGGCCACGTAGGTCATCAGGTGCTTGCCGAGGGCCGGAACCCAGGTGGTGCGCGGGTCCTCGGTGCCGGCATTGTTCAGGCCGCGTTCCCAGCCCTCGTCCGGTGCCAGCACCACGCCTTCGCGCTGCACGCCGGTGGGGACGCCGTCGTCGTTGATGATGACCTTTGCCAGGCCCACGCGGGACACGTTGCCCTTCGCGACGAGCCTCGGAAGCAGGTACAGCTCCCCGTCCGGGCCACGGCCGCTGGCAGGGTTGAGGACACCTTCGGCTTCAAGGTCGTTGCCGGGCTCCGGTGTCATGATGACGCCGGCGCGGGTGAGGGTGAACGGGACAGTGGGCAGTGCTGAAGTCTGGGGGGAGGTCATGGATTAGCCCTTTACGCTGGAACCGATGTTGGTTGAGATGAACTGTCGTTGGAAGAAGATGAACAGGGCGATCGCGGGGGCCGCCAGGACGCAGGCCCCGGCAAGGATGGCGCCGAACGGGTTGCCGGCCTGTGCCGCAATGTTGGAAATGAAGTTGGCCAGGGAAACGGCCAAGGGCTGCATGGACTGCTCCTTGGTAACCAGGAACGGCCACAGGAACTCGTTCCACGGACCGATGAAGGTCAGCAGCACGGCGGTGACGATCGCCGGCCGGACCAGCGGGACGGCGATTTGCCACAGGATCCGCAGCTCGGAGGCGCCGTCGATCCGGGCCGCCTCGAACAGGGTGGAGGGCAGTTGCAGGAAGTACTGGCGGAACACAAACACGGCCGTGGAGTTGATGGCGAACGGCAGGATCATGCCCAGGAAGCTGTCCGCCAGGCCGTAGTCCCGGACGATCATCACGTACAGCGGGATCAGCAGCAACTGGAACGGAACCATCTGCACCAGCAGCATCATCCCGAAGACCGCGCCGCGGCCGCGGAACTGCATCTGCGCCAGGGCATATCCCACCAGCAGGCCGAAGACCACGGTACAGAGGATCACTCCGCCGGTGAAGATGCCGGAGTTGGCCAGGCCCTGGAACAGGTTGATGGCGTCATTGATGTTGGCGTAGTTCTCACCCGTGATATTGGCCGGGTTTGGGAAGGCGCCGGCAACGGAGGTGTCCGGGGACGTCTGCAGGGACCCGATCAGCATGTAGTAGAAGGGGAACAGGAAAACGAAGGCGCCCACGGCCAGCAGGATGAAGCTGCCCACGCCGAGGTTGTTGCGCTTGTCCACGCCTGAGCCGGCCCGAAGCGGAGGTGACGGGTCTCCCGCAGGGCGGCTCGCGCCGTCGTCGTTCGTTGCATTGTGCGCCTTGGTGACGGACATGTCAGTCCTCCTTTCCGCCGACGAGGCGTTTCTGGATGAGGGCGATCAGCAGCACGCCGATCACCAGCACCACGCCCAGTGCCGCGGCTACATCGGGGTTCCCCTGCAGGATCCCCTTCTGGTACATGATGAACACTGGTGAGGCCGAGGCGCCGTCCGGTCCGCCGCCGCCGGTGAGCAGGTAGGGCTCGGTGAATAGGTTGGCGCCGGTGATGGTGGCCAGAAGCGTGACCAGGACGCTCGCGGGCCGCACCCCCGGGACGGTGATGTTCCAGAACTGGACCCATTTGCTGCCGCCGTCCACTGCTGCGGATTCGTACAGTTCATCCGGGATGTTCTGCAGAGCCGCGAGGTACAGGAGGATGAAGAAGCCCAGCTGTTTCCACGTCACGTACAGTGCCACCGTGGGCATGGCCAGCCAGGAGTTCACCAGCCACGACGGCGACGGCGCCAGCGGTCCCAGCAGCCCGTTGATCAGTCCGTTCTGCTGGAAAAGGAACAGCCAGACGCCGACGACCGCCACGCTCGCCGTCACATACGGAACGTAGTAGCTCAGGCGGAAGAACGTCCTGAGCCGGGTGATCCTGTTCAGGGCGTTCGCCAGCAGCAGCGACAGGCCCACGGTGAGCGGGACGTTGATGACCAGGAAGACACCGATGTTGAGGAAGGAGCGCTGGACGGCGGGGTCGGACAGGATGGTGACGTAGTTGTCCAGCCCCACGAACGGCCGGTCCACCTTCACCCGCGGCGCGGTGAAGAAGAAGTCGTGGAACGAGATGTAGACGGCGTAGCCGAGGGGAAACGCCAGCACCCCCAGCACGTAGATGACATAGGGAGCGCTGAACAGCAGGCCCAGCGGCTGGGGCCCCAGGAAGCTTTTACGCTTCCTGGTCCCCGGCCGCCGGTCCGCCGCCCCACCAGCCGGTGTGCCCGTTGCGGGGCTGCCGGCAGAAGAACGCAGTGACATTGGGGATCACCGCTACTTCTGGGCTACCAGCTGGTTGATCTTGTCCGCTGCGCCCTTGAACGCGGTGTCGATGCTCTCGTTGCCGAAGATCACCGACTTGGCGTACGCGGTGCGGAAGGTCTGCCACACCTCCACTGAGTTGGGCACGTTGGGAACCTCCACGGTCCGGGCCGCCTGCTCAGCGAACTGGGTGTAGGCCGGGTTCTTGGCGAAGTATTCCGGGTAAGTGGCCGGGAGGTCCTGGCGCATGGGCATCTGGCCGGTTTCGGTCAGGAGCTTGCCGTCCTGTTCCTGGCTGGTGGCGAACTTCATAACCTCCCACGCGGTGCCCTGGTTCTCGCAGGCGGAGTACATGGCCACGTTCTTCGCATCCGAGAATGTGGACGTTTCAGCCTTGGCTTCAGCGGCCGGGACCGGAACGGCTCCCCAGTTCACCTTGTCCTTGTAGGCCGCGATGGCCCACGGCCCGGCGAGCGCCATGGCTGCCTTTCCCTCGAGGAACGAGTCACCCTGGTAGACCTCCTTGGAGGCAAGGTTTTCCTTGTAGAGCGTCTGGAACATGGCAGCCACCTGCTTGCCCTCTTCACTGTCAAAGGTGGCCTTGCCGTCCTTCACCAGTGGTGTGCCATCGGAGTTGGCAGCGTAGAAGGAGTAGAAATCGAACCAGGCCTGGAAGAAGTCACTTGCAGGCGAGGGCCAGATGGCATTCGGTGCGGCCCCGGAGGACACCACGGTCCGGGCAGCGTCCAGCAGCTCCGCGTGCGTGCCGAGTTTCGGGTTCTCGGGATCCAGTCCGGCCTTGGCGAACAGGTCCTTGTTGTAGAACAACACCACGGGGTTGGACTTCCACGGCAGCTGGTACATCTTGCCGTCCGAGGACTTGTACTGGTCCGCCAGGTCTCCGCTGCGGTCCTTGATGTACTGGGCACCATCCGGGAAATCGTCCAGCGCCACCAGTCCGCCCTGCTTCTGGAACTGCGGAACGGCAACAGGTGCGGTGTTGAAAACCAGGCATGGGGCGTTGCCGGCCGTGATGGCCGCGCCAATGACTTCCTCCGAGCTCTTGCCCGCGGGAATCTCCTGGGCGTCAATCTTTTCGTCCGGGTGGGCGGCGTTCCAGGCTTCCACCATGGCTTTGCCCCACTTCACCTCGAACTCGTTGTTGGAGTACCAGATCTTGATGGGTCCCTTGGCGGAGGCCGCGGAGTCGCCGCCCCCGCTCTCCCCGCCTCCCCCGCAGGCTGCCAGTCCGGCACCCATGATGGTGAGGGCGGCCACTGACATAACACGTGTGGCTTTTGTAAAGCGCTTCATTGCGACTCCTTGGTCCTGGTGGGACGTCTTGCGGTTGGTGGTTGGGGCGTGCCCTCTTATGGGGCGGCCGGGCGGGAACTGCTGGCGGCCGGGGCCGGAGCAGGGCCGGTGGAGGCACGGACCAGCAGCGCGGGGGCCTGGAGGTCTGTATCTTCACCGGTATGGGTGCCGTTGAGCTGGCTCAGGAGTGCCTGCGCCGCCGTGCGGCCCCACAGCATGGGGTCGGTGGAAATGGTGGTGAGCGGAGGGTTCAGGTACTGGCTGAACTCGGCGTTGTCGTAGCCGGTCACTGACAGGTCCTCGGGGACTTTCAGTCCCTGGGACTGTGCATAGGACTGGCCCGAGGTGGCCATAAGATCGTTGGCGTAGACGATGGCGGTGGCGCGGTCCGGCCGGTTCAGCAGTTCCGCCGTTGCGGCGATCCCGCCGGGGGCCGTGAAGTCGGCCTCGGCGAAAAGGTCGGTGGCAAGGCCAGCCTTTTCCATGGCAGCTTGCCAGGCCCGCCGGCGGCTGCGGCCGTGGATGTATTCCTGGGCGCCCCCCACGTGGCCGATCCGGGTGTGTCCGAACGCAATGAGGTGCTCCACCGCGGCGGTGATGCCGCCCCGGTCATCCATGGAGACCGCGGGGAACGGCGAGTCCGAGTCGGGGCGGTTGAGCGTAACCGCAGGAAGCTTGAGTTCGCGCAGCAGCCCGATCCGTGAATCGTTGTGCCGGACGTCGGTGAGGATGACGCCGTCCACCCGGCCGTCCGCGAGTTTCCGGTAAGCCCGCTCCTCGGCTCCGGGCGCGGTGGCAACGCTGAGCACCAGGGTGTAGTCGTGCTCGGCGAGGGTGGTTTCAATGCCGGCGATGAAGGCCGGGAAAAAGGGGTCAGTCCCGAGGAGCCGGGGATCCCTGGCCACCACGAGGCCCAACGCGAAGGCCTTTGCGGTGGAGAGGCCCTTGGCCCTCAGGCTCGGTTTCCAACCCAACTCTTTCGCGACCTCGAGGATGCGGTCCCGCGTTGCCTGGCTGACTCCGGGCTGTCCGTTCAGGGCGTAGGACACGGCACCTTTGCTGACGCCGGCCGCGTGGGCGACGTCGCTGATGGTTACTGCCATGATCCCTGGGCCCTTTGCTCATGTTCCGTGATCGAAATCACTGAACCGGTTTAGTAAGATCTACTAAACCGGTTCAGTTAAGCGTTGTCAAGGGTAACCCGGGAAATGGGGAGGGGTCGGCGAAGCAGCCGGGCTGTCACGCAGGGGAGCCTCTTGCACCACGACGGCGGCGCCCTCCGCGCGAAACCGGGGAACCCGTCGTCGTGCTTTCCCAAAAGGGCGCCCGGCGTGACGCGACCAGAAGGCGCCCGGGCACCACGCTGTCGCCGGGGAAACCTACACCCGGACCAGCCCGGCAGCCTCGGCGAGGAGCTCCACCGACCGCAGCCGCGCCTCGGTGCCCGTGCTCTGGTGGGCAACAATCAGTTCGTCGGCGTCGGCGTGCCGGCCGAAGCCCTCAAGGTAATCAAGGACGACGTCCGGCGTGCCTACCGCGGAGTAGGTCATCATCTGGGAGACGTGCTGGCCCTGCGGGGAGTCGAGGATCATGTCCGCTTCGTCGTCAGTGAACTCGCGGCCCCCGCCGAAGAACAGGGACACGCGGGCGCGCTTCGTGGCCTGCATCATGGCCTGCGCCTCCGAGGCGGAATCCGCGGCGATCACGTTGACGCCGGCAATAACATGCGGTGCCTCCAGCTGCGCCGAGGGCCTGAACTCGCGGCGGTACAGGGCCACTGCGTCCTGCAGCGCGTTGGGCGCAAAGTGGGAGGCAAAGGCGTACGGCAACCCGAGCTGGGCAGCAAGGCGGGCGCCGAACAAGGAGGATCCGAGGATGTAGAGCGGGACGTTGGTGCCCTTGCCGGGGGTGGCCTCAACCCCCTGGATCCGGGTAGGGCCGGTGAGGTAGCCCTGCAGTTCCAGGACATCCTGGGGGAAGCTGTCCGCTGACATGGGGTCCCGCCGCAGCGCGCGCATGGTGTTCTGGTCGCTGCCGGGGGCGCGGCCCAGGCCGAGGTCGATGCGGCCAGGGTGAAGGGTCTCCAGGGTTCCGAACTGCTCCGCGATGGTCAGTGGCGAGTGGTTGGGCAGCATGACGCCGCCGGCACCGAGGCGGATGCTTTCCGTCTGCGCGGCCACGTGGGCGATGAGGACGCTGGTGGCCGACGACGCGATGGAGGACATGTTGTGGTGCTCCGCGTACCAGACGCGCCGGTAGCCGAGCTTCTCGGCGCTCTGCGCCATGGCCACGCTGCCCGCGAAGCTCTCCGCCGCCGTCTGGCCCTTGCCGATGGTTGCCAGGTCAAGGATGGAGAGGGGAAGAGTCACGGTAGGTGCCGGCCTTTCAGGAACGTTTCGGAGGGAGGCACCCGCAGGATCGTGGCGGGCACGCAAAGCATAACGACGGCGGCCCCCGGCTTATTTCTGTGACCTGCGGAATACTCAGCAAACTTATGATGTTGCCGCCCCTATGAGCCTAGAGACAACGAACCAGTTGGAACTGTCAGAAACGATCGACCTGAAGGACCTGGGAACCGTGCACCGGCTTGGCTTCGGTGCCATGCGCATCGTGGGTGACGGCGGCTGGGGTGAGCCCGCGGACCGCCGCGCCGCCGTGGAGGTGGTGCGCCGCGCCGTCGAACTCGGCGTGGACTTCATCGACACCGCAGATTCCTACGGTCCCAACATCAGCGAGGAAATCCTGGCCGAAGCGCTGCACCCGTACAAGGACGGGCTGAAGATCGCCACGAAAGTGGGCTTCACCCGCACAGGTCCTCACAAGTGGATCCCGGTGGGCCGCCCGGAGTACCTGCGCCAGCAGGCCGAACTGAGCCTGCGGAAACTCAAGGTGGACACCCTGGACCTGCTGCAGTTGCACCGGATCGACCCCAAGGTAGACGCCGAGGAGCAGTTCGGCGTTCTCCATGAACTCCAGGATGAGGGGAAAGTCCGGGCTTTGGGCCTCTCGCAGGTCAGCGTGGCGGAGCTTGAGGCTGCCGGGAAGCACTTCACCGTTTCCACTGTCCAGAACCGGTACAACCTGACGGACCGGAGCTCCGAGGACGTCCTGCGGTACTCGGAGGAGAACGGCATCGGCTTCATCCCGTGGGCTCCCATTTCCGCGGGCGAGCTGGCCCAGCCGGGCGGGCCACTGGATGAGGCGGCCAAGCGTTTGGGCGCCACCACTTCCCAGGTTGCACTGGCCTGGCTGCTGCGCCGCTCCCCCGTGATGATGCCCATTCCCGGCACCGGGTCGGTGAAGCACCTGGAAGAAAACATGGCCGCGGCCGGCATCAGCCTGGACCAGGACACCTACGCTGAACTTGAAGCAGCGGGCGAGTAGAAAACTACAGACAGGAGCAAAATCATGGCAAACATCCTGATGGTTGTATCCGCAGCCGATTCCCTCACTATGAAGGACGGCAGCAAGCACCGCACCGGCTACTGGGCAGAGGAACTGGTGGTGGCACACCAGACCCTGGTGGACGCCGGCCACACCGTCCACATCGCCACCCCCGGCGGCGCGAAGCCCACCGTGGACCAGGTCAGCCTGGCCGCTGAGTCGGCCGGCGGCGAGGACCGGGCGAAAGCTTTCCGGGACTACCTTGCGTCGATCGACGGCGAGCTCTCTCGCCCGCTGGTGCTGGCCGACGTCGACCCTTCCGGCTATGACGCCGTGGTGATGCCCGGCGGGCACGGCCCCATGGCCGACCTGTACCAGGACGCCGACCTCGGCCGGCTGCTCGTGGCGGCGGACAGGGACGGCAAGGTCATCGCGCCGTTCTGCCACGGCCCCGCCGGGCTGCTCAGTGCAACGCACGACGACGGCACGTTCGTCTTCGCGGGACGTCGCCTCACAGTGTTCACCAATGAGGAGGAGCTGGGCGGCGGCACGGGCGAGAACACGCCGTGGCTGGTGGAGGACGCGCTGAGGGACAAGGGTGCGGTGATCGAAAATGCTGCCGCCTGGACGTCCAATGTGGTCCGGGACGGCAACCTGATCACCGGCCAGAACCCTCAGTCCAGCGAGGACGTGGCCAAGGAAGTCATCAAGGCTCTGGGCTAGTTCTCAACCGCGACAGAGAAGGGGCCCGATCTGGTGAC
>NZ_VDEV01000036.1:0-42606 GCF_006151685.1 Arthrobacter sp. BB-1
GACCGGGCCCCTTCTCTGCGGCGCACGTCCTTGGGCGCCGCCGCTGTAAGCGCTACTTCAGCTTGAAGTTGGCGCTGATGGAGGAGCCGTCCTTTGCTGTCATTGTGAGCTGGTAGCAGCTCCCGGGGCTCGTGGGCGTCTTCCAGTTGTAAATGAACTGACCGGCGAGGGCGTCATACCGGAGGTAGGTGCTGCCCGTGGCCGTCACTTCGATGTCATCGACATGCAGGAGCGAGCACTGGATCGGGGACGCCTTGAGGCTGTCCACGGCACTGACATCCGTCAACTCCCGGTCGCCCGCGAAGATCTCGAACTTGGCCGGTACCGTGCTGCCGCCCTTCACCGTGTTCAGGACACCGTTCATGTCGATCGGCTGGTAGAAGCCCTTCACAGTCCAGCGCTTGACCTCATAGGAGTGGGTGATGGTGGTGGTGTTGCCGGCGAGGTCCGTAGCCGTTGCCGTGAGGTTGTACGTCCCCACTCCCGTGCCGTAACCGGTCACCTCGCACGCTCCACGCACGCCGGACAGTTTGTCCGTAGCTGTGCAGGTCGGCTGCGCCGGCGTCGATCCGTAGTAGCCGTCCGCGATGACAGAATCAAAGGTCACCGTTGGCGCAGTCTTGTCGATCTTGAGCACAGTAGAGGCTTCACCAGCAGCGCGGACGTTACCGGCAAGGTCCTTGAACTCGGGGCTTAGGACAGTCACCGTTTCCCCTTCGCCCGACGACGTCACGCTCTTCGTCGAGTCAGCAGGTCCCGAGACGAGGTCGTCGGCCCCGAAGGTGACCGCAACGTCCGTGTTGTACCAGCCGTCGCCGTTGGCTGCGGGGCTCGTGCCCACGTAGCCGACCGTCGGTGCTGTTTTATCAACCTTGAAGGACTGCGATGTGGCGCCGGCGGGCGTGATGTTGCCGGCGTTGTCTACGAATGCCGGGCTCAGTACCTTAACATCCGCCGCCTCCCCGCTGGAGTACACCGTCTGCGAGGACGTCAGGAGTCCTGACGTCGCATCCGTTGCCGTAAAGCGGGCCCCGACGTCGGTCACGTACCAGTTATTCTCGCCCAAGGTGCCCGAGGCCACTCCGTCGTAGCCAACAGACGGTGCCGTCTTGTCGATCTTGAAGGACTGGGAAGCGGCGCCGGCAGGTGTAGTGTTGCCGGCGTTGTCCGTAAAGGCAGGACTTTCGACCATCACGGCTTCGCCTTCCCCCGACGAGGTAACCGTCTGCGTTGAGCTGAGCGGGCCGGAGGTGAGATCCGTTGCCTTAAAGCTGGCCCGGACATCGGAGACGTACCACCCGCCAAAGCCGAGGGTACCGGCCTCTGTGTCGTAGCTGACGCTCGGCGCCGTCTTGTCGATCTTGAACGACCGGGAAATGGTTCCGTCGGGCACGGTATTGCCCGCGTTGTCGGTGAACGCAGGGCTCAAGACCCTTACGTCGGCACCCTCGCCGCTGGAGGACACCTCCTGGGAAGAAGTGGCCAGCCCCGACGTCTCATCCGTTGCCAGGAAGCGGGCCAAGACATCGGAGGTGTACCAGTTGTCGTTGCCGGCCGTTCCTGTCGCGTCGGCGTAGCTCACCGTCGGCGCCGTGCCATCTTTTTTGACTGGTACGGTGACCGTGCCAGTCGAGCCGCCGCTGCTGCTTGCGGAACATGAGTAGTCAGCAGGCAGCTGGTCCAGCGCCACGGTCACGTCGACGCAGCCGACCTTATCCAGGGTGCTGGAGGAGTCGCCCTCGGTGACAATCCACTTCAGCGTGACGGCTTTCCGGTACCAGCCGTTCAAGCCGTCCGGCTGTGCCGCATCCAGCGTGTAGCTGATGCTGGGCGCAGTGCCGTCAACGATGTTGTATGTGACGGAACTCTCGGCTTTGAGCCCGCCCTTGTCCGTGTAGCTGCAGGACGCTGTCTGAGAACCAATGCCGGTGGCGGCGTCCTTACCTGAAAGTGCCCCGAGCGTGGCCCCGAAGGAACTGTTCCCGTCCTCGGCGTCGGTCACATCACAGGTCGCTGCGGGCACGGTGCCCTTGGTGTAGGAGGCGCCGTTCTCCACGCCACTGACGCTGAGTCGGGGCGCGGTGTTGGACGGCGCAGGGGCTGTGACGTTCACAACAAATGCAGCCATGTCGACGCCAAAGGTGCCCGACGTGTTGTTGGCAGCAACAGAAGCAGTCACGCTGGCCGATCCTGCTTTGAGCGGAACCACTGTCAGCTGGACTCCTGGAGCCCCGCAACTAGTCAGGACAACACTGGCGGGGCTGACGGTGGCAACAAGAGGGTCGCTAGAGGCAAGGGCCACGGTTACGGACGCATCTTTCTTGACGTTGCATCCTGGCTCACCGTCCCCGCCCCTGGGCTGTATCTGCAAGCTCGTGGTGCCGTTGACGCCGACGTTCAGGGGCATGATCTCCGCGATGGCGTCGACGCTGTTGTCCACCGTGTTGTAGACGTCGTCTGCGTAAGCCACGCCGCCTCCTGCCAGCACCAGTCCCGCAGCCGCAACCACCGCGGCGGCCCGGGTACCCGACCGCCTCCGCAGGCTCCTATCCCCAGCCCTAGTTGTCCCACTTGGCGAATTCATCATGTGCGTCTCCCTAAGACCATGTGCCCACCGCGGGCGCAACGTACTTCAACGTACGGGCTGATGCTGGATCAGCACACGCGTAATCGCACACCTGTCTTTGCTCCTTAAGTACTCGTTTTCCGAAGCGTCTATTGACCGGCACTACTTGGTTTCTCACTCCCGGATGGATCCGAATGTGACCGCCCCGGTCCTCGCGTGAACCGTCGTTACGCCCTGTATCCCAGCGTTTCAGCGTCTTTGATTCCCCTCCTCGGGCTGCCGGATAGTTGCTGCAACGAGCACACTCCGATGCATCCGCTACCCACCTCCAAGGAGGAAAAATGGCCATTACCAAGGCGAAACCAGCTGCTGCCGTGGCCCTCACCATCACCGCGCTGCTGGGGCTGGCAGCATGCGCCGATCCGGGCGCGACGGCGGCGACAGCACCGACGTCGAAATCCACCACCACCGCAGCAGGCAAGACCTTTAACCTGTCCCCGCAGCAGGACCGCTTCAAGGTTTCCGTGGACGCCGCTGCCGCTGCGCTGGTCCCCGAGGCCATCAAGGCGGACGGCAAGCTGACCGTGGTGACCACCGGCAACACGGCTCCGCTCAGCCTGTTCGCCACGGACAACAAGACGCTGATCGGCAACGAGGTGGACATCGCCTACGCCGTGGGCGAGACCCTTGGGCTTGAAGTCGAGGTCCTTCCGGTGGCGTGGGCGGACTGGCCGCTGGGGATCGAGTCGGCCAAGTACGAGGCCGTACTCTCGAACGTCACCGTCACCGAGGCGCGCAAGGAAAAGTTCGACTTCGCCACCTACCGGAACGACCTGCTGGGCTTCTATGCGAAGAGCGATTCGGACATTGGCGAAATCCGGGAAGCCAAGGATGTTGCCGGCAAGCGCGTCATCGTCGGCTCCGGCACCAACCAGGAAGCCATCCTGGTGCGCTGGGACGAGGAGAACAAGAAGAACGGCCTGAAGCCGGTCGAGTTCCAGTATTACGACGACGACTCGGCCTCCACGCTGGCCCTTCAGTCCGGCCGCGCGGACCTTACGTTCGGACCCAACGCGGGTGCCGCCTACAAGGCAGCCCAGGACGGCAAGAGCAAGCAGGTAGGCACCCTCAACGGCGGCTGGCCGCTGACGGCCGAGATCGCCTTCACCACCAAGAAGGACAACGGCCTCGCGGCGGCTGCCCAGGCAGCACTGAACGAGCTGATTCAGAACGGCACGTACGTCAAAATCCTGGACCGCTGGGGCCTGGCTTCGGAGGCCATCCAGAAGTCCGAACTGAACCCGGCAGGCCTGCCCAAGAAGTAAGGGACCTGCCGACGAATGAATCCCCGCCCTGCTCACCGCAGGGCGGGGATTCTTCGTTCAGTCCCCCGTGATGCCGGCTGCCGGGGCTCTCACCAGGCAGGCAGTGCCGGCACCGGGCCGTCCGCCTCGATATGTTCGACATCTCCTCGCGCCAGCCACTGGAGAAGCCCTTCGCGGTCGGATACAACCCGGAGGCCGCCGTCGCCGATGGTCCATTCGTCCCGCTCTTCAGTCACGAGCGTCATTCCCGGAGCACCCTGGGCGCGCAATGAACGCACCGCTGCTTCCAGGGCGTCCAACAGCGAGTCCGGATCAGCTTCCTCGATGGTCCAGGCAGTGTCCAGGTCGTGGTGGCGCACCACAACCTCGGCGATGCGGAGGGCCACGATGGACGTCGCCGGCAGCGGGCTGCCGTTCAAGCGAATCTCCGGGGCAGCGAGCGCGCCGGCCAGCCGCTGTGCCTGCTCGGCGAAGTGGTCGGCGGAGGCCCGCAGCTCCGCCAGCAGCTCCTCCCGGGGCAACGCGGCCAGGGCGGCGATGGCCTCGGTGCGGGCTTCGGGCGAGGCGTCCAGCCGGCGTTCCTCACCCGTGACGGCCCAGTCAATGAGCTGCACCAGCGCAGGGGCATTCGCAGCCACGTGTGCAATCACATGGGCCCTGGACCAGCCCCTGCACAGCGACGGGGCAGCCATCTCATGGCCCGACAGGGACGTGGCAGTGGCAAGGAACATGTCTGTTTCGCGGCCCAAGCGGGACAGGTCTGAATGGAGGCGTGCAGGTGTGATCATGCCGCCAGCCTAACGGGGACGCCGATCGGTGTCATCTATATTTACTATTCGGCAATATTCTTCTATTGATAATAAATTTTGACAAAAATACCCCCCGGCGGAACCCCGGGCATTTACCTCATATGTCATGGATCACATTCCTGTCAGGCTGAAAGGAACCCGGAAACGGCCGCTGGCCCAGAGTCGTGCCAGCGCATGCAATCACCCCGAGAGGACCCGGACATGACACAACCACATGCGGTTATCGCTGAAAATCCACAAAAGGAGGCCCGCACCGCCAACTGGGTGGCCTTCATCATCTGCACCGCCCTGCTCTTTGACGGTTACGACCTGGTCATTTACGGCACCGTTCTGCCGGGCCTGCTGGCGGACCCTGGCCAGATTGGGAAGTTCGACATGGCCACCGCCGGCCTCTTGGGCTCCTGGGCCCTCATCGGCGTGCTGGTGGGCTCGCTGATCTGCGGCGCGGTGGGCGATTTCTTCGGCCGTCGCCGGCTGATGCTCCTGGGGATCGCCTGGTTCTCTGTGGGCATGTTCGTTACCGCCCTCACCACCACGGTTCCGGCCTTCGGCGCCATGCGCTTCATTACCGGCCTCGGCCTGGGCGTGGTCATCGCCAGCGCCGGTGCCACCATGGCCGAGTTCGCTCCGGCCGGCCGCCGCCAGTTCTACAACGCCATCGTCTACTCCGGCGTCCCCGCCGGCGGCGTGGTTGCTTCCATCATGGGCATCCTGTTCCACGACAGCCTCGGCTGGCGCGGCCTGTTCATCATCGGCGCGCTGCCGCTGGTAATCCTGCTGCCCATCGCCTGGCGCAAGCTCCCGGAGTCCCCGCGCTGGCTGCTGTCGCGTGGCCGCGAAGAGGAAGCACTGGCCGCCGCACAGCGCACCGGCGTTCCGCTTCTCGAAGAGCGCGTCATTCTGGACGCCGGCGCAGCGCCACAGAAGTCGGGCTTCGCCGCGGTATTCTCCAGGCAGTTCGCACTGGCCTCGGTCCTGCTGGGCCTCATGTCCTTCTGCGGCCTCCTCCTCACGTACGGGCTCAACACCTGGTTGCCCAAGATCATGGAGGGCTACGGTTACGGCCGCACCTACTCCCTGTTCTTCCCCCTGGCCCTGAACCTCGGCGCAGTGGCCGGCGGCCTGGTCGCCTCCCGGCTGGCGGACAAGAGCGGACCGCAGCGCGTCATCGCTTCCACCTTCGCGCTGGCCACAGCGTCCCTGGTCCTGATGACCTTCAACTTCCCGTTGCCCATGCTCTTCACCTTCATCGCCGTGGCCGGCGTGGGAACGCTGGGCACGCAGGTACTGATCTATGGATTCCAGTCCAATTACTTCACCACCAACGCCCGCGCGGCCGGCGTGGCCTGGTGTGCCAGCGTGGGCCGCCTGGGCGGTGTGCTGGGTCCGATCATCGGGGGCTGGCTGGCGGCAGCAGGCATCGGCGGTTCCACTGCCTTCTACATCTACGGCGGTGTTGCGCTCCTGGGTGCCTTGGTCACGGTCCTGGTCCCTCATCAGCGCAAGCTGGAAGCGGCCGAGCACCAGGTCGAGGAAATCGCCGGGCACCGCACCGAAGCTTCCGCGGGGCAGCCCCAGTAGCGGGGCTGCGTCAGCACGCAGCCCGTACCCGGCGGCTCGCTCCGAATGTCATTGAGTCAAAAGAATGCACTAGTAGACCCATTTAGGGTTATTCTTTGAATCAATAGACGTCTAGGGCAGGCCCTTGGCATGGCGCACGGGAAGGCACCCAGTGGACATTCGGCAACTGAACTATTTCATTGCAGTCGCGGAAGAACGGCACTTCGGCAGGGCCGCCAAACGCCTCCACATGGCACAGCCGCCCCTCTCCCAGCAGATCCGCCAGCTTGAGGAACAGCTGGGTGTCCGCCTGCTCAACCGGACCACACGGCGCGTGGACCTCACCGCCGCCGGCGAGCTCCTGCTGGACCGCGGGCGGCAGATCGTCAACGATATGGAAACCTTGAAGGCTGATGTGTACCAGGTGGGCAAGGGCGCGACGGGAGTGCTCCGGGTTGGCTTCTCGGGATCGGCCACGTATGGCGTGATGCCGCAGATCGCGCGGCTGGCAAAACAGATGCTCCCGGGCCTGTCACTGGCATTGAACGGGGAGATGCTCACCCCGTCCATGGAAGCGGGACTGCGGGACGGCACGCTGGACGCCGCACTCCTCCGCCCGCCCGTAGCCTCGCAGGAGGTCGACTACCGCGTGGTGGCCCGGGAGCCGCTCGTCGTCGCGGTTCCCTCGTTCAGCGCGTTGGCCGAGGACAAGCCGGTGGCGATGCACGAACTTCAGGACCAGGACTTCATCACCTACGCGCCCGAATCCGTCCTTTACCGCATCACCTCGGACCTGTGCCGGCAGGCCGGGTTCCAGCCGCGCATCACCCAGGTGGTGGGCGAAACCTCCACCATGCTCGCCTTCGTTGCCGCGGGGGGCGGGGTGGCAGTGATGCCGTCCCGCGTCCGTGCTTTCCAGCTCGACGGCGTCGCGTACCGGGAGATCGAGAACGCACCTCCCATAGAACTCGCCGTGGCTTGGCTCCGCGGCCGCAGTTCGGCCCTGCTGCACAACTTCCTGGATGTCGTCGTGGCAGCCACCGCGCCAGGGCACGACCCGCTCCCCACCCAAGAAAGGCTTTCCGCGTCATGAAAATCGCAGCCATTGAGGCGATTCCCTACTCGATCCCGTACCGTCATCCGCTGCATTTCGCGTCCGGATCCGTCCACGAGGCGGACCACGTGCTGGTCCGCCTCACCACTGACGACGGCGTGGTGGGCATCGCGGACACCCCGCCCCGCCCCTACACCTATGGTGAGACGCAAAAGTCCATCGTCGCGGTGGTGCAGGACGTGTTCGCGCCGCAACTGATCGGCGTCGACATTTTTGACCGTGAAAAGGTGCAGGAGATTCTTTACCGCACCATCCACAACCAGACCGCCAAGGGCGCCGTGGACATCGCCCTGTGGGACGTCATTGGCAAAACCTTGGACCAGCCGGTGACGAAATTGCTGGGCGGCTACACGGACTCGGTGCGGGTCTCCCACATGCTTGGCTTCAAGCCTGCGGAAGAGCTGCTTGCCCTGGCGCTGGAGTTCCGCGAAACCTACGGTATCAGCACGTTCAAGCTCAAGACGGGCCGCCGGCCCCTCCACCTGGATATCGAAGCAGCCCGTGTGCTCCGTGAGGGCCTGGGCGAGGAAGCTGAAATTTACATGGACGCCAACCGGGGCTGGTCCGCCAACGAGGCCGCCCAGGTACTGCGCCGCACCGCCGACCTGGGCCTGCAGTTCCTGGAAGAACCGGACGACGCCCGGGAAATCCTGGGCCGCCGCCGGCTGGTGGCAAACTCCCCCATCCCCATCGCCGCGGACGAATCTGCCCCCAACCTGGGTGAGGCCGCCAAGGAAATCCTCAACGGCGGGGCCAACCTGCTTGCGGTCAAGACGGCGCGCTCCGGCTTTACCGAAGCCGCAAAGATTGTGGGGATGGCCGAAGGCATGGGCATCGACGTCTACATCGGCAACCAGATTGACACCCAGGTGGGCACCGTGGCCTCCGTCGTCTTCGGAGCCGCGTTCGCCCACACCGCCAGGCGTGCCGCGGAGCTGTCCAATTACCTGGACATGACGGACGACCTCCTGGCCGAACCCCTGCAGATCATCGAGGGGCGCATCCGCGTCCCCGAAGGCCCCGGCGTCGGGACCGCAGTGAACGAGGAAAAGCTCGAACGCTACCGCAGCGACCGCTAAGCCATCCCTTCCACGAAAGGAAAACCCGTGAAGTACCTTGTCCACATGGACGTAAACATCCCCGCAGACCTGCCCGCCGCAGAGGTGGCGGAAACCAGGGCCAAGGAGAAGGCCTACTCACAGGAACTGCAGCGCTCCGGCAAATGGCCGGAAATTTGGCGCGTGGTGGGTGAGTACGCCAACTACTCGATCTTCGACGTGGACTCCAACGACGAACTCCATGAGATCCTGCAGAACCTGCCGCTGTTCCCGTATATGGAGATCTCAGTAGTGCCGCTGGCCAAGCACCCTTCCGACGTTAAATAGAAGCCGCGTCCCGGGTCAGTCCTTGGCCCGGAACGCCGCGGCAAGCTCACTGCGGGAGCGAATCCCCATCTTCCGGAACAGCCGGGTGAGGTGGTACTGCACCGTCTTCTCCGCGAGGAACAGGGCACGCGCAGCCTCTTTATTGGTGGCGCCTCCGGCCACGAGCTCGGCCACCGCCTGCTCCTGCGCCGTCAGCTGGATGTGATGGTCGCGGGCGGCAGTCAGCACCGTGTCGGCAGGGTCGGGAAGATTTCCGACGTCGAGGCCGGTTGCCTTGAGCTCCCTGTCGCAGCGCTCCACATAGGTGGCCGCGCCCAGTGAGTCGTAGAGGTCCCGCGCCGCGCGCAGCACCGAGGACGCCAGCCGCCGCTTGCCGGCGCGGCGCATGCTCTGCCCGAAGGCGAAACTGATCCGGGCCCGCAGGTACGGCCGGTTAAGTCCCCGGAGGTGGCCCAGGGCCGCCTCGAAATGCTCCCGCGCCGCGTCAGGATCCCCCTGTGCCGCCAGCAGCCGACCCCGCGCCCACGCCATCCGCGCCATGTCGGACGGAACTTCGCGCTCACGCCGCAGCCCCTCAAAGGACGTCAGGAACTGGTCCGCGGTGTCCAGCTGGTCCGTCATCACCAGGGCGTTGATGTAGGTGTCCTGCCAGGGCCAGAAGGACACCCGGTCCTCGGTCCACGGATCCAGCTCGGTCAGCGGCTGCAGCACGGCAAGGGCGCCCTCATAGTCGGCCCGCGCCTCATGGAAGCGGGCACGCGCCAGGCTGGCCGGCACCTGCATGGCGCGGTACGTTCCCGGCTGGACCGCGGCCTGTGAGACGTAGTAGCGCGCACGGTCCCAGTCACCGCGCATGGACCAGAGCTCGGCGGCGGTCCAGTACAGCAGCGGCCGGATCAGCGGCATTCGGGACGTTTCCAGGCGGACGCTGGAGCGGGCGATGGTGGCCGCCGCGGCATCCCAGTTCCCCAGCACCAGGTGCGTGCGGGCCAGCCACGCTTCGGCCCAGAGGGAGATCCGCAGGGATCCGCCACGGTACTCGGTGGGGGCCGCGGACTCGAAGTTCACCAGCGCCGATTCCACGTTGTCCAGGCGCAGTGCCAACCACCCGGCCCCCATCTGCACCCGCTGCTTCTGCGCATTCTCGGCCGCGTGGCCGAAAGCCCGCTGGTAGGACGCCTCCGCCTCGCCCAGCCGGCCGCGGGCATACAGGCCCAGGCCGTAAATGGCTTCCGATTCGACGTGCGCCGGCGTCCCGGGTTCGGTCAGCGACATGGCGCGTTCAGCCCAGCCGGTGATCATCGGGCCGTCCCAGGACGCCACCCCGTGCAGCACGAACCGCTGCGCCACCTGGGCAGCAGCCTTGGGGTCGCGCTCTGGGTTGCTGGTGCGCCAGGCCATTTCCAGCTGGCTTTGGGCGCTGTCGTTCTGGCCGGACACCGTGGAGAGGTAGCCCAGCACCGAAGAGCGCAGCGGAGAGGGCGGCAGCGCGTCCACGGCGGCGGACCAGGTTTGGGCCTCGGCAATATTCCCGGCCCCCACCAGCGCGTCCACGGCGCGCAGGAGCCGGTCGTTGCGGGCCCGGATGTCCAGGGACAGCCGCGACGCGGAAAACAGGGCCGTCGCAACGTCCTGCCATGCCCCCACCGCGGCCTGGCGGCCCGCGAAATCCTCAAGTTCCTCGACGAGGGCCTGGTCCCCTGCCGGCGTCGCTGAGACCCGGTGCCCGAGTTTTTCGCCCTCCGGCTGCACGGCCTCCGCGGCCAGCCGGTGCAGCGCGATCCGGCGGCTGGGAACGATCTGCTCATAGATCGCCTCCGCCGTTCCGGGTTCGACGAACACGACGGCGGAGCGCGCCTGGTCCACGGACAGCCGCAGGAGGCCGGCGCGGTGGCCTTCGTCCAGGGCATCGAGGACGGACTCCACGCCGCTGACGGCTGCAACTTCATGCAGTCCGGCGCTGCGGCCCAGCACGGACGCAGCTTCGGCCACGGCAACGAGGGCGGGAGACGCGGAGTCCAGGACGCTGTGTACGCGTGCACGCAGCAGGGAGGTGGGCGGCAGCGAGGGGAACCAGCTCAGCCAGGTCTCGGCGGGCAGTTCGCGCAGCAGCTCCATCACGGGCTGCGGCAGGCCCCCGGTGTGCCGGACCAGTCCGTGGGCCGCAGTGACGCTGAGGTCGATGCCGTGTAGGCGCCGGGCCACTTCCTGGACCTGTTGCGGGGTCAGCGGCTCCATGGAAATGCGGACCACCTGGTGCCCGGTGAGGTAGTCCAGGACGCTGGCGGGGATGCGCTGCGCGTCGGCGGGGTTCAGGGTGAGCAGGAACAGGATCTTCTTGCCGTGCAGCCGGCGCATGACGAACGTGAGGATGCGCAGGCTTTCCACATCGAGTTTGTGGACGTCGTCGACGGCGACCACCACGCTTCCGTGCGACTGCAGCCCTTCGAGGTGGGTGCTGAGGGTGGACGCGTAGTTGACCACCTGGTCCGTACTCAGGGAGGCGAGGGGACCCGCAGGAAGGTGCGGGCCGCCGTCGTACGCTTTCGCCGAACGCAGCGGCGAGGTGAGCATCAGCTGCGAATAGCCCGCGAGCGCAAACTGCGCTTCCCACTCGTCGCCCATGGCGGAAAGGACGCGGACGCCGCGGGCCCCCGTGCGGCAGTATTCCAGGAAGGACTCCATCACCGCGGTTTTTCCGGAGCCGGCGGGCCCGGTGAGGACCACGGCAGCCACCTTGCCCTTACGGACTGTGCGGAGGATTTCCGCGAGCTGCGCGAACACCCCATCGCGGCCTACCAGGGCAGAATCCGCTCCGATATCGCCCTGGACGGACCCCGCAGTCATGGCCGCAAGTCTACCGGAGCGTCCTGCCCGCCCGTTCCGGCGGGGGTCCACGCGCTAGCCCAGGTCCCCGCCGGCCACCGGAAGGACGCTTCCGGTGAGATAAGACGCTTCGTCGGAGGCGAGGAACACGATGGGCGCGGCCTGCTCGTCCAAGGTCCCGTAGCGCTTCATGAAGGACGACTCCACGGTCTGGTCGACGATCATCTGGTACCAGGCCTTCTCGGTGGCGGACTCGGCTTCCGGGCCGCGCTTGACCTTCCGTGGCGGCGCCTCCGTGCCGCCGGGCGCAGTGGCGACCACGCGGATGCCGCGGCCGGCCACCTCCATGGCAAGGGCCTGGGTCAGGGCATTGACGCCGCCTTTCGCCGCGGCGTAGGGAACGCGGTGCATGCCGCGGGTGGCCACCGAGGACACGTTGACGATGGTCCCCGATTCCTGTTCGAGCATCGCAGGCAGGACCGCCCGGCAGCTCCAGAGCGTGGGAAAGAGCGAGCGGCGGATCTCCTTCTCGATCTTGTCCTCGTCGTATTCCTCGTAGGGGCGGGCCCAGATGGTACCGCCCACGTTGTTGACCAGGACATCCACCCGTCCATGGGCTGCGAGCGCCGCCTTGACGGCCTGGGTTGCGCCGGCGAACGTCTCGAGGTCTGCGGTGACGGACGTAGCCGAACCGCCGGAACCGGAGGCCTTGGCGGCCTCGCCGATGCCGCGGGCCACGTCGTGCACCAGGTCCGCGCGGTCCACCAGTACCACAGCGCCGCCCTCGGCGCCGATGCGTTCAGCCACCTTTTGGCCGATGCCCTGGGCTGCGCCGGTGACGACGGCGACCTTGCCGCCGAACCTGCCCGGGGTCACGAATTGTCCGGCGTACGGTTCAACCATCAGAGGGCGGCCTTGGCGTCAATGGCACCGGCCATGGTTTCCTTCGCGTCGTGGGCGTGCGCCGTAATGACGGCGCGGAGGCGTTCCTTGTCGCCCCGCTCGAACGCGTCCACGATGTCCACGTGGTCCTGGGTGACGCGGGCGAAGATCGGCGTGCCTGTTTCCAGGGCCGCAGCCATCTGGGCGTGCACGTCCAGGCGGCGGTAGGACTCCAGCAGCATAGGGTTGTCACAGACCATGAAGAGGTACTCGTGGAATTCCTCGTTGGTACGGGCAAACTCCTCGGGGTCGGTGATGCTTCCGCCGTCCACCGAGGCACTGGTGGCTTCGGCGAGGCGGCGGAACTGGCGCAGCTGCTCTTCGCTGAGCCGGCCCAGCAGCAGTTCGCTGACGGCCAGTTCCAGGCCCATGCGGGCGTCCAGCTGGGCGAAGCTGTCCTCCTTGCGGAAATCCAGCCGGCCGGTTTCCAGTGAAGAGACTGCCTCGCCGCGGGTCATGGTGTCGCCTTCGGCCTGGATCTTTTCGGCCGGAGCCGGGGCGCCCGTTTCGGCGTCGCCGCCGGTGGCCTCCTTTGGTGCGAACCGTTCGAAGTAGAAGTTGGCGGGCTGGATGCCTTCGGTGTCCAGCCACTTGGAAACAGCGTTGACCATGGGCGGCGGGCCGCACAGGTAGATGTCCACGTCGCCGTCGTTGAGGTGCTTCGGTTCGATGATCTGGGTGACGTAGCCGGTGTGCGGGGCGGAAGTGCCCGGTTCGGACGCGATGTAGTCCCAGGTGAAGCCGGGGAGCTTCGCTTCGTAGGCGCGGAGCCAGTCCAGGCCTACGATGTCCGCCTCGCGGGTGAGCCCGTAAATAAGGTGTACCGCGGTGGACGGCGGGTTTTCGGCGAGCTTTTCCAGGATGGACAGGAGCGGGGCCAGTCCGGTGCCGCCGGCCAGGAGCAGCAGTGGCCGCTTGGGCTCGCGCAGGAAGAAGGACCCGTAGGGGCCCGTGAATTCGATGGCGTCGCCAACCGCGGCCCGGTCGCGCAGGTACTCGGACATGGCACCCTGGGGAGTCACGCGGACCATGAAGGACGCATCCTCCACCTCGGGGCCGCTGCTGAAGGAGTAGGAGCGTTCAGCGTCGGTGCCCGGGACCTTCAGGTTGACGTACTGTCCGGGCAGGAAGGCCAGCGCATCCCGGTTGTCCACCTGCAGGGTGAAGGACACCGTGGTCTCCGTGTGCCGGTTGAGTTCCTTGATTGTGGAGCTGAAGGTAGCGGCCGCCGTCTTGGCCGACTCGGACGTGGCCGGGATCTGGATGGCCAGGTCGGACTCCGGGACGGCCTGGCACGTGAGCATGTAGCCCTTTTCAAGCTCCTCTTCGGTCATGGCGTCGTCGATGAAGTCGCCCGGGTCGAAGGAGCCGGAATCGCAGAACGCCTTGCAGGTGCCGCACGCACCGTCGCGGCAGTCCGACGGGATGTTGATCCGCGCCTTGTAGGCCGCATCCATGACGGTCTCATAGTCGCCGACCTTGATGACTTTGGTAACGCCGTCTTCGAAGCTGAGGGCTACTTTGTGGCCCATGGGGTCCTCCTGACTGGGCGGGCGCGTCGTCGCGTCCCGGGAAAAAGTTTGGGGCGTGCCCGGCGGGCACGGAGTGGGACCTGCCCTGCGGCGCCCGGGAAGTCCGGGCGCCGGCGCGGGGAAGGTCAGATCATGTAAACGTCCACCACGTGGTGGATGTAGTCGTTCTTCAGGACCACCTTCTTCTTCAGGATCACCGGCTGCGGGCCGGACAGGTCGATCGTGTAGAAGCTGGTGCCGAAATAGGTGTCCGTTGTGTTGTAGCGGAAGTACAGGGTGAACCAGTTGAAGCGCACCTCAACCTTGCCGCCGTCATTCGACAGCACCTCGATGTCTGTGATGTTGTGGCCGGTGCGCGGCTCGGGGAGGGAGGTGGCCGACGACCGGTCGGTCTTGATCCGGAAGACCCGGTCTTCGATGCCGCCGCGGTTGTCGTAATAGATGAGGGAGATTTCGTTCTGGGGGTCCTGCGTCAGCTGGTCGTCGACGTCCCACGCTGGCATCCAGAATTCGGAGTCAGGGTGGTAGCACTCGAGCCACTCGTCGAACTGGCGGTCGTCCAGCAGGCGGGCTTCCCGGTAAAGGAAGGCCCGGACGGTTTCGAGGGTTGCGATCTCCTCCGCGGTCTTCAGGGCCGGGGCGGTTTGGGTCAGGTTGGTCATGGGTTCTGCGCTCTCTGTGGTTCCGGCGGGCTCTCTCAGGCGGTGACGGAAACGGATTCCAAGGCGGAACGCTCCTCTTCCTCCGCCAGGGCCCGGTCCATGACTTCCTTCCAGTACCCGTGCTGGATGGGGTAGAGCCCTTCGTCTTCGGTGCGCACGCCGGAGGCGATCACCCGGGTCATGCCCAGGGCCTGTGCCTGCTCGTCCGGACCGGTGATCTCATGGGTGGAACCGCGCGTCATATCGTTCCAGGGTGCGCTGGTGGCCCAGTAGGTCTTGTTGCAGGACCGGAACTCTTCCAGGTCGTCCGGCGTGGCCATGCCGGTGGCGTTGAAGAAGTCCTCGTACTGCCGGATGCGCTTGGAGCGGTTCTCCTGGGACTCGCCCTTGGGGGCTATGCAGTAGATCGTCACCTCGGTCTGGTCCGCGGAGATTGGCCGGAAGTGGCGGATCTGCGAGGAGAACTGGTCCATGATGTACACGTTCGGGTAAAGGCAAAGGTTGCGCGAGATATTGATCATGAAGTTCGCCATCTCCTCGCCGTACTTCTGCACCAGCTCGTCGCGGCGGTCCCACAGCGGACGGTCCTCGGGGTTGGTCCATTCCTGCCACAGCAGCAGGTGCCCGTGGTCGTAGGAGTAGAAGCCGCCCTTGACCTTGCCCCACTTGCCGGCGTCCATGGCCTTGGTCTTGTTGGCGGAGTCGCCGGCGGTGCGCCGCGCAGTGGTGGCAGCGTAGTTCCAGTGCACGGCCGTGACGTGGTAGCCGTCTGCGCCGTTCTCGGCCTGCACTTTCCAGTTGCCGTCGTAGGTGTAGGTGGAGGATCCCCGCAGAACCTCCAGGCCCTCGGGGGACTGGTCCACAATGGAATCGATCACTTTGGTGGCGTCGCCGAGATGCTGCTCAAGGGGGAGCACGTCCGCCTTCAGCGAGCCAAAAAGGAATCCACGGTAGGACTCAAAGCGGGCAACCTTGGTGAGGTCGTGCGACCCTTCTTTGTTGAACGTTTCCGGGTAACCCGCATTGCGGGAATCCTTGACCTTCAGCAGCTCCCCGGAGTTCTTGAAGGTCCAGCCGTGGAACGGGCAGGTGAAGGTGGTGCGGTTGTCCGTCTTGCGGCGGCACAGCATGGCGCCCCGGTGCGAACAGGCGTTGACGATGCAGTTGAGCTTCTCGTCCTTGTCCCGGGTGATCATCACCGGAGTACGTCCAATGTAGGTGGTGAAGTAGTCCCCCACGTTGGGGATCTGGGACTCGTGGGCGAGGTACACCCAATTGCCTTCGAAGATGTGCTTCATCTCGAGTTCGAAGATTTCCTGGTCGGTGAAGATCTCGCGCTTGGCCCGGATGATGCCGTTCTCGCGGTCATCGATCACGGCGTCGGCAAGGACCTCGCGGGCATGGGTCAGGTTCTCGGTCATGGCGTGCTCCTCCATTGGAGATTGCTGGACGGATGGTCGGGAGGTCCGGGCCGGGCAGCGGTGCCAGCTGGGACGTTAGAGCAATTCTTCCCGCTCGTGACTGCGCTCACATCAGGCAAACACCTAGGGTCGACCAAGGGTGTCTTTATGTACCGATAATGACAGAAAATAGGCATTATCGATATTTGTAGCGTCCTTATCTTCGGACCTACGATGAGACTGACATCACGCGATGCCGCAAGGCCGCAGGATCCCTGCGCCAGCGTCCCGCGGCGGGTGCAGGAAACCTTCCTGGCCCCAATTCAAAGACGAAGGTGGAGACCGCCATGACTGAGACCCAAGTGGATACCCGGAACGAGAACGAAGGCACCGCCGTTGAAGCCGGCTCGAAGGCCACCGAACGCTTCGCCGCCTCCGGCAAGCTCTCGGAGCTGCACGTGCCCAAGGAGCGCGTGAGCCTCCTGGCCGGTGCGCTGATCAAGGCCGCCAACGACATCGTGGTTGAGCACCAGGTCACCTACGAGGAGTACAACACCCTGAAGGCCTGGCTCATCAAGGTAGGAACCGACGGCGAGTGGCCCCTGTTCCTCGACGTGTGGCTTGAGCACACGGTGGAGGACGTCAACTCCCAGGAGCGCCCCGGCACCAAGGGCACCATCGAGGGACCCTACTACGTGCCCGGTTCGCCCGAGCTTCCCACACCGGCCACCGTCGAGATGCGCGACGGCGAAGAGGGCACCCCGCTGCGCTTCACCGGCCAGTTCACGGACACCAACGGCAACGCGCTCCAGGGCGCCCAGGTGGAGATCTGGCACGCGGACGCCGCCGGCTTCTACTCGCAGTACGCACCGGGCCTGCCCGAGTGGCTCTTCCGCGCCACGGTCAAGGCTGACGACGAGGGCCGCTTCGAGATCAACACCATGCGCCCCGCGCCGTACCAGATCCCCACGGACGGTGCCTGTGGACAGCTCATCGAGGCTGCAGGATGGCACGCTTGGCGTCCTGCCCACATCCACATCAAGGTCTCGGCTCCCGGCTACCAGCCCGTCACCCAGCAACTCTACTTCCCGGGCGACCCGCACAACGCCGACGACATCGCATCGGCCGTCAAGCCGGAACTCATGCTGGACCCCCGGCCCCGCACGGACGGCGGCGCCGGCGAGGAAGTTGTCTACAACTACATCCTCGCCAAGGAAGGCCAGACCAAGTAGGAATTCCTGCTGACAGCCGGCGCCGGGTGTTGCCCGGCACCGGAGGCGCCCCGGGATGCACGCGCTCCCGGGGCGCCTGTATTTTGGGCACCCGCTTTTCGTGACCGTTTGCCTTTCATGACCGTTTGCCGCCCTCTGCCGATGCCGCCAGGAGCCAGGATGACCCCTCGTCAAGACCCGATCGACACCGAGGCCGCCACTGCCGCGCTACCCGCCCCGCAGCCCCTGCTGGAACGCCCCGGAACCAGGCCCGCCGGACCGCGCCGGTTTCTGCGCGACGTAGCCCCGCCCTATCTGTCGAACGGCGCCATCGGGCTGGTGTTCACCGCGTCCGGACCCATCGCCGTCACCCTGGCCGTGGGCGCAGCCGGCGGGCTGACCCAGGAACAGCTCGCGTCCTGGGTTTTTGGCATCCTGTTTTCCGGAGGCGCTGCCACGCTGGCCATGTCGCTGCTGTACCGGCAGCCGCTGGGTTTTGCCTGGTCCATTCCAGGCACCGTGCTGCTGGGGCCCTCGCTGCAGCACCTGTCCTTCCCGGAAGTGGTGGGCACGTTCTTCACAGCAGGCCTGCTTATCCTGGCGCTGGGAGCCACTGGTGTGATCCGGCGGATCATGGCCATGATTCCCATGCCGATCGTCATGGCAATGGTTGCAGCTGTATTCCTCCGGTTCGGCACCGACATCGTCTCCTCAACCCAGGCCAATCCGGCGGTTGCCGCCCCGATGGTGGGCGCGTTCCTGCTCCTCACCGCCGTGCCCGCGCTGGGAAAGTTCCTTCCGCCGGTCCTCGGCACCCTGTTGGCCGGCTGCCTGGCCGTAGCGGCGAGCGGGCAGTTCGTTGCCGGCATGCCCGGGCCGTTGCTGGCCGGCCCCGTCTTCACCCCGCCGGAGTTCACCTGGGCTTCACAGCTGGAGTTGGTGGTGCCGCTGGCGCTGACGGTGCTGTTCGTCCAGAACGGCCAGGGCATCGCCGTGCTCCGCACCGCGGGGCACCGGCCGCCCGTGAATGTTTTTGCGATGGCGTCCGGGGCGTTCTCCATGCTGAACGCCTGCTTCGGCGCCGTTTCCGCTTGCGTGACGGGGCCCACGAATGCCCTGTTGACGTCGTCGGGCGTTAAGGAACGCCAGTACACCGCAGCGGTGACCTATGGCTGCCTGGCGCTGGCCTGCGCTGCGCTGGCACCCACCCTGACGCGGCTGATGCTGTCCACGCCCAGGGAATTCGTCCTGGTCCTGGGCGGAATCGCCATGCTGCGTGCGCTGCAGCAGGCGTTCGTGACCGCCTTCTCCACCACTTTCACGATGGGCGCGCTGGTGACCTTCGTGGTCACCATCTCCGGCCTGGACCTGTTCAACATCCACGCAGCCTTCTGGGGCCTCGTCATTGGCTACGCAGTGTCGCGGCTGCTGGAGCCGGCCCACCACGCGAGGCTATGAAGCGATAGGGGCAGTGACGTGCCGCCGGGCCGCCAAAGTGCACTCCCCCGGGTTTGGCAATAGTCTGGCCAGATGGGGACAAATACCGTGAACAATGGCGAACAGGTCGACAGGCAGTCCCGCATTCTCGAAGCAGCGCTCGATCTGCTGTCCCGCCACGGTATCTCAGGGGTGAGCATGCGCGCAGTGGCGCGCGAGGCCGGCGTCGCGCTGGGCCTGGTGAACTACTACTACGACGACAAGACGAGCCTGATCCGCGCCGCCCTGCGCCGGGTGGACGAGCACGATCTCCTGCTGGTTGCTCCGGATCCGTCGTCGACCCCGGATGAGCAGTTGCGCAAAGCCCTGCGGCGGGTGGCGGGCGCCGACCTGCTGACCACACGGTACCTGTCCCTGCGCCTGCACCTCTGGGCCCTCGCCCAGGCCGACGAGGACTATGCGCAGATCAATGCTGCCGCCTTTGACCGGTATATCGACGGGCTAGCGGCGCTAGTCTCCAACGCCCAGCCGGACCTGTCCTGGGAGGAATGCCGGGCCCGGGGCTCCGACATCGTGGTCATCCAGAACGGCATGTGGCTGACCTCGCTGCTGGGTGTGGACAAGGCTGCCATAGAGCGAAGCATCACGCGGACTGAAGAGATCGCGTTCGCCCCGGCCGAGTCGCGGAGCAGCGGTGACGCCGCCAGCCCTGGCACCGTTCGGGAGCACTAAAACCGCGGCATTCCCTCCGGTACGGCCACCTGAGTAACATTGAACGACTGTTCAATTTTCTATTGAACAGTCGTTCAACTTCCGTTACTGTCCTCCGTATGACATACGCCACACCGTCTACCGACGTGACAGCATCCACCCTCTTCATCAACGGCTCGTGGGAGCCGGCCGCGTCAGGCGCAGTGCGCCACATCCACAATCCGGCCGACGGCGAACTGGCCGCCACGGTCTCCGAGGCCGGCAGGGAGGACGCGGAGCGAGCCATTGCAGCAGCGCGGGCGGCCTTCGATTCCGGCATCTGGTCAAGCGTCCCGGCGCCCGAGCGCGGCGCCTTCCTGCTGAAGGTCGCGGCGGAACTGCGCGAACGGCGGGAAAAGTTCGCCCGCGCCGAATCGCTGGACACCGGGAAGCGGATCGCCGAAAGCCGCATCGACATGGACGATATTGCCGCCTGCTTCGAATACTTCGGCAGGCTTGCCGGGCAGCAGGCGGGCCGCGTGGTGGACGCCGGGGACCCCGCCGTCGTAAGCAGGATCGTCTACGAACCCGTGGGTGTCTGCGGCCTCATCACGCCCTGGAACTACCCGCTGCTTCAGGCCGCGTGGAAGATCGCCCCGGCCCTCGCTGCCGGCTGCACCTTCGTCCTCAAGCCCTCCGAGCTCACCCCGTCCACCAGCATCCTGGCCATGCAGCTGCTGCAGGATCTCGGCCTGCCGGACGGCGTCGCCAACCTCGTGACCGGCCCCGGCGCGCAGGCTGGCGCACCGCTCTCGGAACATCCCGCCGTCGACCTCGTTTCCTTCACCGGCGGCTTGGAAACCGGCAAGCGCATCGCGGCGGCCGCGGCCGGCACCGTCAAGAAGGTGGCGCTGGAGCTGGGCGGCAAGAACCCCAACGTGGTGTTCGCGGACGCGGACTTTGATGCCGCCGTCGACAACGCCCTGAACGGCGCCTTTGTCCACTCCGGCCAGGTCTGCTCGGCCGGGGCGCGGCTGGTGGTGGAGGAATCCATCGCCGAACGCTTCGTGGACGAGCTGGTCCGCCGCGCGCAGGGAATCCGCCTGGGCGGCCCCTTTGACGAGGCCGCCGAAACCGGTCCGCTGATTTCCGCGGCCCACCGCGAGAAGGTCAACGCCTACGTCCAGCGCGGTATCGAGGAAGGCGCGCGGCTGCGGTGCGGTGGTTCGGCACCTGCTGGGGAGAAGTACGACGCCGGCTTCTACTACCAGCCGACCGTCCTGGACCGCGTTGAGAGGGGCATGTCCGTGGTCACCGACGAGGCCTTCGGCCCCGTAGTGACCGTCGAAACCTTCCGCACCGAGGACGAGGCCGTGGCCACCGCCAACGACACGATCTACGGGCTTGCCGGCGCCGTCTGGAGCCAGGACGCCGGCAAGGCGCAGCGCGTGGCATCCCGGCTGCGGCACGGCACGGTCTGGATCAACGACTACCACCCATACCTCCCCCAGGCCGAGTGGGGCGGCTTTGGCCAGTCCGGCGTCGGCCGCGAGCTCGGCCCCACAGGGCTGGCCGAGTACCAGGAGGCCAAGCACATCTACCAGAACACCAGCCCCCAGGTGACCGGCTGGTTCGCTGACCACGGCAAGGAGAACTAGATGCACTTCGACAACATCGAGGACCTCAGCGAGCGCGGGTTCGACTACATCGTGATCGGCGGCGGATCCGCCGGGGCTGCAGTGGCGGCGCGCCTGAGCGAGGACCCGGACGTGACCGTGGCCCTGGTGGAGGCCGGCCCGGATGACCGGAACATCCCCGAAATCCTGCAGCTGGACCGCTGGATGGAACTGCTGGAGTCCGGCTACGACTGGGACTACCCGGTGGAACCGCAGGAAAACGGCAACTCCTTCATGCGCCACGCCCGCGCCAAAGTGATGGGCGGGTGCTCCAGCCACAACTCCTGCATCGCCTTTTGGGCTCCGCGCGAGGACCTGGACGAGTGGGAGGCCAAGTACGGGGCCTCCGGCTGGAACGCCGACGCCGCCTGGCCCCTCTACAAGCGGCTGGAAACCAACGAGGACGCCGGCCCCGACGCGCCCCACCACGGGGACTCGGGCCCCGTGCACCTGATGAACGTGCCCCCGGCGGATCCTGCCGGCGTCGCCCTTTTGGATGCCTGCGAACAGGCCGGAATCCCGCGCGCGAAATTCAACACCGGGGCCACCGTGGTCAACGGCGCCAACTTCTTCCAGATCAACCGTCGCGCGGACGGCACCCGGTCCTCCAGTTCCGTCTCCTACATCCACCCCATCATCGAACGGGACAACTTCACCCTGCTGACCGGCCTCCGCGCCCGCCAGCTGGTGTTCGATGCGGACAAGCGCTGCACCGGCGTGGACGTGGTGGACTCGGCGTTCGGCCGGACCCACCGGCTCTCCGCGCGGCAGGAGGTCATCCTGTCCACCGGCGCCATCGACTCGCCCAAGCTCCTGATGCTCTCCGGCATCGGCCCGGCCGCGCACCTCGCCCAGCACGGCATCGAGGTCCTGGTGGACTCCCCCGGCGTGGGCGAAAACCTGCAGGACCACCCGGAAGGCGTGGTGCAGTTCGAAGCGAAGCAGCCCATGGTGCAGACGTCCACCCAGTGGTGGGAGATCGGCATCTTCACGCCCACCGAGGACGGCCTGGACCGCCCGGACCTGATGATGCACTACGGCTCCGTCCCGTTCGATATGAACACCCTGCGGCACGGCTACCCCACCACGGAGAACGGCTTCAGCCTCACCCCGAACGTCACGCACGCCCGTTCCCGCGGCACCGTCCGCCTGCGCAGCCGCGACTTCCGCGACAAGCCCATGGTGGACCCGCGCTACTTCACGGACCCGGACGGCCATGACATGCGGGTGATGGTGGCCGGCATCCGCAAGGCCCGCGAAATCGCCGGTCAGCCCGCCATGGCTGAATGGACCGGGCGTGAACTGTCGCCCGGCGCCGAGGCGCAGACCGACGAGGAACTGCGGGACTACATCCGCAAGACCCACAACACCGTCTACCACCCGGTGGGCACCGTCCGGATGGGCGCGTACGACGACGATATGTCGCCGCTTGACCCCGAACTGCGGGTCAAAGGCGTTACCGGCCTCCGGGTCGCCGATGCGTCCGTCATGCCGGAGCATGTCACCGTCAATCCCAACATCACCGTCATGATGATCGGCGAACGCTGCGCCGACTTGGTCCGGGCGGACGTGGTCCGCGGCGGCCGCACCGGCCACACCGGCGAATCCATGACCCTGGAAGAAATGGAGCTCACCGCGTCCCTCGCCTGAGCGGCGGGGTCCCGGCGGCAGGGCATCGACCTTCCATGCGCCACGGCCGGCCGGTCATCACTATCGTGCTTTTCTGATTTAGGAGTCCACATGGCGGAACCCAGCAAGAGTATTGATTCAAGCGGCATGGACGAGTTTGGTTACACGCAGACCCTGGACCGGAGCATCGGCAAGTTTGCCAGCTTCGCGGCGGGCGTCAGCTACATCTCCATCCTCACCGGTGTTTTTCAACTGTTCTACTTTGGTTTTTCCATGGCCGGCCCTGCATACGCGTGGTCCTGGCCCCTCGTTTTCGCCGGCCAGCTGATGGTGGCGTTGTGTTTTGCTGAACTGGCGGGCCGCTACCCGGTGGCCGGATCGGTCTACAACTGGGCCAAGCGGCTCTCGTCCGGGACGTGGTCCTGGCTGGCGGGGTGGCTGCTGCTCATCTCGTCCATCGTGGCGCTTGGCGCCGTGGCCCTGGCGCTGCAGCTCACCCTGCCGCAGCTCTGGTCCGGATTCCAGTTCATCGGCGACGGGACGGGCACGTACGACTTCGCCCTGAACGGCGTGCTGCTGGCGAGCATCATGATCGGCATTTCCACCATGATCAACGCCTTCGGCGTGAAGCTGATGACCAGGATCAACAGCATCGGCGTCTTTGTGGAGCTGATCGCTGCCGTGCTGCTGATCCTCGCCCTCGGCTGGCACGTGGTGCGGGGGCCTGAGGTCTTCTTTGACACCGCCGGCTTCGGGGAAGGCCACGATTTGGGCTTCTTCGGTGTTTTCCTGATCGGTGCCATGGCCTCCGGCTACGTGATGTACGGCTTCGACACCGCCAGCTCCCTGGGCGAGGAAACCAAGGACCCCAAACGCACGGCACCCAAGGCCATCCTGCGCGCCATCACGGCATCCTTCGTGCTGGGCGGGCTGATCCTGCTCTTTGGCATCCTCGCCGCTCCAGACCTGGCCGACCCCAAGCTCGGGGCGGCCGACGGCGGGCTGCAGTACCTGGTGCTCTCCGTCCTCGGAGGCCCCTTCGGAAAGGCCTTCCTCGCCTGCATCGTGGTGGCCGTGGTGGTCTGCACCCTGGCAGTACACGCTGCCGCCATCCGCATGATGTTCGCCATGGCGCGGGACAACAACCTGCCGTTCAGCCGGCAGCTCGGCAAGGTGTGCCCGGTCCGCAGGACCCCCACCGCGGCGGCCATCGTGATCGGCGTCATGGCCGTCATCCCGCTGCTGGTCAACGTGATGCAGCCGGCAATCTTCACCATCATGTCCAGCATCAGCATCGTCCTGATTTACCTGTCCTACCTCCTGGTCACCGTTCCGCTGCTGCGCAACCGGCTACTGAAGAAGTGGCCGGTCGCCAACGACGGCTCCGAGCCGGGCTTCAGGCTGGGCAAGTGGGGGCTCCCCGTGAACATCCTCGCGGTCCTGTGGGGCGCCGCCATGACCCTGAACCTGGTGTGGCCGCGCCAGGAGATCTACAACTCGGTGCCGCCGTTCGAGTGGTACCTGCAGTGGGGCGGGGTGATCTTCGTGGCTGCTGTTTCCGGCGGCGGGGCCCTGCTGTACCGGCTGAAGATCCGGCACCAGACCGGCGTCCTGGCCGAGCACGCGGCCGCGGTTGCGGCGCATCCGTCGTCGGGCCCGGCGCTTCCGGCCGTTCCGGCTGAAGATCCGCTGCTGGCGGCAAAGGTTCCCTCGGCACCTTAAGTCCCCCGCTCCAGCTCCCGCAACAAAAGAACGGCCGACGGCGGCACTCACCTGAGTGCCGGCGTCGGCCCTTCTGCGTAACCAGGCAGGTCCCTTTACTGTGAGGACGGCTGGTGGTCGTCCGCCGGAGTCCAGCCCAGGGCGGGGCCAAGTTTGCCTGCAATGTCCTTGAGGATCTGGACGTAGTCCTCGTGGTCGAAGCTGAAGGGCAGTGCGAACGCCACTTCATCCACCTCCTGGAATCCTGCGTGTGCGTACAGCTGCTCCGCGATCTCCTCGCTGCTGCCGATGAGGTCGCGGGCGAACATCATGCCACGCGGCCCCTGTGGCGCCGTGGTGCGCGGCGTGCGTTCCTCGACGTAGCGCTGGTACTTCTCCCGCTGGCCTGCTGACGCCGAATCGGTGGGGATCACCACCAGGCCCTGCGAAACCCGCGCCGGAGCATGCGAGTGTACTGATGTGGCGGCGGCTTCACGGAAAGCACGAATCTGTGCCTGCTGGACACGGGCGAAGTCCGGTTCCTGGTCCTTGCCAGGGAAGATCACGCTGCTGGACAGCAGATTGAACCCGTTGGCCCCGGCCCAGACCGCTGATTTCGTACTGCCGGCGCCGTACCAAAGGCGCCCACGCAACCCGGCGGAATGTGGCTCCACGCGATTCGAGAACTCCTCCACCACCCCTTGCTTGCCGGAAAATTCGCGTACACGCTCCCCTGCAACCAGGCGGGCAAACCGTTCCACCCGGCCGTAACTGAAGTCCTCCAACTCCGCGGAATCCGGATACAGCTCATGCTTCACGGTGTCGTAGTGCATCGGCTCGCCCACACTGACGCCAGGATTGATGCGCCCTCCGGCAAGCAGGTCCACGGTTGCCAGGTCCTCAGCCAATCGCAGGGGTTTTCCCACCCGAGCGGGGTCACGGCCGTACCAAGCTCGATGCGCGAGGTGCGCTGGCTGGCGGCGGCCATCACTGCAACGGGTGAGGAAATTCCAAACTGCAGATGCCGGTGGCGCAGCCAGGCGCTGTCGAATCCCAGCCGCTCGCCCAATTCGATAATGCGCAAGGTGGATTCGTGACCGGCTGCGGGGTCCGTCGGATCGAACAGCCCGATAGTGAGGAATCCAAGCTTGCGCAAAGGGCGTGTGGGGAGGGGCATCGGCTTCCTTGTGGATCGGGACGCGGGTTATCTCAGAGTACGCGCTGGGAACCTGGCTGTTCTCCTACAGCCGCTGCTCCCACACCGTCAGTTGCAGCGTGACGATCCCCCGCGAAGCAGCCCCAACGGAAAGGTCGACGACGGCACTCGCGTCGCCGCCGTCGTCGGCCTTTCCAGCCGTAGCAGCCTCGTACATCAGGTCCTTACCGCCTCGGCAGTCTCATCAGCAGAACGCACCGGCGTCTCCAGCCCAAGGTTCTCACGCAACGTGCTGCCCGCATATCCGGTGGGGTACACGCCGCGTTCGTGCAGCTCAGGCACCAGGTGGTTCACGATGTCGTCCAGGCCGGTGGGGATCAGCCACGGCGAAATGTTGAACCCGTCCACCGCACCCACCCGCGCGTACTCCGCCAAGTGGTCCGCCACCGCGGTGTAGGACCCGGTGAACGTTGCGTCCACCCGTGCCGTGCGGGACGTGACGAACTGCCGGATGGAGAGGCCCTTGTCCTTGGCCTCCGCCCGCCACTGGTCCGCAAGCTGCCGCGCCTTGGCACCGTGGAAACCACTGCCACGGGTCTCGGAGGTCTCCTCCACCACCGGATCGATCTCCGGCAGCGGCCCGTCCGGATCGTACCCGGACAGCTCCCGGCCCCAGAACTGCTCCAGGTACGCAATCGCCTGCTGCGGCCCGATCTGCAGGCTGCGGACCCACGCCTTCTTCTCCAGGGCTTCCGCAGTGGTGGGCGCGAGGATGAACTCACTGGCCGGCATGATCTGCACGGCATTGGCGCCGCGGCCCGCGGCCAGCGAGCGCTCCACCAGGTCCTTGCGGAACTCCACGGCGTCGTCGAACTTCGGGTGGGCCGAGAAGATGACGTCCGCCTGGCGGGCGGCAAAGTTGCGTCCTTCCGGGGAGTCGCCGGCCTGGAACAGCACGGGCCGGTACTGGGCGCTGCGCGGCAGCCGCGGCGTCACGTCCACGGTGTAGTGCTGGCCCTCGTGCAGCACACGGCGGGCGGGCCCCTCCGCGGTTTCCCACGAGTCCCAGATCCGCTTGGCGGTTTCCACGAACGCCTCGGCGTGCTTGTACCGGTCGGCATGCTCCAGGTAACCGCCGCGGCGGAAGTTGGCGCCGGTCCAGGCGTTGTCCGTGGTCACGATGTTCCACGCCGCACGGCCGCCGGAGATCAGGTCCAGCGAGGCGAGCCGGTGCGCCAGGTCCGCGGGGTCGTTGTACGTGGTGTTCTGGGTGGCCACCAGCCCGATGTGCCTGGTCACCGACGCCAGCGCCGCCAGCATGGTCTGCGCATCCGGCCGGCCCACCACGTCCAGCGCATGCGGGCGGCCCAGGTGTTCCCGCAGACGGAGCCCTTCGCCCAGGAAGAAGGCGGCGAACAGCCCGCGCTCGGCAGTCTGCGCGATCCGGCGGAACGACTCAAAGTCGGTCTGCGAGCCGGATTCCGGCGCCTTCCAGATGGTGCCCGAGTTGACGCCCTGGAAGAAGACACCAAACTGGATCTTGCCCGACGGCGTGAAAACGTTGTTTTTAGCACGGGTGTGCTGTGTCATGGTTTTCCCCTTAGTTTCCGGCGGTGGCAGATGCGTAGCGGCTTGCCGGGCGCTCCAGGCCAAGCAGGTCGCGGAAGGTGCCGTCCTGCACAGGCGGCCGGAGCGCGCCGCGGCGTCGAAGCTCCGGCAGCACCAGCCGCCCCAGTTCCTCCACGTCAATAAAGAGCGACGCCGGGTGGAGGCGCACGCCGTCTGCCTCCTTAAGGAGGCCCTCCAGGAAGTCCGCGAGACCGGCTGCAGAACCGGCGTACTCCGCCCGCCCTCCGTCGACCCCGGCACGGTCCAACCCGGCCGAACGCTCGGCCGCAGCCTGCCCGCGGGAGTCCAGGACGACGTCGAGCTCGGCAATCACTGCCACGGAACCACCAAGCCGGGCTCGCACATCGCGCACCTCCGGGGCGAGCAGCTGAGCCGTCGGGGCAGAGACCAGCACCGCATCCACAGCGTCCGCCCCAACCAGCCCCTCCCCCACCAGGGACGCCGCGGCAAGCACAGGCAGCTGGCCCTGCAGCGGCCTCGGAATGATGGACGGGCCCTTCACGGTATACCCAGGCCCGGCAAGACCGGCGGGTGCCTCAAGGCCGGCCGTCGTATCAAAATCGATGTAGTGCAGTTTGTCCACGTCGATGTACCGGCCCGTGGCCACATCGCGGATCACGGCGTCGTCCTCCCACGAGTCCCACAGCCGGCGGGAAACCTCGATGGACGCGGCGGCTTCCTGCGCCAAAGCAGGACCGGAAACGGAAGAACGTCCGACGGCGGCAGCCGCCTCGGGCGATTCCGCCGCGGTGGCGATCCACCCCGCCCGCCCACCGGAGACATAGTCCAGGCTGCCCAGCTGGGTGGAGACGTGGAACGGCTCGGTGTAGACGGTGTCCACTTCCGGCACCAAGGCGATGCTGCGTGTCACAGGCCCGGCGAAGGCAGCGCGCTGCAGCGCATTTGCTCGGCCCGGAACCGGTGCGTCGGTGAACGTGGCGGCGTGGAACCCCGCCGACTCGGCGGCAAGCACCGCCCGGGTGATGTCCGCGCCGAGCCAGCCGGCGTCGTCGAGCTCGAGGGCAAGGAAGCCCGAGGAGATACTCACTGCTGGTCCTGACGTTCGTAGGGAATCTTTTCGCCAGCTTCGATGGCCACGGGCAGCCTGTTTTCGGCCGGCGGAAGGGGGCAGGTGGCGAGGTCCGTGTAGGCGCATGGCAGGTTCACGGCCCGGTTGAAGTCCAGCTCCACGGACCCGTCTTCAGCCGGCACCACGGTCAGCGAGCGGTTGGCCGCATAGGTGGTTTTGCCCGAGGTCTGGTCCGTGAACAGCACGGACAGCGAGCCCGGGGCGTGGCCGTTGAACGCGGTCAGCGCGAGTTCCTGGCCGGCCAGCTTGAAGCGGATCTCACCCGGTGCCTCGTACACGTGCTGGATGCCTTCGACGGCGGCACCCACCGTAGTAGGCCGCGGCGCCTCGAACGGCACGTACGTACCGCGGACGGCGTAGGCTGCGTCCGGCGAATACGCGGGCGTGCCCTGGTATTCGCGCAACAAGCTGTTCTCCGGGTTCCGCGGCCGCACAATGTACTCGCCGCCGCGTTTGGCCAGCTCAATGACAGAATCGCCGGACACCAGGGTGATGCCGCCGCGCTCCTCGATGGGACCGAATTCCAGCGCTGCCCCGGCGGCGGTGTTCAGCTCCTGCCCGTCCCGTTGGAGACTTTCGCCCGGCTCCAAAACGACGCGGACGACGTCAGCCTCCGCCCTCCAGGCGCCCGGGGCACCTTCCAGCCGGGCGGCCTCGCTGCCCAGCCAGTGCAGGTGGGTCACCGCCAGGAAACCGTGAGGGTGCGCCCGCTGCTGCTCGTGCGCCGCGCGCCATTGCTGCCAATCGGCGTCGAAGGATTCAAGGGCGGTTTCAGTGGACGTGCTCATTTCGCAGCTCCAAACGTTTCCTGGGTGATGGTCTTGGATTCCGGCAGCGCTTCCTCGGACAAGCCCCAGCGCTCCAGCACTTTGGCGTAGGAACCGTCGTCGATCGCGGAGTTCAGTGCTTCGGTGATCACGGGAGCCAGGCCGTTGCCCCGCAGCGACGTGGCGGCCACCAGTGTTTCGGACGGCCAGCCGGCGTTGACCTTGCCCACCACTTTCAGGTCGTCGCGGGTGTTTTCGCGGTACACGGTGGACGGGTAGGGCGCGATGTTCAGGTCGGTCCGGCCGGAGGACAGGGCCAGGATGGTGTCGGCGTCGGAGGAGTAGTACTGGAGGGTGGCCGGCGCCGTGCCCTTCGCTTCGAGCTCCTTGTTCCATGCGAGCAGGATCTTTTCCTGGTTGGTGCCGGACCCCACGGACACCTTCAGGCCGGAGATGTCGTCTGCCCCCTTGATGTCATAGGTGGCTGACTTCCTGGCCTCGAATCCCATGAACGCCGCCCGGTAGCTGGCGAAGTCGAACAGCTTCACCCGGTCCTTGTTGACGCCCACGTTGGAGAACACGGCTTCGAAGTCGCCGGACTGGGTCTTCAGCGGCCAGTTCTCCCACGAGGTCACCTGCACGTCCAGCTCCAGGCCCAGTTTGTCCGCCACCAGCTGCGCGATGTCCAGCTCGGAACCAATGGGCGTCTTGTCATCCGTGGCGTGGAAGGACAGCGGGATGGACCCCGCCGTGGTGGCCACGGTCAGCTTGCCGTCCCTGCCGATCAGCTCGGGAACCTTGGCGGCGAGCGCCGCATCCTTCTCGGCCCGGATGCGCTGCTGGTCCGGCGAGGCGTTGTAGACGACGCCGTTGCGTGCCGCCGTCGTCTCCGCCCCTCCGGTGGAGGTGCCCGCGGCGGTTGCGCCGGGATCAGCGCAGCCTGCGAGTGCGGCCGTAGTAAAGAATGCAGTGCCGAGGAGTACGACGGCGGGCAGCACCGCGAGCGGGCGGCGGCGTGGGCGGCGTGGGCGGCGGGTAAGGCCGGTGGGAAGTGCCATGGGGAATCCTTTAGATGTTGAAGGCCGGTTCGAGCACCTTGGAGAAGAAGCTCCGGGTGCGAGGTTCCTGCGGGTTGGTGAAAATCTGTTCCGGGCTGCCCTGTTCCACAATCTGCCCCTGGTCCATAAACACCACGGTGTCCGCCACGTCGCGGGCGAAGCCCATCTCGTGGGTGACGATGATCAGCGTGGTGCCGGATTTCGCGAGTTCGCGGATGACGTCCAGCACTTCGTTGACCAGCTCGGGGTCCAGGGCCGAGGTGGGCTCGTCGAACAGCAGGATCTTGGGGTCCAGGGCCAGTGCGCGGGCGATGGCAACCCGCTGCTGCTGGCCGCCGGAGAGCTGGCGCGGGTAGGCGCCGGCACGGTCCTTCAGGCCCACCCGGTCCAGCAGTTCCAGGCCGCGGCGCCGGGCTTCCTCCCTGGACTTTCCCTGGGCGACGACGGGCGCTTCGGCCACGTTTTCCAGAGCGGTCAGGTGCGGGAACAGGTTGAAGCTCTGGAACACCATGCCGATTTCGGTGCGCTGCCTGAGGATCTCCTTCTCGCGCAGCTCGTGCAGCCGCTGGCCCCGGACCTCATAGCCCACCAGGCTGCCGTCAATGGAAATGAAGCCCCCGTCCACCTTTTCCAGGTGGTTGATGGTGCGCAGCATGGTGGACTTCCCGGAACCGGAGGGTCCCACGATGACGGCCACCCCGCCCGGCTCGACCGTGAGGCTCACCCCCTTGAGGACCTCCGTGGCGCCGAAGGACTTGCGGACCCTGGTGATCTCCACCAGGCCGCGGGTGGTTGGCACGGTGTCCGGGGCGATGGCAGTTGCAGTGGTGGTGCTCATCGGGCGTTCCTTCCGGTGCTGGCCACAGCGTGGGTGGCGAAGAATTTGCGGGCCTTCTGCAGGGGCGTCAGCGGCAGGTTCCGCACCGCGCCCTTGGCGTAGTGCCGTTCGATGTAGTACTGGAAGACGCTGAGCACGGACGTGATGGCCACGTACCAGAGGGTGGCCACCAGCAGCAGCGGCAGGACCTGCTGGGTGCGGTTGTAGATGACCTGCACCGTGTAGAACAGCTCGGAGTAGGCAAGGACGTACACAATGGACGTGCCCTTCACCAGGCCGATGATCTCGTTGAAAGCCGTGGGCAGGATGGCCCGCATGGCCTGCGGCAGGACAATCCGGGTGGAGCGGCGCCAGGCCGGGATCCCCAGCGCGGCCGCGGCTTCAAGCTGGCCCTGGTCCACAGAGAGGATGCCGCCGCGGATGATCTCCGCGGAGTAGGCGGCCTGGTTCAAGGTCAGGCCCAGCACTGCTGCCGCAAACTGGCTGATCAGTGTGGTGGTCTGCACCTCGAAGAACCGGACGTCCGTGAACGGGACACCTAAGCTGATTTTTTCGTACAGGTAGCCCAGGTTGTACCAAAGCAGCAGCTGGACCAGCAGCGGTGTGGACCGGAAAATCCAGGAGAACGTCCAGGACACCGAGACCAGCAACGGGGAGGCGGACAGCCGCATCAGAGCCAGGATGAAGCCCAGCACAAAGCCCAGGATTCCCGAGATCGCGGTCAGCTTCAGGGTTTCCAGCAACCCGGTGATGACGGACTGGGCGGTGAACCACTGCGCCACCACGCCCCACTCCCACCGCGGGTTGGTGGCCAGGGACCACGCCACCGCAAGCACGCCCAGGGCCACCACACCGGTGCCCACCCAGCGCCAGGGATGCTTCGCGGCCACCACCCTGTAGGCGGAGTAATCCGCGGCCACCCGGGCCGGCACCCCTTCGGGAGGCAGGCTGGCGCTGGCAGCCTGCTGTGCTGACGTTGTTGACTGCGCCGCCGTAGCTGCTGCTGAACCCACGCGCCACCTCGCTTCTCTCTTAATCGGATTGTTGAGGCCGGAGCTTGTTGCCCCGGCTGCTGGCTGCAAATCTAGGACCGGCCGGAACGGGCCAGCAAGGCGGCAAGTTGCATACGTTCACCGGAGTTCGCACGGCGTCATGAGTCGGGTTTTTTGCGTCCCTTGACGGGATATGACGCGGAGTTAACGCCCGTGACCAGGCGCTCGACCGCCGTCGAAACCGCTGCCTAGCATGAGGCTCTCAACCAAGCCCCCGCCGTCAGGAGCGCCCATGCCAGCGAACATCCCGGCCGTCGTATTCGTCGGCGGCGGACCCCGCACGGCCGGTGTGCTTGAGCGGCTCGCCGCGAACCGTCCGGAACTCTTCAGCGGGCCGCTGGAACTCCACGTCGTCGAGCCGCACGTTCCCGGTTCCGGCCGCATCTGGCGCTACGACCAGCATCCCGGCCTCCTGCTCAACTCCATGGCGGCGGACATCACCATGTTTACCGACGCCTCGGTGGCCTGCGAGGGCCCGGCCCGCCCGGGTCCCAACCTGGCCGGATGGGCCGCCGGCGTGCTGGACGGGTCCATCACGGACGTGCCGGACTTCCCGCACACCCTGCGGGAGCAGCTGCGCTCGCTCACCGGCTCCACGTTCCCCACCCGCCAGCTGCAGAGCCAGTACCTGGAGTGGTTCTACCGTCGCGCGGCGAAGTCCCTTGGCCGCAGCATCACCGTCCACCGGACCGTGGCCGTGGACGTCTCCGCGCTTGATGCCGGTGGCCATGCTGTGGCGTTGGCCAACGGCCGGACCCTGCACGCGGACATCCTGGTCACGGCCCTGGGCCACACCGACTCCCGTCCGGATGCCGCCTCCGAAGCCTGGGCCAACTTCGCCGCACGTCACGGCGGCTACCACGCGGCACCCGGCTACACCACCGACGTCGACTACTCACCCATCGCCCCCGGGCAGGACGTCATCGTGGCGGGCATGGGGCTGGCCTTCGTTGACCTCCTGGTCCTCCTGATGGAGGGACGCGGCGGACGGTTCGAGGAGGCGTCCGACGGCGGGCTGCGCTACCTTCCCTCGGGCCGGGAACCACGGCTGTGGGCGGGGTCGCGGCGGGGAGTGCCGTACCACTCCAAGATCTCCTCAACACTCCGGGGCGAGGCTCCCGGACCCTTGCGGTTCCTGACCTCCGCCGCAGTGGAGGCGCTGCTGGAGCGGCACGGGGAACTGGATTTCCGGCGGGACCTGTGGCCGCTGATCGCCAAGGAAGCCGGGTACGGCTACTACCGGGAGATCCTGACCGGCCGCCCTGCGCTGGCCGCCATGGGCTGGGATGAATTTGCCGCCCGGTACGCTGCCTTGGACTGGTACAGCGCAGCCCGTGAAGAACTCGTGGCCGCTGCCGTACCCGACGCCGGCCTGCACCTTGACCTGGAGCGACTGGACCGGCCCTTCGCCGGCCGCAGCTTTGCGGGCCACCAGGACGCGCAGGACGCGGTGGCCCGGTACATCGAGCACGACCTTGCCCTGCGGGACAGCCCGGACCACCCCGAAACGCTGGCACTCTTCCTCGCCCTGCTGCACGTGTACATGGAGGTGGGCCGGGTTGTCCCCCAGGAACGGCTCAACGCCCGGTCCCAGCAGACGGTCCACGGCTGGTGGCATGGCTTCTTCAGCTTCGCGGACTCCGGGCCGCCGCCGCATAGGCTCCGGCAGATGCTGGCACTGCACCGGGCCAGGCTGCTGAACTTCCTGGGGCCGGGCCTTGAGATCTCCACCGATGAGGCCGCCGGCACGTTCCTGGCCAGTTCCCCGCAGTCCCCGGTTACTGTGACAGCGAAGGCTTTCATCGAAGCGCGGCTCCCTGCCACGTCCGTGGCGCGCTCGCTCAACCCGTTTCTCGAGTCCCTGCACCGGAACGGCCTGGGCACGGAGCAGCGGCAGCTCACGGCGGACGGCATCCACACCACCGGGAAGCTGCTGGTCACGTCACGGAACCAATTGGTGGACGCGCAAGGACAGCCCCGCACCTCGGTCTTCGGCATAGGTCCGGGGACGTCCGGCTGGGGTGCCGGCGCCTTCGCCCGGCCAGGCACCAATGCCGCACCCTTCCGCGAGAACGATGCCTTGGCCCGGATCATCCTGTCCGTTGCGCATGGACTCGCCGCGGAAGCCTCCGCCACACCGTCCACAGAACCTGCCGCCGTCGGAAAGAACTGAACCGTGACTGCTGAACCTGAACTCAGGCAACTGTCCGTGGCCACCGAACCCATCGGGGCAAGGCCCTCGGACCATGGACCCCGGCCGCTTGATCCGGCCTCGCTGACGGTCCTGAACCTCCCCATGCACGATCCGCGGGTCCGGCCGCTGCTGGATGAACTCGCCGTCGAGTACGACACCCGCTACGGCGACCTCTTTGGCCGGAAAGCTGCGGCCGATGAACTGAACCGCTACCCGGCGGACGAATTCGAGGGACCAGGCGGTGCCCTGCTGCTGGTCCAGGAGCAGGGGGAAGCCGTGGCCGGCGGCGCCTTCCGCCGCTATGACGCCAGGACTGCGGAACTGAAGCGGATCTGGACACACTCGGGGCATCGCCGTCGCGGTTTGGGGAGGCTGGTGCTGGCGGAACTGGAAGCCCTCGCCGCTGCGCGCGGGTACGCGCGGCTATACCTCACCACCGGCCCCCGGCAGCCTGAGGCCAAGCACCTTTACCTCAGTGCCGGCTACTGGCCGCAGTTCGACCTGGCCGCCGATCCTGGGACGCTGAAGTTCCTGGCATTCACGAAGGACCTGCCTCAAATTGCGCCCGCGTCCGCGCCGAACTGACGGCGGACCCGGCGCGGGGTTGCGGCCGCCGCTAAGCTAGCGCCATGGCCAACAAAACCACAGCAGAGAAGCTTGCCACCCTCCAGAAGGGCTACACACTGGAAGGGGCCACCATCGAGCTGGGAGCCGCGATTGTGGACGGCGAGGTCCACAAGGACGCGCCGGTGCGCTTGCCGCTTTCCATGATGAACCGGCACGGCCTGGTGGCGGGCGCCACCGGCACGGGCAAGACCGTCACGCTGCACATGATGGCCGAGCAGCTCTCCACCGCCGGCGTGCCGGTCTTCCTGGCCGATATCAAGGGCGACCTCTCCGGGCTGGCCACCGCCGCCGTCGGAAGTGAAAAGCTCACCGCCCGCACGGAGGGCATCGGGCAGCCGTGGCAGGGGAAGACGTTCCCGGTGGAGTTCCTGGCGCTGGGCGGCGACGGCAACGGCGTCCCCGTGCGGGCCACGGTGTCCTCCTTTGGGCCCATCCTGCTCTCCCGGATCATGGAGCTGAACGACACGCAGGAATCGAGCCTGCAGCTGGTCTTCTATTTCGCGGACAAGAACGGCCTGGAGCTTATCGACCTGAAGGACCTCCGGGCGGTGATCCAGTTCCTGACCTCGGCCGAGGGCAAGGACCAGCTGGAGGAGCTCGGCGGGCTGTCCAAGGCGACCGCCGGGGTGATCCTGCGCGAGCTTGTGAGCCTTGAGGCGCAGGGACTGGAAAGGTTCTTTGGCGAACCCGAGTTTGATACCGCGGAGCTGCTGCGGACTTCCCCGGACGGCCGCGGTGTGATCACCTGCCTGGAGCTGCCCACGCTGCAGACCAAGCCCATGCTGTTCTCCACCTTCCTGATGTGGCTGCTGGCGGATCTCTTCGAGGACCTCCCCGAAGCGGGGGACCTGGACAAACCCAAGCTGGTGTTCTTCCTGGACGAAGCGCACCTCCTGTTCAACGACGCATCCAAGGCATTCCTGGAGGCCATCACCACCACTGTCCGGCTTATCCGGTCCAAGGGCGTGGGAATCTTCTTTGTCACCCAGACCCCCAAGGACGTTCCCGCGGATGTCCTTGGCCAGCTCGCCAACCGCGTGCAGCATGCCCTCCGCGCGTTCACCCCGGAGGACGCCAAGGCTTTGAAGGCCACGGTGTCCACGTTCCCGCTCAGCGACTACGACCTCGAGGAAACACTGACGTCCGCCGGCATCGGTGAGGCCGTGATCACTGTCATGAATGAGAAGGGCGCCCCCACTCCCGTGGCGCTGACCCGCCTGCGGGCCCCGGAGTCGGTGATGGGTCCGAGCGACGAGGCCCTGGTCCGCAGCACCGTGGCGGCTTCAGCCCTGCTGGCCAAGTACGGAACGGCGGTGGACAACCTGTCGGCCTTCGAAAAGCTTTCCGGGAAGGCTGCCGCTCCCACAGGGCCGGCTGCCCAGGGCGGAGTGGCGGCACCGGGCACCACTGTTCAGGGCGGCGGGGTTCAGGGCGGCGGGGTTCAGGGCGGCGGGGGCGGCAGCCTGGACGTTGACGCCGAGGCGCGCCGGATCGAGGAAGAAATCCTCGGCCGGCCCAGCAGCCGTCCGGCAGCTTCCGGGGACGGCGGACGCCGCACCCGCGCCGAAGAGCCGCGGGAACCACGGCCCGAGACGCGCGACTCGATGATGGGGGACCTGGGCGGCGCGCTGGGCGGGGCCCTGGGGGGCGGCCTGAAGAGCATGGCCAGGTCCATCGGCACGCAGCTCGGGCGGGAGCTGCTGCGCGGGGTGTTCGGCACGTCGTCCCGGCGCCGCCGCCGCTGACAAGGTACCGCTTCCGCCGGCTCGACTGCCGCCGTCCGCCGCATGACAGGTAACGTATTGTCAGTGCAGATGAGTCAAGCGTTGGTGAGGATCGCAGCCGGATGGCTGCTGGGACTCATGCTTGCCGTCGCCGGAGCCGTGGTTGCGGTGAACCTGGTGAACAACACTGTGGCCAGCCCGCAGCAGCCTGTCCGTGAGTATCTGGAGGCGCTGCAGGGCGGTGATGGCGGCAGGGCACTGGGGCTCCTCGGTGCCACGGTGCCGCCCAGCAACGCTGCCATGCTGGACGGCCCGGCACTGCAGACCGCTGCCTCGCGCATCGCCAACGTGGACATCGGCGACGCCCAGGAACGCCCGGACAACCAGGTCATGGTGCCGATGGAATACACCATTGACGGCAGCCGGCTCCGCACCGAATTCCTGCTGCGGAAAACCGGAACCGAGTGGATCTTCTTCAACACGTGGGGCTTTGTCCCGTCAAGGCTCCCCACCATTGACGTCACCGTGGTAAATGCCAGCGAAGCCACCGTCAACGGCGTGCCCGTTAACATGCCGAACGGCCGGAACTCCTTTGCGGTGTTCTATCCCGGCGAGTACGAGGCAGCCGTGAACGGCCAGTACTTTTCGGCGTCGCCCACCCGTGCCACCGTGACCGCGCGCGACGCCCCCGTAGCGCCGCTCAACCTCCTCACCCAGGCCACGGACAACCTGAAGAAGGACGTCTCGGCGAAGGTGAAGGAATTCCTGGACAGCTGTGCCGCCGTCGCGGCCAAGGAGCAGAAGCTCCAGCCCGACTGCCCGTTCTACTACGCCAGCAACAACAGGGTTCAGGACGGCAGCATCAAGTGGACCGTGACAGAGTACCCCAATGTGTCCATCGAGCCGTTCGACGGACGCTGGGTGGTGGCTCCGCTGGACGGCAAGGCCAAAGTTGAAGCCCTCCAGCAGAACCTGTTCACCGGCGCCTGGTACCCCCTCAGCGAGGAAGTGGACTTCAGCTTCACCACCCGGCTGGACGTCACGGGAGACACGGTCAAGGTCACGCCGGTGCTGAGCTTCTAGCCCCCGCGCCGGCCGGTGCACCGGCTGCCTGCGTCACGCAGGGCCCCACGCCAAAAGGCTGCCGCCCGTGACGCGTCAGCCATGGGCGGCAGCCTTTCAGCAAAATTACGACGGCGGCGGGTCAGTCCATCCCGCGGAGGTCCAGGACCAGCTCGGTGTCGCCGTCACCCTGTAGCACCACGGGAATGCCCCAGTCCTGCTGGTAGAGGTGGCAGGCGGCGTGGTCGGGGATCTCGCCGTCCTCAGTCTCCGGGCCGTCACAGGCAGCAGCCCGGGCAGTGATGTGCAGGACCCCCTCGGCTACATCCGGCGAAAGCTCCAGCGTCCGCTGCAGCCCAACGGAGGTTCCGCCGCCGGCCGCCAGGAGCTCCGGCGGGGTGGAGGAGATCTTCAGCTGTGTGGGATCGCCCCAGCGGTCATCGAGCTTCTGCCCGGTGGGGGCTGTGAAGCGGACAGTCAGCTCGAGGGGGCCGAGGGCGACCGGGCTCTTGGGCCGGTGGGTCTGGACCGCTCCCTCGTCCACCTGCTGGGCTTCCTTGGGGATGGGAACGAACACCACCTGGTGCTTGTTGGCCTCCACCACCACCAGCAGCGGCTCGGAACCGGCCGAGTGCGTGTGGTCCACGATCACGTCGGACGGCTCCAGGAGGCCTCGCGCGAGGGTTGACACCGTGCCGGAGGCGGGATCGTAGCGGCGGACGGCACCGTTGTAGGTGTCCGCGATCGCCACGGATCCGTCCGGCAGGACCGTAACCCCCAGCGGGTGCTGCAGCCGGGCTTCCGCAGCCGGGCCGTCGCGGAAGCCGAAGTCGAACAGTCCCTTGCCGATGGCGGACTCCACGGCGACGCGGCCGTCGTCGTCAATCACCAGCTTGCGGAGGGCGGACGTCTCGGAGTCGGCCACCCAGATATTCCCGTCCGCGTCCTCGGCCAGACCGGAGGGCTGGGCGAACCAGGCCTCGTGCGGGGCACCGTCCAGCAGGCCCTCCAGTCCGTTGCCGGCCACGATGGCCACAGAGCCGGTGAGCGGATCGAAGCTGAAGATCTGGTGCGTCCCGGCCATGGCGATCACCACGGCGCTGAGCTTGCGCGACCAGACAACGTCCCACGGCGAGCTCAGGGCAACATCAAGCGGGTGCCCGCCGAGCTGGCCTGTGAAGCCCGCAGCGTCCTCGTCCACGCGCGCGGGCCCCGCCTCCAGCAGCCGCTGGACACCGCTGCCTGCCAGGGTGGATGCCTTGCCGTCCGCGAGGGACAGCCCGCGGAGCCGGTGGTTGACGGAGTCGGCAATAACGACGTCGTAACCTGCCTTGGCTGCCACGTCTTCCGGAAGCAGGACCAGGCCTTGGGGTTCGTTGAATTGGGCCACGGCAGCGTCCCCGGCAGCCGGACCGTCGGAGTGGCCACGGGTGCCGGAGCCGAAGGTGCCCAGGACGGTGTGGAAGTCGGTGCCCAGCTCCACCAGCCGGTGGTGGCCGGTATCGGTGACCAGCCACGAGCCCTTGCTTGCTGCGGAACCGGCGGCCGCGGCACCCGCCGCAGTACCGCCGTCGGGCATTCCCTCTGAAGCCGAACCGCGGCCCGGCGGAAGGAAAAGCGCCTTGCCGGGGAAGCGCAGGGTGCCGGACGTCGGCTCCGGCGCCACGTACGGGCCGGAACCGCGGTGCAGGGTCCCCTTGGCCTCGTGCTGGGCGATGAGCTCGGGAATCAGCACCGCGAGGCCGTCCGCGTGGCCTTCGCCGGAGAGGTGCGCCACGATGTAGCCCTCGGGATCGATGACCACAAGCGTGGGCCAGGCGCGGGCGGTGTAGGCCTTCCAGGTCTCCAGCTCGGGATCGTCCAGGACCGGGTGGTGGATCTCGTAGCGTTCCACGGCGGCGGCCAGCGCCACCGGATCGGCCTCGTGCTCGAACTTGGGCGAGTGGACGCCCACAGTCACCAGGACGTCGGAGTACTGCTCCTCGAGCGGGCGCAGCTCGTCCAGGACGTGCAGGCAGTTGATGCAGCAGAAGGTCCAGAAGTCCAGCAACACGATCTTGCCGCGGAGGGCTTCAAGGTCCAGTGACTTGCCGCCGGTGTTCAACCAGTTACGGCCCACCAGTTCGGAGGCTCGGACCCGGAGGTGGGTGCGTACGGTTTCGCTCATCAGCGTCCTTCCAGCTTGTTTCGTTCAGCCAGCTTGGCATCGCGTTCAGCCAACTTGGCAAACATATCGTTGTAAGCGGTGAGATCGGCGTCGTTATTCCTGTCCGCCGCCCGGTCCACCCGTTTGGTCTCCCGCTGGTCGGACCGGGACCACATGATGGCGACGCCGATCGCCACCAGCAGCGTGGGCACCTCGCCGATGCCCCAGGCCACTGCGCCGCCCTTCTGCTGGTCGGCCAGCGCGGAGTCACCCCACGCCCGGCCCAGGTTCCCGAAGTAGTCCGCGGCCAGGAGGTTGTCCCCGCCCATGATGGCCACACCGAAGAAGGCGTGGAAGCCCATGGTGGCCAGGAGCAGGAGGAGCCGCATGGGGTACGGTGCCCTGAGCGGCAGCGGGTCGGTGCCGATCATGCTCAGGATAAAGATGTATCCGGTCAGCAGGAAGTGCACAATCATCAGCTCGTGGCCCACGTGCTCGCGCATGGCGAAGCCGAACAGGTCAGAGTAGTAGAACAGCACAATCGAGCCGGCAAAGTTGGCGGCGGCGAAGATCGGGTGGGTGACCAGCTGCGAGAACTTCGAGTGGACGAACACCAGCAGCCACTCACGCGCCCCGCGGGAACCGTCCCTGCGGGGAGTCAATGCTTTGAGGGCCAGCGTCACCGGCGCGCCCAGCACTAGGAAGATCGGCGCCACCATGGTCAGCGCCATGTGGTCCACCATGTGCGCCGAGAACAGTACGCGCCCATAGACCGACGGCGGCCCTGACGTGATGTAGGTGAGCACCAGCAGGCCAATGACCCAGTTCACGGCCCGGAACCACTGCCACTTGTCGCCGCGCCGGTGGATCTTGGCAACGCCGAGGAAGTAGGACACGAGGCCGAACAGCGCCACGGCGATCCAGAGCCAGTCCAGGCGCCACTCGGTCAGCCAGCGCTCGGGCGTCAGTTCCGGGGGAAGCTCGTACCCGGTGAGGATGAAGGCGGGCGTGGCATCGGGCGCGAAGGTGGTGGGCTCCGGCGGGGCGGACCTGCCGAGCGCGACGGCCACACCGGACGTTGCTCCCATCACCAGGAACTCCGCAAGGACCAGCTGCCAGAGGACCCGCCGGGAAGACATGGTGGAGCCCTTTCGGCTCAGCTGCGGGATCACCCACTGCCGGTGCATGAACCCGATCCCGCCCAGGACCAGGGTGGCCATCGCTTTGGCCAGGATGAGCTGGCCGTAAGGGGACCCGAAGAGGTCGGCCCAGTTGGTCACCCGGATGCTGGCGTTGATGATGCCGGACGCGAGCACCAGCACGAAAGCAAAACCGGCCAGCGAGGAGAACCGGCGCAGCGTCGGTTCAGTGATGTCGGTGGCGGTTGCGGCTTTGGGGCCGGTGAGGATGCCGGACAGCAGGGCCAGCATGATGATGCCGCCCACCCAGGTGCTGACCCCCACCAGGTGCAGGCCCAGCGAGTTGATGGCGCCTTCATGGTCCGACGAGCTTGAGGAGTGGCCGATCAGGGCGGTGGGTACCAGGCCCACCAGCGCGAGGACCAGCGTCAGGGCCAGGCCGCCGAGTGCCCTCACCCCAAACAGGGCAGTTGTCACGACCGCGGCGATGATGGTGACAGCCAGCCAGGCCCGGCCCGTCTCGATGTCCGTCATGAAGTAGACCAGCGCCTGGGTGAACTGCGCGTCGCCGGAAAGGCCCTGTCCGGCAACATCGGAGTAGGTGAGTACCAGGACCGCGATGGCGGACAACGTCCACGCTGCACCAGCGGCGGAGGCTACGGCCAGGGCACGGCTGAAGGCTGGGTGTTCGGGCACCTCGGTGCCCTCTTTGCCCCGGCTGCGGGGCCCCGCGTTCCTGGGCAGGATGCCGACGGCGAAGACCAGGCCGCCAATGACTGTGGCCAGCGATACGTTGTGGATTGCCTTGCTGATGGGGAGGCCCCAGCGCACAAGGGTGCCGGGATCGGAGACGGCCCTGGCGTCCGCCGCTCCGGAAAAGATAAGCGCCGCTGCCAGGCCCAGGAACAGGGCTACCAGCCCGGCCAGTTGCCAGGCCCGGGAGATCCCCAGTGCACCGCCGTCCCTCGCTGGCGCACCGTTTCCCCGCGCTCCCTTGCCGGGCACGGATGGGGGCTGGGTGGAACGGGGTTTTGCGGCAGAAGACACCATTCCATTGTCCGCTACGCCTGCCCGGGCCGCGAATCGGCTTAACGGCAAAAGGAGCGGCAACCAACCGGTTGCCGCTCCTTTTCCGCGCCGGCCACGTGCCGGCGGAAGAAGCTTACTTCTTGTTGGAGACTGCAGCCTTCAGCTTGGAGCCCGCGGTCAGCTTGACGCTGTGGCCTGCTGCGATCTGAATGGTCTCACCCGTCTGCGGGTTGCGGCCGGTGCGAGCTGCACGGTCGGTGCGCTCGACGGCGAGCCAGCCCGGGATGGTGATCTTCTCGCCCGCGGCGACAGAAGTCTCGAAAACCTCGAACAGTGCGTCGAGGACGGAGTTGACGGCTGCCTGGCTGGTGCCGGCCTTGCCCGCTACCTCTGCAACAAGTTCACTACGGTTCTTAGCCATTTATGTCCTCCTGGACGGTCATGATTCTGGAGCCTGCACGCGGCATGCGTACAAGCCACTGTTCGAAAACTTACCAGCTTGGGCCCGTGCGTTCCGCAAATTCCGCGTGTTTCCGCGACTTTTTGAGGTTAATCACCGGATTTCCCGGGTTTTTCGCCCCGGATTCAGCCGCTAGCGGACGCTCTCTCACTTGATGTCGGGTTTCCGCG
>NZ_VDEV01000037.1:0-4689 GCF_006151685.1 Arthrobacter sp. BB-1
GTTTCAAGAAGCTTTGCAAATCGGCGTTTCCGCGAATTTCTTAGCTGTGAAACCAGCCCCACCTGCGTTTGGCGCGCCGGGAGGCGAACCATTTTCAGGCTGTTTGGTAAGGGGTTTGGCCGCTATTTTTCCGCTTCAGCGGCGGCGACTCAGAAAACGATACACGGCCCGAAGCCGCTCTGCAAATCCTGCCCGGAGTGGGAGCGTGCCCCTCGAAAACCCCGGAATTCCGGGGTTTTCGAGGGGCCTTGACCTTCAGCAGCACCCCCGCGCCACACGGCCCGGCAGTATGGACTGGCTCACATTCTCCGGCTTACGAGGTGCGCACCTTCAGGGTCAAGGAGAACTGGGCTTCGCGGGGCTTGAGCCGGTAGTGGGGCAGCACACCAGGACCACAAGCAGCGGTTCCCACCCCCCTAAGTACGTGGTCCACGTAGAGGTGGCTTCGGCCGTCCGCCTCCAGGTCCGGACGATGTGTTGCCACATCCAGGACGTCCTGGCTATAGGGCCGGACAGTCAGGGCAAACGGCTCACCGGATATTTCCAGTGTCCGGTCCCCAAGCTGCAATGTGGCGGACCGTACGCCGGACCGGGCGCCAGACTCCTGGGGCCGCACGTAATCCACGTCCATCTCCGACAGTGGCAGCGAGAACCAGCCCGTGCGGGCTCCCTGCCCCGTGTCCGGGTAGCTTTGGTGGGGGCCCTGACCGAACCAGTTCACCAGCCCTGCCTCTTCTCCCACCACAAGTTCGAGCCCTATGCGCGCCCATTCGACGTCATAGCCGTGGTTCGCCCACTTGCCGTCGGGCCGGACAGTGGTCCGAAGGCCAACGGCCTCACCATCGCTCGTCCACTCGTAGTCCACAAGCACGCCGTACTGTTTGTCGGCGGTGCTTACACGCGTCCGGACAGTCAGGACCTCGCCGGCCTTCCGCCCGCCGTCGTCCGCTGTTCCCTTCCGCCCGCCGTCGTCCCCGCCCCCTGCCGCAGTAGAACAGACAGCGGGGTCCGCCGCTGGCTCCGCAGTGATGCCCAGCAACCGCGTGTGGAGCCGGTTGAGGCCGGCGTCCTTCCATTGGGTGGCGAGGGGACGCTCGTCGGCTCCGCCCCATTCCCGTCCAAGGTCGTTGTCTGTGGGAGCCCACCAGAGATTCAGGGCAAGCCTTTCCACCGGGATACCGCCTATGGAGGTGGGCATTCCCGTTACCCGGCTGAAGACAGCGGGCCCCAGCGTCAGCTCGCCGTCCTGGACGTGCACAGTGGCAGCCTGTGCCGGCCCCTCCGGAGCGGCAGGCTCCCGCACCGACTGCCCCCAGGCAACTTCATGGCCCTCGGCCGCCCAGGCGGAGTCAGTGCCGAGGACTGCGCTGACGGTAAGTACGGCAGGCCCATCAGCGCCGACGCCAGCGGCGTGGGCACCGACACTGACGGGGAGCTGAACGACAGTCTCCGCCTGGGGCGCCACGGGCGGAACGTTGACGGTCCCGGCGTCCAAGGTCCCGCCGTCGGCCTCCACCGCGTAGCGGAAGCTGAACGCCGTGGTGTCCGCGAAGTCCTGCCCATTGCGCAGGGTGAACCGGGACCAGTCGCCGCCCACCGTGATGCGCAGCGGCTCAATGACCTTCTTGAAGTCCAGCAGCCCGGGCCGGGGTTTGCGGTCTGCATCAACCAGGCCGTCGGTGACGAAATTGCCGTCGTGGATTTCCTCACCGAAGTCCCCGCCGAAGGCGTAATGCTCACCACCGTCCGGAGAGGCGACGGTAATGCCGTGCTCCAGCCATTCCCACACGAAGCCGCCCATCAGGCGCGGATATTTGTCAAAAAGCTCCTGGTATTCGCTCATGCCGCCGGGACCGTTCCCCATGGCGTGGACATACTCGCAGAGCACGAATGGCATCGCCCGCCGCCGGGCATCCAGGGCGGCATCTTCGAGGGCCGGCTCAATCCCCTGCCCGATCAGGGCCGTCTCCGCCTGGCTGGCATACATCCGGGAGTAGACGTCGACGTGCGCGGAGGACCAGTCACCCTCGTAGTGGATGGGGCGGGAAGGGTCCCGGTCCCTGGTCCAACGCGACATCGCGGCGAGGTTCCTGCCGGTCCCCGCTTCGTTGCCAAGCGACCACATGATCACCGCTGGGTGGTTCTTGTCCCGCTCAACCGTGCGGCGCATGCGGTCCACCAGGGCCGTCTCCCACTCCGGGTCGTCGCTCGGGTTCCGGTCCCAGCCCGCGCTCTCGAATCCATGCGTTTCGAGGTCGCATTCGAGGACAACGTAGAAGCCGAACTGGTCCGCCAGGGCCAGGAAATCCGGGTGCGGCGGGTAATGGGAGGTCCGGATGGCATTGATATTGTGCTGCTTCATGAGCCGCAGTTCGGCCTCCACCACGTCCCGGGGGACCACGCGGCCAAGGCGCGGGTGGTGTTCGTGGCGGTTGACGCCGCGCAGCAGGATCCGCCGCCCGTTGACCTTGAACTGGGCGTCTTCGATGACGATGCTGCGGAACCCTAGCTGCAGTTCCACCGACTCGCCGGGCGCGGTGACGGTAGCTCCATAGAGCCGTGGCATCTCCGCAGACCAGGGCTCGACGGCGGGGACGCGCAGTTCAGCGCCTGCGGACAGTTCCACGTCCAGTTCCGGAACGCGGACGACGGCGTCAATCGCCTGTCCTCCCCGGGTCACCTCAACCTTGAGGATGCCTTCGCCGGTTGCGGCGTCGTAGCCGGCGTGGACGAAGACGTCGTCGATGCCATCGGCCGGCCTTGCCTGCAGGGTGACATCCCGGAAGATGCCGGGGAGCCACCACATGTCCTGGTCCTCCACGTAGCTGGCGGCGGAGAACTGCGCCACTCGCACAGCGAGGGTGTTTTTGCCGCGCACCAGGATCCCGGACACATCGAATTCATGGGCAAGCCTGCTGCCGCGTGTGGTTCCGAGCTCTACCCCGTTCAGCCACACGGTTCCCGCGGACTCGATGCCGTCGAACCGCAACAGGGCGTGCGGGAAGAATTCCGGGCCGGCTTCAAAGGCGACTACATGGTCCCCAATGGGGTTGGCTTCCGGAACATGGGGTGGCTCCACGGGAAAGGGAAACTGGACATTGGTGTAGGCGGGGGAGCCGTGCCCGTGCATGGGCCAGCTCGACGGCACGGGCAGGCTCTCGAATCCATCCAAGTCCCCGCCCTGCTGCCAGCCGGCTTGCGGTGCCACCCGGATGCCGGGACTGAGGCGGAACTGCCAGTCCCCGTTCAGCGACAACCGCGGCGCGTCGCTGTGCAGGTAGGCGCGCGGGGGCAAGGTGCCCTTGCCCGGCGCGACGGACTCCAGGTCCCTGGTCTCTCCGGCACCCAGAGCCAGGCTTCGGCCTGCTGAACCGGGGGCGAACTGGGGCAGGCTGTCCGCCAGGGCGGCCGACGATAGAGCTGGCATGGGTTGTCCTTGCTTCAGGGGAGGCTGGGCTGTGGTCCTGCAGAACCTGTGGCTCGCTGCGCCAAACGTGAACGTTCACGGGCACCGGTCCAGCGTATCCGTTCGCGAGTACTTTGAGAAGGGTCAGGCTGACTGGCGAAGTACCAACTGGTGCTTGAGGACAAGGGCTGCGTCCGGGCTTCCGGCCTCCACTGTGCCGGACAGCAGATCTGCCACGAGGCCGACGGCGGCCCGGCCTACTGCCCGCAGGTCCAGGGCGAGCGTGGTCAGCTCGGGCGTGACCAGTTCGCCCAGCGGTATGCCGTCCATTCCGATCACTGCGCAGTCCCGCGGCACCGCCCTACGTGCGTCGTGCAGGGCTTTGAGCGCTCCGGCGGCCATCAGGTCGTTGAACACCAGGAGCCCGTCCAGTGTGCCGTGCCCCTCGAGCAGTGAGCGGACTGCTTCCCGTGCCGCCGGGGCTGTATCCGCTGCCTGGCAGGTGATGATTTCGAGGCCGGTTTCGGCGGCCGCTGCGGCAACAGCGAGCCCACGCGTTGTGGCCGGCCCATCCTGGTCCGAGTCCAGGTAGGCGATGTGCCGGCGATGTGACGCATGGAGGTGCCCCAGTGCCAGCCGCGCCGCGTGGACGTAGTCGAAGGAGATCCGGCCGGCGGCCTGTCCGACCGGATAATCGAGCACCACCACGGGACGCCGTCCCATCATGGACTGGGCTTCATGCGAGCTGGCCCCGAAGTAGCCGATCAGGGCGTCAACCTGGGGCGCGAGCCGGGCGACGGCGTCCAGGCCGCTTCCGCTGCCGTGGCCAAAATCATCCATCACCACGTTCCAGCCCCGCTGGGTGGCTTCCTCCACCACGCTGGATGCAAAGGCCGGAAAATACGGGTTCGTGAGGTCCGGAATAGCCAGTCCAAGTGAGGTCCGGGCGCCCTGCACCAAGCCCTTTGCGAAGCGGCTGGGGGAATAGCCGAGCTCAGTAGCCAGCGCCTGGACACGCTCCCGTGTGGCGGCGCTGATTCCAGGCATGTCGTTCATGGCACGGGTAACGGTCTGCCTGGATACTCCTGCGGCGGCCGCAACATCCAGGATGGTGGCACGGCGGGCCTGTGGGCCTCTGGAGTTCGGGGTCATGACGGTAAGTCTAGAGTGGGCCCGCCGTGGCAACGTTAAGTGGGAGAACCTCCCCCGCGGGGGAGGGCGCGGTGAGTGGGAGAGCATCCCGGGTGTGGTGGGTGGTTAAAGCAGTAGGGCCCTGACGTTGT
>NZ_VDEV01000038.1:0-10675 GCF_006151685.1 Arthrobacter sp. BB-1
ACTCGCCGCTCCGATGCAAATCCGTGTTTCAGGATTCTCATCGGGGGGAAGTCGTCCCCACCTCTTCAGGAGCGCTCGAAAGCCCTACCAGATTTGGTCTTGATTTTGGGGGTTTTGGCCGCCCGCGGTAACCAGCTCTTCGCTGTCTCCCTCGCGGCGACTTAGAAAACAATACACCTCCCCGGGCACCTCCGCAAATCCCCCTGGCAAGGGGCCAGAATCCCCGTGTTTCCGCGGCGAAACCGCCCATGGGCACCCACGGAGGCCCATCCGGCGTCGTACTTCATTCCTGTGTGCTGCAGCACAGTGGCCGGCTGCCTACTCATGGGACGAGGCTGGAGAATCCTGAGACGCAAAAGGGCCGGCAACCGTGAGGTTGCCGGCCCTTTTCAAGCAGCTAGTATCAGCGGGGCTGAATTACCAGGAAGACTTGGTGATGCCCGGAAGTTCACCCTTGTGGGCCATGTCGCGGAAGCGGACACGGGAGATACCGAACTTCTGGAAGGTACCGCGGGGGCGGCCGTCGATGATGTCGCGGTTACGCAGACGGATCGGGGACGCGTTGCGGGGCAGCTTCTGCAGGCCCAGGCGGGCTGCTTCGCGTGCTTCGTCGGTTGCGTTTTCGTCAACCAGGGTCTTCTTCAGCTCGAGGCGCTTTGCAGCGTAACGCTCAACGATGACCTTGCGCTGCTCGTTGCGAGCAATCTTGGACTTCTTAGCCATGTTTAGCGCTCCTCTCGGAATTCGACGTGCTGGCGGATCTTGGGGTCGTACTTCTTCAGGACCATGCGGTCCGGATCGTTACGACGGTTCTTGCGGGTTACGTAGGTGTAACCCGTTCCCGCGGTCGACTTGAGCTTGATGATCGGACGTACGTCCTTGTCCTTAGCCACTAGAGCTTCACCCCACGAGCCAAGATCTGGGCAACGACTACGTCGATGCCGCGTACGTCAATGGTCTTGATGCCACGTGCAGAAACCTGCAGCGTGACGTTACGGCGCAGGGACGGAACCCAGTAGCGCTTCTTCTGAATGTTCGGATCGAACCGACGCTTGTTGCGGCGGTGCGAGTGCGAAATGCTGTGCCCAAAGCCCGGCTCGGCTCCGGTCACTTGGCAGTGTGCTGCCATGACTTCTCCTCAAGAATTGAAAGTAATGATCCGCATATCTGCTGCTGGACCATGCTGCTAAGGGCGACCCAAAAGTGAAGAAGGGCAACGGTTAGTCACGCAACTTGAGCCCCTAACTACCGGCCACCCTGGAGAAACTACCGGGCAACCGGAGCAATTGCGCACGCTCCGCGCACTTAGCGCCTACCAAGTCTACGAGTTCACGCAATTAAAGACCAATTGGGCGCCGGAAGGTGTATAAGGGGGCCTTGCGATCACAGCCGCGTGAGCTGTGGGTACTTCGGCGCCAGGCCGTCCCCGGAGGACTTTCCGGTGACCCTGCGGACCACCCAGGGTCCGGCGTACTCGCGGAACCAGCGGGCGTTGGCGCGGAGGGCATCCAGTCCGCTGAGTTCGGGGACGGGGGTCATCGGCGGGATGTCGATGGAGTGGTCGTGCTCAAGAACGTCCAGCACCCGCTTGGCCATGTTGGCGTGCCCGGCGGCGGACATGTGCATCCGGTCCTGCGCCCACATGCCCCAGTCGTAGTACTCGCTGAAGCGCCAGTAATCCACCAGCAGCGCACCATGGTCTCCGGCGATCCCGCGGACCAGTTCGTTGTAGATCGCCGTGCGTCCGCGCATGGTGCTGAACACCTTCGAACCCCGCGCGTCGAAGCCCGTGAACATCACCACGGTGGCACCGGTGGCACGCAGCTTGGCGATGGCGTCGTCGTACTCCACCAAAAGGTCATCGATGTCTATCCTGGGGCGCAGGATGTCATTGGCGCCTGCGTAGATGCTCACCAGGGTGGGTTTAAGTTCGACGGCGGCGTCCACCTGCTCAGCCAGGATGTGGCGGAGCTTCCTCCCGCGGATGGCGAGGTTGGCGTAGCCGAAGGCAGGGTCAGCGGCCCCCAGCTGCTCGGCCACGCGGTCCGCCCAGCCGCGGACACCATTGGGGCGGGTGGAATCGTCGTCCCCCACACCCTCCGTGAAGGAGTCACCAAGGGCAACGAACCGGGTTGTGAAATCCATTCGGATAGTTTGCCATCAGTTGTTGGAAGCAACCAACCGCGGCCGGCGAGCCCTAGTTTTCCCGAAGGATCCAGTGGTCCGCATCCAGCCGGCCCACTACCTTCTCGCCGATCCGGGCAAGGTCCAGGACGTCCTGCTCGGTCAGGGCGTCAAGGAACAGGTCGCGGACGTCCTCGACGTGGCCGGGCGCCAGGCCCACGATGGTTGCCATCCCCTCGTCGGTGATATGGGCCGTGGTCACGCGGGCATCATGGGGATGCGGCTGCCGTTCCACCCACCCGCGCTTCTGCAGCTTGGTCACTACGTGTGAAAGCCTGGACAGGGAGGCGCTGGTGCGCGCGGCGAGCTCGCTCATCGGCAGGAATCGGCCCTCCGCCTCGGAGAGCATGGCCAGGACGGTGTAGTCAAAGAGCGAGAGCTTTCCCGCTGCGTGGAGCTTGGTGTCCAGGGTCGCCGGCAGCAGCGTATTGATGCTCACCAGGGCCAGCCAGGCCCGGCGTTCGTCGGCGTTGAGCCAGCGCGGTTCAGTCATGCCTCCATTCTACGAGGACGTCGTGGTTGATACTTCAAGTAGGCTCCGGGCCGGCCGGTAGGCTGGGGCCATGTATGTTGTCTCCCTGAGCTACCGGGTTCCGCAGGACATCGTGGACTTCCATAACGATGGCCACATTTCCTGGCTGCAGAAGGCCTTCGATGACGGAGTCTTCATTGCCGCCGGCCGCAAGGTGCCGCGGACGGGCGGCCTGCTGCTCTCCCAGGCCGACCGTGCCACCCTGGACGCTTGCCTGAAGCAGGACCCCTTCTACACAAACGGGGTTGCGGACTTCGAAGTCATGGAGTTCCACGCCGCAAGAGTGGCGCCGGGCTACGAAATCCTCCTGGACAGCTGAATCCTCCCGCGCCTTTGAGGCGTGGAGCCCGCCCGGTGACGCGAGTTGGCCTCACTGAAAGTTGGACTCGGCGGCCAGCTTCTTCAGCCCGCCTTTCCGTGGCACCTTGACCGGTTCCGGCCACCGCGGGGTCAGCTCGTCCCCCAGCGTGACGCCACGAAGCTTGCGGTGGAAGAGCGGCAGCACCCAGTCGTGGAACCAGCGCCGCTGCTGCCGCTCCCACTCGCGCAGGCTGGGCCGTGACGGAGGCTCCCAATCCTTGGGCTTGATCTTGTGGGGCACACCCAGCTGGTCCAGCACCTGCCCTGCCAGGTATTTGTGTCCTGCCTTGGACATGTGGAGCCGGTCCGAGTCCCACATCCGCCGGTCATGGAAGGCCTCGAGGGACCAGTAGTCCACAAGTACCGCGCCATGCTTTGCCGCAATGGCCCGCACCTGCTGGTTGTAGAAGGTGTTGCGCTTCTTGAGCGGTTCCAGCAGCGCTGAGACCTTGACGTCGAATCCGGTAAAGAGGACCAGGGTGGCTCCGGTATCTGCCAGCTGTCCAACGAAATTCTCATAGTCAGCCATCAAGGCCACCATGTCCGTCTTGAGGTCCAGGATGTCGTTGCCGCCGGCGTACAGCGTTACGAGGGTGGGCTTCATGGCCAGTGCCGGTTCCAACTGCTCGCTGATGATCTGCCGGAGGCGTTTGCTCCGGATAGCCAGGTTCGCGTACCGCCAGCCCGGCTGGGCTTTGGCCAGTTTCTCCGCCACCCGGTCTGCCCAGCCCCGGACCCCGTTGGGCAACCGCTCATCGCGGTCCCCGACCCCCTCAGTAAAGGAGTCGCCCAAGGCAACAAACACCCGCCGCCCAGTCTCAGGAAGCAGAGGATTAGAACCCATCCGACGAAAGTAACCACCCAAAGAGACGCCAAGGTAAACGCACGGCAACCAGGATGTGCAGAAGGGCGAGAGCTGCCGGCAGAGTCCGCGAATCTGGGCCAGGGTCGGTCCGATCAGCAGCTACCGAGTCCTTGTGGCATTTTGCGACCGATGGTCACGATCAGGTAACGTGGGCGGTCGGCCCCAATGCAGGGCCCCGGGCGCCCGATCACTGGACCCCGCTGCGCCCCTTCGGCGCCTGCTAGCTCTGGCCCCGCCAAGGGGGCCCAAAAATGCTCTCCGCACTCGTAAACGCCTCAAGTGCATCAGTCATTTTTTCCTGCCATAAGCCCGGAGGTATCTTGTTCAAGAAAATAGCCATCGTCATGACCGTGGGTGCTTTGTCCCTGACAGGATGCGGCCTGGCCCCTACGACTAACGGGGAGGCTGACCCATCCTCGGCCGACGGCACGTCCGCGCCTGTCACTCCAGGCCCAACTGACACAGCCACGGCAGCTCCGGCGGGCACGGCTTCGAGCAGCCAGACTCCAGCTGCGGCCGGGGCAACCGAGTCGACACCCGTCCCCTCTGCGCCCGCGCCTGCCGCACCGCCCGCGCCTGTCGCAGCGCCTGCGCCTGCGGCCGCCCAGCCAGCCAGCCAGGCTCTCGCGACGACGGGCGACGGTGCGCAGGCAGCCACCGCCTTCGGTTGGGGGCCGGTCCTGACGGGCGACGAATTCTCCTACACCGGCGCACCGGACCGGACGAAATGGAGTGTATATAACAGTGCAGGGCATGCAGGCAAAGGCCTGCGCAGCCCCCAGGCTTGGTCCGTTGCAAACGGTGTAGCCACCGTTAGCGGAGACGCAGCCGGCACCACTGGAGGCATGTCAGCAAAGTTCGCGGAACAACGGTTTGGCCGTTGGGAAACGCGCATGAAAACCAATGCGCGGGATCCGAAATACCACCCGGTCCTGATCCTCAACAACAACAGTGCCCCGAATTGCGCCGAGATCGATTATGCCGAGGGCAGCTCAGTCACCTCCGTGATGAGGTTCTTCCTGCACTACGCCTGTGGTGGAGCGGATTTCCAGACCACAGCGGCGACGCCTGTGGATGGCACCCAGTGGCACAACTACGCGGTGGAGTGGACCCCGGACGGCATCAGCGGATACGTCGACGGAGTAAAGACCTTCACTGACACGAACCCCGCGCACCAGCCCTCTACCGTAATGAAGCAGACATTGCAGCTGGATTGGTTCCCGGACGGCTCCGCCACCAAGCCATCGCAGATGCAGGTCGACTGGGTCCGCGTCTACCAGTAAAGCAGCCCTTTCCGGCGGGGCTACCCCTCGGCTTTGCCCTGCCGCCAGTAGCCCATGAAGGCGACCTGCTTCCGGTCGATCCCGACATCCCGCACCAGGTACCGGCGCATCTCCTTGATGACCCCGGCTTCGCCCGCGATCCAGGCGTAGAAGGGCATGGCACCGGCGGGCATGTCGGGGTTCTTGCTCGCCTGGATATCGGCGGTCTCCATGCGTGCCGGCGTCTCCCAGAGGATGTCCACGTCCACGTTGACGTCCTCGGGCTCGGGGCCCGCGCCGCCGTCGGCCGCTTTGATGCCCACCCAGCCAGGCACGGGCACGGCCTTGCGCACAGCCTCCTGGAGCAGTTCCCCGTGCGGCCGTGACCGGCCGATGGACGCACCGCGCGCCAGCCAGGTGATTTCGACGTTGGCCGGTGAGGTCAGTTCCCGGAAGTCCCCGGCCTCCGGTACCTCCAGGAAGGCGTGGCCGGTCATGTAGCCGGGCAGGCTTTCCAGGATGGCGGAGATGGCCGGGACGGACGTTTCGTCGCCGGCGAGCAGGATGCGCTGCGCCAGCCCGGGGCGCCATTCGATGCCCGAGTAGACCTCTGCAGTAATGCAGTGCGCGGCCCGGTTGTTGGGGCCGATGATGGTGATGGCGTCGCCCGGCTTGGCGTTAAGGGCCCAGTTGGCGGCCGGTCCGCCGTGCCCACGGTCATCAAAGTGCATCACGAAATCCACGTCGATCTCTGGGTACACCGCGTCCAGCCGGGCCCGGCGGACGGTGTAGGTGCGCATCGACCCCCGGACGGCGGGATCCATGGCGAGCCATTCGCGGTACCAGCCGGTGGAGGTCATCTCGAAGACCGGAAGGGGCAGGGGTGTGCCGTCTGCCGCCAGGGACGGGATCATGAGCTTGATCCGGAGGTCCAGCGTGTCGCCGTGGACGCCGAAGTCCCGCAGCGAGTACCCGCCGAACGTGATCCGCCGGAAGTTGGGGCTGAGTTCCTGGACGGACGTGACGGTGACTTCGAACGCCAGCGTCATGGGCTCGGTGTTCATCGTCCTTGCGGCGGCGGTTACCTCAGTCTTCATGAAACGAGCTCCAGTTCATTGACGGGGATGTGGTGGCGTCCGATGGGAATGATCAGGGGTGTCCCGGACACGGGATCGGGAATGACGCGGGATTCGAGGCCGAAAACATCGCGCACCAGGCTTTCGGTGACCACTTCGAGCGGGGAACCCACAGCCACCACGGCGCCGTTCTTCATGGCGATGACGTTGTCCGCATAGCGGGCGGCAAGGTTCAGGTCATGCAGGACGATGGCCACAGTGGTGCCGCGCTGGCGGTTCAGGTCCGTGACGAGGTCCAGGACCTCCACCTGGTGCGCAAGGTCCAGGTACGTGGTGGGCTCATCGAGGAGCAGTACGTCGGTTTCCTGGGCCAGGGCCATCGCGATCCACACGCGCTGCCGCTGCCCGCCGGACAGTTCATCGACGTTCCGCCCTGCGAGGGCCAGTGTGTCCGTAGCCTCAAGCGCGCGCTGCACGGCGAGATCATGCGGGGACATGTCCCCCTCCCTCCAGCTGCGGAAGAAGCCCAGGTGGGGGTAGCGGCCGCGGCCCACCAGGTCCCGGACCGTGATGCCGTCCGGGGCGGTGGGGTGCTGCGGGAGGAGGCCCAGGGTGCGGGCCAGCTCGCGCGCGGGACGGGAGTGGATGTCCTTTCCGTCGAGGGTCACTGCGCCGGCCGCGGGTTTCAGGAGGCGGGACAGGCCGCGCAGGAGGGTCGATTTACCGCAGGCGTTGGCGCCCACGATCATGGTCACCTTGCCCTCGGGAATCTCGGCGGTGAGCCCGTCCACCACGCACCGCTGGTCGTATTTCAGCGTCAGGTCCTTGGCGTTGAGAACTGCCACGTCAGGCATCCTTTCGATTGGCCGTGACCAGGAGCCACAGCAGGAACGGGGCACCGAGCGCGCCGGTGATGACGCCCACGGGCAGGACGGTGCCGTCCAGCAGCAGGGGGGCAAGGTTGGCGGCCGCGTAGTCGGCCGCAAGGACAATGAGCGCACCCACCAGGGCCGACGCCGGGAGGCTGGCTTTACCGGCGAAGCGGCGGGCGATGGGACCCGCCAGGAAGGCGACGAACGAGACCGGGCCGGCGGCCGCCGTCGCCACCGCTGCAAGCGCAACGGCAACCACCACCAGCGCCAGGCGGGTGGCGCCGACCCGGATGCCCAGGCCGGCGGCGGCGTCCGGTCCGAGCTCGAGGATGCGCAGCGGGCCGGCGATGGCTGCCGTGGCGGGAAGCAGGACCAACAGGGCAAGGGCAAGGACACCGGCGCGGTCCCAGCTGGCGGAGTTTAGGGAGCCGTTGAGCCAGACGAGCGCGTCGGCTGCGGTTCGGATATCTGCCCGGGTCATCAGGAAGCTCACCACTGCATGCAGCGCGGCGGCGATCCCCACCCCTGACAGGATGAGGCGGTTGCCGGCGGCGTCACCGCGGCCGTTGCCGCTGAGGGTGCCGCTGGAGATGGCGTAAATGAGGGCCGCGACGCCGAGCGCGCCGGCAAGTGCTGCCCCCGAGACGGCCGCCCCGGAGGCACCGAAAATGACGATGGCCACCACAGCGGCAGCGCTGGCGCCGTAGCTGATGCCGATGATGTCCGGGCTGGCCAGCGGATTGCGGAGCATCGTCTGGAACAGGGCGCCCGCCAGCCCGAACGCGAGCCCGATCATGGTGCCGATAACGGCCCGCGGCAGCTTGTTCTCCATCACGATGAAGCTGGCGCCCGGGATCTTCTCACCGCCGGTCAGGTGGGCGATCAGGATTTTGAAGAAGTCCGGGATGGTGACGGTGTAGCTGCCCAGCAGGACGGACACCGCAAACAAGACCACGACGGCGGCGGCCAGGAGCGCAGTCCGGTTCAGGCCGCTGCGAAATGGCAGGAAACCGGAGTGTCTTACCGCCGGACTGCCGTCAAATGTTATCTCGCGGGACTTGGTGAGGTTCACAGCCCGGCTCCCTTCCCGCGGCGGATCAGCCAGACGAAAACGGGGGCGCCCACGAGGGCCGTCATGATGCCGGCCGGGACTTCGCCGGGAAGGAGCACCACGCGGCCGATGATGTCCGCGCCCAGGAGCAGCGCCGGCGCGAGGACCAGCGAGAACGGCAGGATCCAGCGGTAATCGGGGCCGGTCAGGAAGCGGACGGCGTGCGGAATGACCAGGCCAACGAAGGCAATGGGGCCGGCCAGCGCCGTGGCGGACCCGCACAGCAGCACCACACCGAGGGCTGTGACGCCGCGGGCCAGGCCTACCCTCTGGCCGAGGCCGCGGGCTATGTCGTCCCCGAGGGCCAGGCTGTTCAGGACGCGACCGGTCAGCAGCACGATGACCGCGCCGGCGGCGAGGAAGGGCAGTCCGGACAGCACTACGGACCAGTCGCGTCCGGCGATACCGCCCACCTGCCAGAAACGGAAGCGGTCCAGGGTGTCCTGGCTGGACACCAGGATGACATTCATCAGGGAGTACAGGCCGGCGTTCAGCGCCGCGCCTGCCAGGGCAAGCTTCATGGGGGTGGCGCCGTCCCGGCCCAGCGAGGCAATGAGGTAAACCACGACGGCGGCGGCTGCGGCCCCGACGAAAGCGAACCAGATGTAGCCGGAGAGTGAGCCGACACCGAAGACGTAGATGCCGGTGACCACCGCAAGGGCAGCTCCGGCGTTGACGCCCATGATGCCCGGGTCGGCGAGCGGATTCCTGGCCACGCCCTGCATGGCTGCACCCGCCAGCCCCAGTGCGCCGCCGGCCAGCAGGCCAAGGACGGTACGGGGAATGCGGGCATGGACCACGGCATGGTCGCCGTTTGCGGGATCAAACGCGGCCAGCGCCTGCCAGACGGTGGCCAGGGACAGCCCCCTGGCGCCGACGGCCAGGGAGGCCCCGGCCAGCAGGGCAAGTACAACGACGGCGGCCAGCAGCCAGGCGGCGCGCTTCCCCCCGAAAGCGCGGGCGGGGGCAGTGTCAACTGCTCCCTTGGCCGGCACGAAGGTGCCGGACCCCGGCTCTTGGCGCGCCGCCGTCGTCGTACTCTGCGTCATGGAAGGTGCTTACTTCACTGCGTCCGCTGCGGTGGCCAGCTGCGGCAGGAACGTGTCCAGCGACCACGGCAGGCTCAGCGGAGAGGAAGCGGAGATGGACAGCGTGAGGGTGTTGTCCGAATCAGCCACCAGCGCGCCGGTCTTGATGGCCGGGATCTGGCCGAGGAGGGGATCGGACTTGATGGAGTCCGCGGTGGCGGCGTCCGGCACCCAGGTGACGAACATGTCCGATTCGAGCTCGTTGGCCTTTTCAGCGGACCAGGGGATGAAGAATTCCTTGGAGCCCTTGGAATTCTCTTCAACCACGGGCGCAAGCTTCATGCCGATTTCGGAGAGGAACCGGGGACGGTTGTCATTGGCCGTGTAGACGTTGACGCCCTCGGCGGAGGCGGGCTCGAGGTTCCCGTAGATGAAGCTCTTGCCGGCGATCTGCGGGTATTCTGCGACCTTTTCCTTGATGGTGGCCTCGGTGTCGGAGACCAGCTTGGTGGCTTCCGCATCCTTGCCGAGCGCCTTGCCGATGATGGAGGTGGAGTCCTGCCAGGACGTTCCGTACGCAACTTCGGGGTGGGCCACCACGGGGGCGATCTCGCTGAGCTTCTTGTAGTCCTCTTCCGTCAGGCCCGAGTAGGCGGCGAGGATGACGTCCGGAGTGAGCTTGGCGATCTCGGTGAAGTTGATGCCGTCGGCCTCGGAGTACTGGACCGGGGCCTTGTCGGAACCGAAGCCGGCGCCGAGCTCCTCAAGGGCAGCGTCCTTCCAGGGGGTGGAGCCCTGCTCGTTGCCGCCCCACTCGTTCTTGGGAACACCCACGGGGACTACACCCAGGGCAATGGCGACGTCGTCATTGACCCAGGAAACGGTGGCTACACGTGTGGGCTGCTTCTCGATTTTGGTCTCGCCGTAAACGTGCTCGATGGTGACGGGGAACTGGGAGCTGCTGGAACTGGAGGCGCTGGCGTCGGCAGTGGAGGACGCCGGTCCTGTTGAACAGGCGGAGAGGGTAAGTGCCGCGGCGGCGAGGACTGCGGTTGCCTTACCGGCAGACTTGAACAGCGTGCGCCGGGAAGTGTTGCGCCCGGGGAAAAGGGGGGATGTCACGGAACTCCTTAGGTGAATGAAGCAAACCTAAGTAAGGCTAGCCTACCCTTGTCGTCATTACGCAAGCTTTTCGTAACTTAATCCTCATGGTGACGAAGGGCACAATGCATTCGGTTCCCGCCGCCGCCGGAAACGCTCTCTCACTTACCGCCGGAAAAACCCAAACGCTCTATCACCGGGTGATAGAGCGTTTGGGGCGGGTTCAAGGGGTCGTTGCAACACCTGAGTGATTGGGGTGTTGTTGTGGGTTTTGGTCGGCCTGG